>NZ_CP015199.1:4224096-4533870 GCF_001648155.1 Chryseobacterium glaciei | reverse complement strand
TAATTGTTGAAATATTCTCTGATCGCTGTAAGAGAAGGGTTTTTCAAATGCTCAATCGTTCCGATCGTTGTCTGTTTTCCGTAATTGTTGTTTGGGAAAAGACTTTCAAACATCTTGTCGTAAACTTTGTCGCCATCATCATCAAGAGATCTGTTTTTTTCTTCATAAACAGCCTCCAATTCAGTATGGAAAAGTCTCAAAACAGGTTGTCTGAATCTTTCTGCCTGAACCGTTAAAAATTTATCTACAACATTTGAAGGAATATCTTCTGTATAAACAGTTTGCTCAAAAGAAGTGAAAGCGTTGGTTCCATCTGCTCCCATGTCTGCCATTAATTTGTCATACTCGTTGGCGATGGCAAATTTTGCAGCTTCTCCTGAAGTTTTATCGATTTCTTTATAAATTTCCTTTCTTTTGGCTTCATCTTTAGTCTGATTATACTTTTCGTAAAGCGCATCAATCTTGTCTAAAAGAGGTTTTTCTTTTGCCCAGTCTTTAGAACCGAATTTATCCGTTCCTTTGAAAAGCATGTGCTCAAGATAATGTGCAAGACCTGTATGATCTGCGGGATCTGTTTTGCTTCCTGCTTTTGTTGCAATATAAGTCTGGATTCTCGGATCTTTATTTGTTGGACTTAAAATGACCGTTAGACCATTTTTAAGCGTATAATATCTCGCTGAAGTAGGGTCATTCGTTACATATTTGTAAGAATAACCATTGGATTTGGCTTCTTTCCACTGGAAATCCTGCCCAAAAGCGTACCCAGTGAAACTTGCCGCAGCAATACTTGTGGCAATAGTGATTTTTTTGAAAAAATTCATTCTTCTATTGTTGGTTATGTTTTTTATCTGATTTAATTAATTGAATTTGCTTAATAATTCTTTAATTCTTCTCATCGCTTCTCTTAAATCGTCTTCCGAAGCTGCATAAGAAAATCGTATACATTCCGGGCTTCCGAATGAAACTCCGCCAACACATCCAACATGAGCTTTTTCTAAAATAAACATTGCAAAATCATCAGCATCTTTAATTTCTGTTCCATCTAAAGTCTTACCGATATAATGAGAAATATCCGGGAAGAAATAGAATGCAGCTTTAGGCAAAAGAACTTTGAAACCTGGAATTTCTTTCATCAGATCAAACACAAGGTTTCTTCTTATTTTAAAAGCATCGATCATGTATTTGTATTCAGATGGATCGGTTTGTAAAGCCACAATTGATGCTCTCTGAGCAACTGTATTGGCACCGCTCGTCATTTGTCCCTGAATTTTTTCACATGCTTTTGCCAGCCATTCCGGACATGCAGAATAACCGATTCTCCAGCCTGTCATTGCGAAAGCTTTAGACATACCATTAATTACGGCAGTTTGCTCATATACCTCAGGAAACTGAGCGATAGAAGTCGTTTTTGTTTCGTAATTGATATATTCGTAGATTTCGTCAGAAATTACTGTGATTTGAGGGTATTTAGCGATAATTTTAGCTAAAGATTTCAATTCGTCATATGTATAATATCCACCTGACGGATTACAAGGCGAACTGAATAAAACAGCCTTAGTTTTTTCTGTAATTGCTTCTTCTAACTGTTCTGCAGTGATTTTAAAATCATTAACATATGAAGTGGTGATCATGACAGAGTTTCCGCCCATCATTTTTACCATTTCATCATAACTTACCCAATAAGGAGCGGGAAGTAAAACTTCATCACCATCATTGATAATCGCTGCTAAAACATTAATAATAGCTTGTTTAGCACCATTAGAAACACAGATTTGTGTTGGTTTATAGTCTAAATTATTATCTCTTTTTAATTTATTAGAAATTGCCTCACGAAGTTCTAAAAATCCCGGAACGGGAGAGTAGTGACTGTAGTTTTGATTAATTGCATCAAAAGCGGCTTGTTTTATGTTATCCGGAACGTCGAAATCAGGTTCTCCCAATGTTAAACTGATGACATCTATTCCGTTAGCTTTCATTTCTCTTGCCTTGTTAGACATTACAAAAGTTTGAGAAAAGCCTAGTCTTGTTACTCTATCTGAAAGTTTGCTCATGTAGTATTTTTGTATTGTAACAAATATATAATAAAAACTTAACGTGAATAATGTATGATTGAAAAAAATGGCAACCAAACTATAGATTTCTTATATTTACAATACTCTCGTAAAATCACATTTGTTATGAAATATTCTCTTTTTTTATTATTTGCTCCTTTTATTATTTATTCACAGGTTCCTCCAAAAGATAATGAAGTGAAAAAATATGTTTCTGAAGTAAATTCTGATTCTTTAAAATCATATATCAATACGCTGGTTGGTTTTCACACCAGACACACTTTAAGCTCAACAAATGATAAAAGTAAAGGAATAGGAGCTGCAAGAAATTGGGTGCTGAAAAAATTTAAAGATTATTCGAAAAACTCCAATGGAAGAATGGAGGTTTATATGCAACAGCAAGACATTCAGCCGGATGGAAAGAGGGTAGACCAAGTAACTAATTTAGGAAATCCCATTGCTTATCTTAAAGGAACCGATCCAAATGATAAAAGAATTTTTCTTATTTCCGCACATTTGGATTCCCGCGTCACCAATATTATGGACAGAACTTCTTTCGCTCCCGGTGCAAACGATGATGGCAGTGGAGTAAGCGCAGTTATAGAAGCTACAAGAATTTTGAGTAAATCTTCATTTCCCGCATCTGTAATTTTTGTTACATTTTCCGGTGAGGAACAGTCGCTGTTAGGTTCTAAATTATTGGCGGAAAAAGCCAAAAATGAAAATATGCAGATAGAAGCTGTTTTAAATAATGACATGATCGGTAACACTAAAGCCGGAGAAACTGGTGAAATAAATGATCACGTTCTCAGAGTTTTCAGTGAGGGAATTCCTTACATGGATTTAGATAAAAAAGCAATGAGCATAAGAAATATCGGATTGGAAAATGATGGAGATTCCAGACAATTGGCTCGTTATATAAAAGAAATTGCAGAAAAATACGTAGATAAGATTGAGGTGAAATTAGTATATAGAAACGACAGATTTCTGCGTGGTGGAGATCATTCCAGCTTCGTTAATTATGGATTTCCCTCAGTAAGACTTACCGAATATTATGAAAACTATGACCATCAACATCAGGATGTAAGAACAGAAAAAAATATTAAATATGGAGATCTTCCTGAGTTTATAGATTACAATTATCTCAAGAAAAATGTTGCCGTAAATATTGCTGCACTTGCTAGTCTCGCCAAATCTACATCAAAACCTGAGCGTGTTGAAATTGAAGTGAAAGAACTTACCAATTCTACCGTTTTGCATTGGGAAAAACCGAAATTCGGGACTGTTGCGGGATATTATGTTTTGGTGAGAGAAACGGATAATCCTATTTGGCAGAAAAAGATTTTTACGACTGAACTTTCTATTAAAATTCCGCTTTCTAAGGATAATTATATTTTTGCGGTACAGGCAGTTAATCAATCGGGAAATTTGAGTTTACCTGTTATTCCGAGCATTGCGAAATGATTTTGGTTGATCAAAATTCATTTAATTTGAATAAAAGTGAAATAAAACATATTTTTGCAGTATAATAATTCATATGTCTATATCGTTACTATTAAAATATTTTCCGGATCTTACAGAAGTACAGATTGAACAATTCACAAAATTGGAAGCACTTTACAACGAGTGGAACGAAAAAATCAACGTAATTTCCAGAAAAGATATGGAATCTCTATATGAAAAGCACATTTTACATTCGTTAGGAATCGTAAAAGTGATGGAATTTGCTCCCGGAACCAAAGTTTTGGATATCGGAACTGGCGGTGGTTTCCCTGGGATTCCCTTAGCGATTATGTTTCCTGAAGTACAATTTACTTTAGTTGATTCTATCGGAAAGAAAATAAGTGTAGTAAATGCTGTTGCAGAGGGAGTTGGGTTGAAAAACGTAACTGCAATTCACGGAAGAGCGGAAAAAGTAAAAGAAAAATTCCATTTTGTAGTAAGTCGAGCGGTTACTCAAATGCCGGAATTTTTAAGATGGTTGAAAGGCAAATTTGAAAAAGAGCAATTCAACGCAAAACACAATGGAATCTTATATTTAAAAGGTGGCGACCTTGCAGAAGAGCTTGCCGGACTTAGGTGTGAGATCTCCAACCTTAAAAACTATTTTGATGAAGAATTTTTTGATACTAAAAGAGTAGTTTATGTATCAAAAGGTAATTTTAATTCTTAATTTATTATAATTAGGGAATAATTTTTGCTGTTTATTTAATAATAATCAAAAATTGTAAAATGTTATGAAAAAACTTTTAAATATTGGGTTTTCGGCAATAGTTTTAGGGTTATTTTTTACTTCGTGTAATGATGATGACGATTATCAAACCATCGAATCGGTCGATAAAATAAAAATCGACAGCGTGAAGGTTCTTAATGATACGATGGATGTTTTCACCGTGCAAAGTATTAAAACATATTCAACCTATTCATCTCAGTGTGAAGGGTTTTATGGGTATGATTATATTCACAACAGCAATTTAACAAGAACAATTACAGCTTACAAATATATCAGTAACGGGCCATGTGTGCAGGAAAATCATGTTGGAGCAAGCCAAATTAATTTTAGTCCACAACAGATTGGAACCTATACTTTTAAATTCTGGAATGGTGGCAGCAACTGGATCACCAAAACAATTGTAGTAAAATAATAATGAAATGGATTTTTTTAGTTTGTTTATTGATAACCAATATCTTATTTGCTCAAAAAATAGTTTGGCAGGAAGGCTTAAAACTCAATTGGAGTAATTTTAAAAGTAATATAAATAATCAACGCGGAACCAATGTTGTAGCCTATACAAACTGCGGTTGGGTATATTCTGTCGTTAAATCCTCAAATCCAAAATCTCCTGTAAAAATTAAGATCGAAACTATTTTCAACGAAGATAAATCCTGGAAAGATGTTAAAAAGATCAATGATTATGTTTTAGGACATGAGCAAAAGCATTTTGACATTGCAGAAGTATTTGCCCGAAAGCTTCGAAAGGAAGTTCAGGAAAAAATAAAGACTTCAGGTGATTTTAATAAAAATTTTCAAGCTATCTACAACAGGCTTTTAAATGATTATAGAAACTTTCAGGTTACTTATGATAAAGACACAAAACATGGAATGGATGAAGCAAAGCAGGCTGAATATGACCTTAAAATCTCTGAAGAATTAGAAAATTTAAAAAGTTATAAAGCCTCTTGAAATTCCTCAATAAAATAATCAACGAATTATTAGCTCAAAATGCAGATCTCTCTGCATTTAACATTGTTTTGCCAGGAAAGCGTCCGATTGTTTTTATCCGACAGATTTTAGAGGAGAATAATTATTCAGGATTTCTTCCCAAATTTTTTACAATTGAAGAATTAATTGATCAAATTGCCGACAAACAGCCAATTCAGGGTATTTCTGTCTGGCTTTTTGCATTTGATGTTTATAAAAGTCTTAATCTTATTCCAAACGATGATTTTGCAGATTTCTTAAAGTGGTTCCCGACGTTATTGAAGGATTGGGATGATATTTTGAAATTTTCTGAAAGCGATCAGGCAGTTTTACAATACATGTTTGATGAAGAAAGGATAAAGGAATGGGCTCAGGATCTTGGAGAAGATGATGATGTTCCAAGGAAAAAATTCCTTAATTTCTGGAGAAATATGAATGTTTTTCTTCCTGTTTTAAAGCAAAAACTACAGGGAAAAAACTGGGCAACATCAGGAATGATCCACGAAACTGCAAAATCTAAGATCATTGATTTTGCTAAAAATACACCTAACAAATTCGTTTTTTGCGGATTCAATGCTTTTACTCCGGTTGAAGAAAAATTGGTACGAAGCCTTTTGCAATGGGATAAAGGACAATGTTTTTTCCAAGGCGATCATTATTATTTTGATGATGAAAGACAGGAAGCCGGAAAGTTTTTGAGAAACCATAAAACATGGAAAGAATTCAATGACAGCAGAGCTTTTCAATGGATTGAAGATGATTTTAATCAATCCAAAAATATAAAAGTTTACGAAGTTTCAGGAAATGTTACTCAAACAAAAATTCTTCCTGAAATTTTCAAAGAAATTGAGAATAAAACCTATTCAAATACGGCAGTTGTTTTGCTGGATGAAAATTTGCTTCCTGCAAGTTTAGATGTGATGTACGCCGTTGAAAACCTGAATATTACCATGGGTTTTCCTTTGAAGAATTTGTCGTTTTCTAATGCCATAAAACAATTGTTTTATTTGCAGAAACAATTGGAAAAGAACAAATCTTCTTATTATTACCGAGATATTTTTCCTATCCTTGAAGAGCTTCCGAAATCTATTGAAGATGAGCAGATTATCATTCAGTTTAAATCTAAAATAGAGGAGAGAAACATCGTTTATATTTCAAAAAAGTTATTGAATGAGCTTTTAAGCGAACTATCTTATTTTAATTTGCTTCAAAAAGCAGATTCTACAAATGTCTATCTTGATTTGCTAATTGACTTTTGTAAGCAGATCAAATGGCTGGAAATAGATGATATTCAGTATGAAAACGTTTCTCATTTTGAAAATGCATTCAGAATTATAAAAAATCAGGTTGCTCCATATGATTTTCAAATTAAAATGGAAACATTGGAGATTTTGATTAATCAACATGTTAATACAGAAAGTATTGATTTTCAAGGTGAACCTTTGCGTGGATTGCAAATTATGGGACTTTTGGAAACTCGTCTTTTGAATTTCGAAAACGTAATTATGCTTTCCGTGAATGAAGGAAAATTACCGTTGGGAAATTCTCAAAACACCTATATTCCTTTTGATATCAGACGATTTTTTGATCTTCATACTTTTTTGGAAAATGATAGTATTTATGCCTATCATTTTTACCGATTAATACAGGATTCTAAGAATGTTCATTTGCTATTTAATGCATTAAGTTCGGGTGTAAATACAGGTGAAAAAAGTAGATTTATCACCCAGATTGAAATGGAAAGTTCTCACCATATCGAACACTTAATTATTGAGAATTCTTCCGAGCCAATCACCACTCAGCCTATCGAAATTCCAAAGACTGATATTGTCTTGGAGCGCCTTGAAAAATGGAAAGAAAAAGTATCGGCTTCTCACCTTACAAGTTATCTCTATAATCCGATTGATTTTTACCTTTCGAAGATTTTAAAGACCTCAGAAACCGATGAAATTGAGGAAGAATTATCCGTGAAAAATTACGGAAATTTAGTTCACTATTCACTTCAAGAAGTTTATGAAGTGTTAAAGGGTAAAGTATTAAAAGAAAATGATTTAAAAGAATCAATTAAAGCGGTTGATAAATATATTGATGTCGCTATTGAAAAGCTTAAACATCAACCTGAGTTCTACGAAAAGGGGATGAATTTCATTCACAAAGCAATTGCTAAAAAGGTTATTGAAAGTGTATTGAATGTCGATTTAGAATTAGTAAAAAGCGGAAATAAATTAGAAATTCTTGATATTGAAAAAAGGTTTGAAAATGTAGATTTTTATTTAGATGAAAATACTAAAGACCGAATTTCTTTCTTCGGATTTATTGACAGAATTGACCGTCTAAACGGAACATTAAGAATTATCGATTATAAAACAGCGAAAATTAAAAATCTTACCGTAAAAATCGATGAAAATAATGTTGATGAGTATTTCCTTAACAGTGAAAGAAAACAAGCTTTACAGCTGTGTATCTATCAGTATGTGGTACAAAATCTTCCGGAGTTCTGGGGATTGCCAATCGAAACAGGAATCTGGAGCTTTGCTGAAGCGAGGAAGGGCGTTGTCTCATTGCAATTTGAAAAGGGAAATATAGATGATGCGATGAAGTCTATTAAAAGCTTAATTTTGGAAATTCTAGATCCAAACCTTACCTTTATTGAAGATATTAAATCGTATTAAATAAAAATGCACTCCATTTCTGAAGTGCATTCATTTAATTATAAAAATCTGTTATTGAGAATGTTAGATGTTATAATTTCACTTTTTTATTAGTTATTTTTCCATTGTTTTGAGTGATTTGTACAACATAAATTCCTGATTCCAAGCTTCTTGATTCAAATTGGGATTGATTAATTTCCTGATTTAAGATTAAAGCTCCCGAAATACTGTAAATACTGATATTTTTCAAATTATTTTTAGCTTTAATAATGATCTGGCGGTTTTTCGTAAAGATTTCAGGACTGTCAGTTAATGTTACATCTCCAACTTGCTTTTTGAATTGAAGATTATAAAATTGAGTTACAATTTCAAAAGTATAGTTCTGATTATCAATATCATGTAAATCAATTCCATCGTCTTTAAGGTATTGTTTCTGAGATATTGTTTTTACTAAATTTTTATTCTCATCAAAAATATTAACGGCCGATAATTCTTCCGGATTAATTTTTAAACTTAAAATATTATTGTTATTTGACTTTATTATCTCATTTTCAGTAACTTCTGTCGGTGTATTTTTAATATAAGGAATTAATTTGTTTTCGTTATTATCAGAGACTTTTAATAAATAAACCCCATCTTTTAAGGTGCTTAAATTATTGTTAACCATTGCTTTACGTTCAGCTTTTTCTTTATTGAAATCTGTAACTTCAAGCAATTGCATATCTTGTAAATCTGGTTTTATTTGAGAAGAAAGTAATGAACTTGTTTTTGGCTGATTATCTGTATTTTTTGAGGTTAAAATAGCCCATTCATTGAATAATCCGCCACTTCTTAATGTATTAAATTTAGCATTAGAAGCCAAAACGAATGGTAAAATTCCGCCTGCATGACCTAAAGGTCCCCAATAAAAGGCTTCTAATTTATATTTATTTAAATCCCACCACGGATAATAACCTCTCTGTACATCAATAGTCTTGGAGGTATTTTCAGGATGAATAGCAAGATCTACAGTTGAATGTCCCAAAGTCATCGGCGTTTTGTTATACCAATCGTAAACATCACTTGCTCTCAGGCATTGTCTTAATTTATTATTATTGTTGTTAGTGACATCATTTACAAAGCTTTGGGTGAATAATTTTCTCCAAATAAATGGTCCCCAAAGTAATCCCCCATGTTCCTGAATAACGTTTTCATTGTATTTTTGAAGATACTCCGGTGAGATAACTTCTGAAATATTGTTGGTGTATGTTTTATAACCAATATTATTACAAGTGTTTACAACATTCGCCAAAAATGCAGTAAACGGATAAATTTCTTTCTCTATAACTCCTTTTTGAAGAGTAACTCCCGAAAAATCATAAGGCCCGTCGCCCATGTAAGCATATTTGAAATTCAGGTTGGTTGGGTTTGATATATTTAACTTTTTTAAAGTCGACATAGCAGCGTGAGCGCCCTGAGAATAGCCGGTTAAGAAATATTCATTATATCGTTTTATATTTAATTGTGTTAAAACTTTGTTTGCGGCTGTTACAAAATCAATTGTTGCAGAAGCTTCGGTAGGATAGTGTACATACGGATGAGCGCCTTCACCGCTTCCCATCCCTACATAATCAGGCGCCATTACGATATATCCGTTGAGAGCGTAAGAAAGCTCAACTACAAAACCGCCGTACAAAGTACCTCTTAAATTAGAAGGAACGTTATTTCTTGTGTCTGTTGTACCATGTTCAGAAACCACTGTAGAAAGCTTATAACTTACGTTGGGATACATTACAAGTCCAGTAGCTTTTACAAGTGTATTGTTTTCATTTTTAGTATAATAGGTTATTTTATAAGCTTTTAAACCTACATTAAAACCATTAAGGTAAGAAACAAAATCAGGCGTACTTTCTTCCCCAAAACTGTTTGCAATGAAATTAACTGCTCCTTGTGGCGTTAAATCCAGTTTTTGTTCAAAGTTGACAACATCACCTGCCTGTTGTGAAAAGTAAAATGGAGCCGATAGCCCCAAAAATAAAAGACTTAATTTTTTCATAATTCATATTTTTAATTCATGTTAAATTAATTTTTTTAAATAAAACAAGCAGTATGTTGTATAATCAATAATTATTCATTGAATACAAGTTCTCTGAATTATGTCTAAAATAAAAGAGCCTGATCAATCGACCAGACTCTTATTTATCTATTTTTTTTTACTTTCTAGAAAGCGTTGATACCTGTAATATCCATTCCTGTAATTAATAAATGAACATCGTGAGTTCCTTCATAAGTAATTACGGACTCTAGGTTAGCAGCGTGTCTCATCATTGGGAATTCGCCCATGATGCCCATTCCGCCAAGGATTTGACGAGATTCTCTTGCAATGTCAATAGCCATTTTCACGTTATTTCTTTTTGCCATTGAGATCTGAGCCGGACTTGCTTTATGATCGTTTTTAAGATTTCCTAACTGTAGACAAAGCAACTGAGCCTTAGTGATTTCAGTTAAAAATTCTGCTAATTTTTTCTGTTGTAGCTGATAAGATCCAATTGGCTTTCCGAATTGTTTTCTTTCTTTAGAATATTGAACTGCTGTACAATAGCAATCAATTGCAGCACCAATTACACCCCAAGAAATCCCATATCTTGCTGAATTTAAACAAGATAAAGGTCCTTTTAATCCTGTAACTCCCGGAAGTAGATTTTCTTTCGGAACTTTTACGTCATTAAATACCAATTCTCCTGTTTTTGAAGCTCTTAAGCTCCATTTATTATGAGTTTCTGGAGTTGTGAAACCTTCCATTCCTCTTTCAACGATCAATCCCTGAACTTTTCCTTCTTCATTTTTAGCCCAAATAACAGCGATGTCGCATAATGGAGAATTTGTGATCCACATTTTGGCACCATTTAGAAGATAATGATCTCCCATATCTTTAAAATAAGTCTCCATAGATCCCGGATCTGAACCATGATTAGGTTCTGTTAATCCAAAAGAACCGATCATTTCACCGGAAGCTAATTTTGGTAAATATTTTCTTTTCTGTTCTTCAGAACCGAATTCATTAATAGGAAACATCACCAAAGAACTCTGTACAGACGCCGCAGAACGAACCGCAGAATCACCTCTTTCCAATTCCTGCATGATAAGACCGTATGAGATCTGATCTAAGCCCGAACCGCCATACTCAACCGGAATATATGGACCTAAAGCTCCAATTTTCCCTAATTCTCTCATCAAACCTGGGATGTCTGTATGATCTTGTGCAGCCTGATCAATCTGTGGCATTACAAAACTTTCAACCCAGTCTCTTATTGATTGACGAATCAGTTTATGTTCTTCGGTAAGTAAAGCATCAATTCCGTAATAATCGGGAATGCTTGTAAGAGGATAATATGACATGTAATTTAATTTTTCTAAAAATAAGACTTTTCGTTATTCCTGAGAAATTTTTTTTGAATGGAGTTTTTAATAAAATTCTCAGATTTATTTAATAATTTTCTGAACCCGAATATTACACTTTTTCGTCCTCATCATTAGAGATAGGGTACTGATTAGTAGGGTTGTAAATTCTTTCTTTGAACTTGTACAGGTAAGGAGCTTTGTTGGCAGAACCGTCATAAAGCTTCTCTAATCTTTCAAGAATATTTAAACTTAAAATTTTTCGCTGAAAATTATTTCTCCTGAATGTCTCACCCAAAATGGTTTCATACAAAGATTGAAGATCTTTCATCGTAAATTTCTCAGGAAGAAGGTTACTTGCTGCTACTTCGGTATTAATATTCATTCTTAAATACTCAAGACCCGTTTCGATAACTCTGTCATGATCGAAAGCCATTTTTGGTAACTTATTGACCTCGAACCACTCACACGTTTCATTGAAAGCATCAGGAAAGGTGTTCGCAATAGAAAAATCAATCAGACTGCAATAACCCACCGTGATAAATCGTTGGAAAATCCAGTGATCTTTTGGTACTTCAATTCCTTTATTATTAAGCAGGATTTGATGTACATTATTCTCTGTACGGTCAATTCTCCCAAAAGTATGAAATTGTTTTAAAAATAGATCTTTAAGCTGAGTTCTTTCGAATAAAACACGAGCGGCGGCTTCACGAAGATCTTCGTCATTAAAAACAAATCCACCCGGAAGAGACCACAAATCGAGGTCGTGATACTTCAAAAGAAGCACTTTTAAGATATTATTGTGAAAACCAAATATGGTACAATCCACGGACACATGTGCTACAAAGTCTTTTGTATCAATGAGTTCCCGTAAAGTTTCTTTATTTTTTGTATCCCTGATTTCCATGACAGTAAAAATAAAATTATTTTCTATATTTTTTTATCAGCAACCCTAAAATAAATTAAACTTATCGTAAAAAGCACAGTTACAGCGAGTAAAATATATAAAGGATAAAAATTTAACATTTGTTTTCCAAATAGTAAAGACATGATAATTGAGCTCACCGAACTTCCCAATGATGAAAATATAACGATAAGCGAAGTGAAGAGATTAGCCTGTTCTCTATCGATCTGAGCGATCATTTTAGAATTAATAACAGGATAAAGCGGCGACAGGAAAAGACCAATGACCGGAAATAAAAATAAAAGCGCCATAGAATTATCTGAATGAAAATATTGCAGTCCTACAATAATAATTAAGACCAAAATAATTAATGACAAACACAATACATAATATTTTGATAATGAGAACCTATGAATAATATTAGCCGTAATTGTTCTTCCCACATAAGAAAAAAGAGCCAGAAAAGAAGATGCTTGTAATGCAAAAAAAGAATTGACCTTCAAATGATTTTTATAAAAAGAGGGTAGCCAGGAATTAAAACTTTGCTCAATAAAAACAATGCAAAATATTACTCCTAAAAACATGATAATTAATGGGTTGATTAATTTTGATAATTCAGAGATAATACCTTGATTATCAGATTGTACAGGTTCTGCAATTTTTATTTTTGAAAATAAAAATATAGTTATTATTGAAAGAACTGAAATTGATAAAAACCCAAATTTCCAATATTCAGAAAACTGACTCGAAATCAACCAGCCAAAACCTGTATTCACAACAAAAATCCCGATCATAAAAGATGCCTCAACATTGTTCATCGTTTTGGCTAAAGATTTTTCGTCCGAAACATTATTTCTGATAATTCCAAAAACGCAAATTTTTCCGATCGCAAAACAAGTCCCAATGATGGCAAACCAAAGTTTATAAAACCAAAAAACTTCCACAAAAGGCAAAATAGTGGAGCAAATACCAACAATTGTTAATGCTAGAATCAATGATTTTTTAGTTCCGATTTTACTGATAAAATTAACAGCAAAAAGAGAAATAAACGCTATCGGAAGATCTTTAAAAGATTCCAGAAAACCCAGCTTTTCATAGGTGATATTTGCCTCAGAAAGTTGAAGAATTACAATGCCCATGCAGTTCAAAACCATAGAGAAAATTAGAAATGTAAGTTTTAATGGAAGTGAAATATTAGGAGGCTTGGTATTCATTTTGGGGATTTATTTTATTAACTTTTTATGAAATTTTATGAATTATGGCATCAAATATAGGGCTTTAAACCCCCAAAAATAAACGAAAAATTAAAATATTTATTAATATAATGTTAATTATTTAAAAAAAAATATATTTTTATTGTCTCAATTTGAGAATTAAAAAACTAACTGTATATGAATGTAAGAATATCAAGAAGTTTGGGAATGGTTGCAGTCCTTTATTTTACTGCAAATTTCAGTGCCCAAAACAAGACGAATGACACCATTCCTAAAGAGCAAAAAATAGAGGAAGTGGTAATGATCGGTTACGGTACTCAGAAGAAGAGTAATGTGACGGGAGCAATATCAAGTATTAAAGCTTCGGATATTGATGAAATTCCTTCGGGAAGAGCTGAGCAGGTTCTACAAGGTAGAGCTGCCGGAGTTTCTGTAATTTCGAATTCAGGGCAACCAGGATCTACTGCTACAGTAAGAGTTCGTGGAATTACCAGTTTTGGGGCTGGAAGTAACGATCCTCTTTGGGTAGTTGACGGAATTGTTGTTGATAATATCGGCTGGCTAAACCAATCTGATATTGAAGGAATGGAGATTCTTAAAGACGGTGCATCAGCTGCTATCTACGGAGTTTCTGCTGCAAAAGGTGTTGTTTTGATTACTACCAAAAAAGGTACAAAAGGAAAACTGGGCATTTCTTACAACGGATTTTTTGGGGTTGGTAGTGCTGCCAACAAGCTTGATCTTCTGAATGGAAATCAGTACGCAACAATTCGAAATGAAGCAAATACCAACGATGGCCGCGCACCTATATTTGCAAATGCTGGATCATATGGAAATGGAACAGATTGGCAAAAAGCAATTTTTAATAGTGCACAGCGTCAGTCTCATGAATTTAGTATCAACGGTGGAAGTGAGAAATCAACGTATTATGCGTCTTTTGGTTATTATGATCAAGAGGGTATTGTATTGAGAGATATTTCAAATTACAAGAGAATCAATGCAAGATTGAACTCAAATCATAAAGTATTAGACTTTTTAACTGTAGGGCAGACTTTTGCTTATACACATACAAAATCTGCGGGGATCAATGCAAATGGTGAATTTGGAGGTCCATTAAGTTCTGCTATTAATCTTGATCCACTAACACCTCTAGTTGTTACAGATGGAGTTAATAATCAGCCTTTTCCAAGTGATTATCTAAATAATCCGAACATCGTAAGAGATCAAAATGGAAACCCATATGGAATCTCGCATTATGTGAGTAAAGAAATGTCTAACCCATTGGCTTTTCAACAAACACAATTAGGAAAATACAATTGGACAGATGATATTATTGCCAACGTTTATGCTGATTTAAAAATTAATAAAAATATTAGCTTTAAATCTACAGTGAACGGAAAGCTTTCTTATTGGGGAAGTCAAGCTTTTACTCCTGTAAATTATTTAAGTTCTGCTACTAAAAATGATTTTAATACTTTATTCAGACAAATTGAGAAAAAATTTGAATGGAGCACAGAAAATACAGTTACTTACCAAAACAAATTCGGTCAACATAACTTAAATGTATTATTGGGACAGGGATATTACGAATATAATATTTCTTCAGGTCAAAATACTACCTATAAAAATCTTCCGACAAACGATTGGCAGGAGGCTTCATTTAACTTTGATATTCCACAGACTGACAGAGCTACCAATGCTTGGGATGGAAAGGAAACACATAAAACATCATATTTTGCAAGAGTAGTATATGATTATGCTAATAAATATCTTTTCACAGGTACTATCCGTAGAGATGGTTCTTCCAAATTCGCAAGAGATTATCACTGGGGAAATTTTCCTGCAATGTCTTTAGGCTGGAATGTATCTAATGAAGATTTTTGGCCAGAAAATAACGTAGTAAATAGCTTTAAATTAAGAGGTGGATATGGAATATTAGGAAATGATGCTATCGATAATTTCCAGTATGCCAATTTCTTGATTCCTGGAAGTAATTATACATTTGGAGATGATGTTATTCACATAGGATATGCTCCAAGTACATTAGAAAATCCTAATTTGAAATGGGAAAGAACTTCTCAGTTGAATATTGCTGCCGATCTTAAAATCTTTAAAAATTTCGATTTATCAGTAGATGTTTACAGAAAAAAGAGTACGGATATTTTAAGAAGAATTGATCTTCCTGGGTACATTGGTTTAATCAATAACCCATGGAGAAACATTGGAGACATGAATAATGATGGGGTAGAAGTAAGCTTAGGATACAAAAAGAACTGGGGAGATTTTGGATTCTCAGCGAATGGTAACTTTGCTTATCTGAAAAATGAGATTACAAGATTAGAGGATGATAAACCATATGTAAATTTTGCATCATTTCAGTCAATGGGAGCCGTTTCAAGATTACAGGTTGGTTCTTCTTATGGTTCTTTCTATGGATTCCAGAATTTAGGTGTTTTCCAGAATCAAGCGGAAATCGATGCTTATAAAAATGCTAATGGTGGACTAATTCAGGGCAATGCTAAACCAGGTGATTTTAAAAGACTGGATGCGAATGGAGATGGTAAAATTGATGAGAATGACTATGTAAATCTGGGTAATTCTGTGCCAAAATATACTTTTGGATTAACATTGAATATGAATTACAAAAACTTTGATCTAATGATATTTGCTCAGGGGCAGGCCGGAAACAAAATTTTCCAAGGTCTGAGAAGATTGGATATCCCGGAAGCCAATTATCAGACTTCAATTTTAGATCGTTGGACAGGTGAAGGAACTTCTAATACTATAGCAAGGGTAAGTCAGGATGACCCAAATCAAAACTATACAAGAATGTCTGACTATTACCTACAAAAAGGAGATTATTTACGTCTAAAATTGGTACAGGTAGGATATACACTTCCAAAAGAAGTATCTCAGGCGATTGGTGCAAGCAAAGTGAGATTCTATGTTACAGGAGAGAATTTGGTTACTTTCACAAAATATACAGGATATGACCCTGAAATTGCAGGTGGTGATACTTTCGGTATTGACAGAGCTTATTATCCACAATCCAGAACCTTCCTTTTCGGAGCTAATGTTCAATTTTAATTAAGAAAATATGAAAAATAAAAGATTTATATATAAAAGTTTATCCGTTCTATTATTAACAGGAATTAGTTTTGGAGCAGTATCTTGTAATAATAGTAATCTGGAAGATGTACAAAACTCAGGTACATTTGAACCGGATAATTATTTTAGAAATGAAGAACAGTCTTTCAGCGGTTTAGTTGCTGTATACGATATGTTGAGAAAGTACTCTGGGGGATTTGAAAATGATGTTACTTTCTTTAATGGAGCATCTGATGATTTTTATTCTGGTGGAGGTAGTTCTACTGATGGGGCAGGAATTCAAGGGTTTTCTAATTATACGATCAACCCCATTATCATGCCTTTAAGTTATTGGAAAGATTATTATCAAGGCATTGCAAAAGCGAATCTTTTGTTTGAAAGAATTCCAAATGCCGATATGAATGATCAAACCAGAAAAAGATTTATAGCGGAAGCAAAAGTTTTAAGATCATTATATTATTTTGAATTATTGAGAATGTTCAAAAACATACCTTTGATTTTAAAGCCTATAAAATATGATGATGACTATTATAATATTCCTCAGGCGAAACCTGCAGATGTTTATGCACAGATAGAATCAGACATTCTTTCTGCAATTAATGATCTTCCTGTAGCAACTTCAACAGCATCAGAAAAAGGGCGTATTACACAAGGAACGGCACATGCTATCTTAGGAAAAATTTATCTGTATGATAAAAAAAATACCGACGCTGCTGCGCAGTTTGAAATGGTTAATGGGACACCTGGAGGAACAAGTCAATATGGATATAAGCTGGTAGCCAACTTTGCTGACTTATGGAAAGTAAATAATAAATTTACAACTGAGTCTATCTTGGAAGTTATGCATACGGATAAAAGTAATGCAGAATGGGATTTTTGGGGAACAGGGAAAGATGAAGGCAATTCTATTAATCAAATGATTGCTATTATATCATATGGGCGTGTTACAGCAACTCCTAATAATGATGCACCGGATATTTATAAAGGATGGGGCTTTAATCCTGCAACGGATGATCTGTTTAATTTTATGCAGGGAGATCCTCGTTTGGATGCCACAATATTTAATGCCAAAAAATTTGTAGATGAAAATAAAATCACTTATTCTTCCGGATTTAGAGATACAGGATATTTCTTAAATAAATTTTTGCCAAGAAATGCCGATAAAAGTGGGCTTCCGGGAGCTACAGAATTAAATTTCCATCAAAATTATATGGCTATCAGATTAGCAGATACGTATTTAATGGAAGCAGAAGCTTTAGGAGGTTCAGGCTCAAGAGCGCAGGCTCTATTGGATGCAGTTAGAACTAGAGTAGGACTTACATCTGTTCCTGTTTCTATGCAGGCAATCAAGGATGAAAGAAGAAGAGAATTAGCAGGTGAAGGCCACAGATGGTTCGATTTAGTAAGATGGGGTGATGCTCCGGCTAAATTGGGATCAAGAGGCTTTGTTGCAGGTAAAAATGAAATACTACCAATTCCTTTTAATGAATTAGTAAATACAGCTTTAATGCAAAATCCTGGCTATTAAAACATGAAGTTTCACAATTTATATAGTTTCTTTTTAAAAAGTACTACACTGCTAATTGGCGGTGTGGTACTTTTGCCTTTAACATCATGTAAATCAACTGTAAGCACGAAAGATCAAATTCAGATTTGGCTTACAAAAGGAGATGAAAGCGTAAAATTAGAACAACAGTTACCTTTAGTTTTTGTAAAAATATCCAACAACATTCAAAATATTGACATTGATGATTCTCAAAAGTTTCAATATGTTGACGGTTTCGGATATACATTAACGGGCGGAAGTGTTGAAGTAATTAACCGACTTTCACCATCCAAAAGAAAAGCTTTACTGAATGAACTTTTCGGAAATAATAAAAATTCAATTTCCATAAGTTATTTAAGATTAAGTATTGGTGCATCCGATTTGGATAGCCAGGTTTTCTCTTATGATGATTTACCGGAAGGACAAACCGATCCTTCTCTTTCAAAATTCAGTTTGGTAAGAGATAAAGATTTGATTGCGATGTTAAAAGAGATTTTAGCAATTAATCCAAAAATTAAAATTATTGCAGCACCTTGGTCGGCTCCGGTTTGGATGAAAGACAATGGAAAATCAAAAGGAGGAAGTTTAAAACCTGAATTTTATGATGTTTATGCTAAATATTTCGTGAAATATATTCAGGGAATGCAGAAAGAAGGCATTACCATTGATGCAATAACTCCTCAAAACGAACCTTTACATCCCGGAAATAATCCGAGCTTGTATATGCCATCAGATCAGCAAAAAGATTTCATCAAGAAAAGTTTAGGGCCAATTTTTAAATCAAATACTATTAAAACTAAAATTGTGGTTTACGATCACAATTGCAACAAACCAGAATATGTTACCAATATTTTAGGTGATTCTGAAGCTGCGCAATATATTGACGGTTCTGCTTTTCATTTATATGAAGGCGAAATTTCAGCTTTAGGTACTGTTCATGCTGCTTTTCCAAATAAAAATTTGTATTTTACCGAGCAATGGACAAGCGCGAAGGGAACTTTTAATGAAGATTTAAATTGGCATACCAAAAACGTGGTCATCGGTTCTATGAGAAACTGGAGCAAAATCGCTCTGGAATGGAATTTAGCTAATGATCCTCAATACAAACCTCACACAGACGGAGGTTGTACAGAATGTAAAGGAGCAATTACGGTTTCAGACAGTGAAAATTTCACGAGAAACGTTGCGTATTATATCATTGCTCATGCCTCAAAATTTATTCCTGCTGATTCAAGAAGAATAGCTTCTACTCAAACCGACAATCTTTCTACTGCGGCTTTTATTACGCCTGCAGGAAAGAGAATTTTGGTTGTGCAAAACGGAGCAAAAAATGAAGAAACATTTAATATAAAATATAACGGAAAAACGGCAACAGTCAATCTTTCGGGAAATTCGGTTGCAACATACGTTTTTTAAAAAAAAGAACAACATGAAGAAGAAATGCCTTTTATTACTATTCGTAGCACTCGGAGTTGGTGCTTCTGCACAGAAATCTATAGATCAAAGAGTTTCGGAGATCTTATCTAAAATGACCTTAGAGGAAAAAGTAGGTCAGCTAGTTCAGTACAGCGGTTTCGAGTATGCAACAGGTCCTCAAAACTCCAATTCGGCAAGTGTTTTAGATGAAATAAAAAAAGGTAAAGTAGGTTCAATGCTGAATGTAGCAGGAGCAGAGGAAACCAGAAAATTTCAGGAATTAGCTTTAAAATCAAGGTTAAAAATTCCTTTGTTGTTTGGTCAGGATGTAATTCACGGGTACAGAACAACGTTCCCTGTGAATTTAGGTCAGGCAGCAAGCTGGGATTTAAGTTTAATTGAAAAATCTGAAAGAATTGCCGCAACAGAAGCCTCTGCTTACGGTATTCACTGGACGTTTGCGCCAATGGTCGACGTTGCCAGAGATCCGAGATGGGGTAGAGTAATGGAAGGTTCGGGTGAGGACACTTATTTAGGAACTCAAATCGGTTTAGCAAGAATCAAAGGATTTCAAGGAAAAGGTCTGGGAAATATTGATGCAATTATGGCTTGTGCAAAGCATTTCGCAGCATATGGAGCGGCAGTTGGCGGAAGAGATTACAATTCTGTCGACATGAGTTTAAGACAGTTAAATGAAACTTATCTGCCACCATTCAAAGCAGCTGCAGAAGCAGGAGTTGCCACGTTTATGAATTCTTTTAATGATATTAATGGAATTCCGGCAACGGCAAACAAATATATTTTAAGAGATCTTTTAAAAGGCAAATGGAACTATCAAGGTTTTGTGGTTTCAGATTGGGGAAGTATCGGCGAAATGGTTCCTCACGGGTACGCAAAAGACAATAAAGAAGCTGCCGAAAAAGCAATCATTGCAGGAAGCGATATGGATATGGAAAGCCGTGCTTATATGGCTGAACTTCCAAAATTGGTTCAGGAAGGAAAGGTTGATCCTAAATTAATTGATGATGCAGCAAGAAGAATTTTGGTTAAAAAATTTGAAATGGGATTATTTGATGATCCTTACAGATTCAGCAATGAAAAAAGACAAAAAGAGCAATTAAACAATCAAGATAATAGAAAATTCGGAAGAGAATTTGGTTCGAAAAGTATTGTTTTATTGAAGAATGAAAAAAAGATTCTTCCGCTTTCAAAAACTACGAAAACGATTGCATTGATTGGCCCTTTTGGAAAAGAAACAACTGCAAATCACGGTTTTTGGTCGATTGCTTTTAAAGATGATAATCAAAGAATCATCACTCAGTTTGACGGAATTAAAAATCAATTAGATAAAAATTCAACTTTATTATACGCAAAAGGTGCCAACGTTGATGATAAGGATAAATCTATGTTTGCTGAAGCGGTGGAAACTGCAAAAAAAGCAGATGTTGTGATCATGACTTTAGGCGAAGGTTCAGCAATGAGCGGTGAAGCGAAAAGTAGAAGTAACTTACATTTCACGGGAGTTCAGGAAGATTTATTGAAAGAAATTGCAAAAACAGGAAAACCAATTGTGCTAATGATCAACGCAGGAAGACCTTTGGTTTTTGATTGGGCAGCAGACAATATTCCGACGATTGTTTACACTTGGTGGTTGGGAACGGAAGCCGGAAATTCTATCGCAGACGTACTTTTCGGAACTGTAAATCCAGGTGGAAAACTACCAATGACATTTCCAAAAACAGAGGGACAAATTCCGGTTTATTATAATCATTACAACACAGGAAGACCAGCTAAAAATGATACGGATAGAAACTATGTTTCAGCTTATATCGATTTAGATAATGACCCGAAATTTCCATTTGGTTATGGTTTAAGTTATACGAATTTTAAATATTCTGATATGAATTTAAGTTCAACAAACCTTAAAGGAAATCAGACGTTAAATATCAGTGTAAATGTTTCCAACACCGGAAATTATGACGGAGAAGAAGTGGTGCAGTTATACATCAGAGATCTATTCGGAAAAGTGGTAAGACCTGTGAAAGAATTAAAAAACTTCCAAAAAGTATTCATCAAAAAAGGAGAAAGTAAAACCGTAAACTTTACGCTGACTCCCGAGGATTTAAAATTCTATGATGATGAATTAAACTATGATTGGGAAGCCGGAGAATTCGATATTATGGTGGGAACTAATTCTAAAGATGTTCAGACAAAAAGGATCAATTGGTCAAAATAAATATTAGTTTACAAAAACTGAGAGCGGGATGAAACCTGCTTTTGGTGGTAAAAGACGTGAGTTTTTTAAGCAAACGCAATTTTTGTCATTCTTGAAAGAATCTAAATAATTTTTTGTAGAGATGCTTCCAGCATGATAAACTTTGAAAATATATTAATAGAATTTAATCTAAAAATTTTAACGCAAAGATTTATTTAAAAGGATTATTGACTTTAAGGAGGCAAAGAAAATCAACAAAGTTGATTAGTTGAAGCGTACGTTTTATAGTTATGCTTAATCAGCGACTTGTCGCAACTCTTTGCTCCCTCAAAATTATATTTATTTAAATAAAACTTTGCGTTAAAAAAAGAAGATTAAGGGTTTATCAAAATAAATAATGAAACGAGAGTGATTTTCTCTCCATAAAATAGAAAGAAATTATGAAGAAACTAGTAGTAAGTTGTTTTGTAGTGGGAGCTTTTTTTAATGCAAATGCTCAGAATTACTGGAAAAAAAATGCAGGAAAAACAGCGAAAGTAATTTTCACCAATTCTAAGACCAACGAAAAAATGGTTGATAAAGGAACGGTGAAATTCGAAAAGATGGATCAGCCAAAAGAAACTGATGCCTGTGTTTTTGTAGATCCTGATTTTAAATATCAAAAATTAATAGGAATCGGAGGTGCTATTACCGATGCATCGGCCGAAACTTTTTATAAACTTCCAAAAAATAAGCAGAAAGAAATTCTTGAGGCTTATTATGGGAAAAATGGGTTGGGATACACGGTTGTTCGTACCAATATGAATTCGTGTGACTTCTCAAGCGATTCTTATACGTATGTGACTGAGAATGATAATTCATTAAAATCATTCAATGTTGCGCACGACGAAAAGTATAAAATTCCATTAATTAAAGAAGCTCAAAAGGCAATTGGAAAAGATTTTACGTTCTATTTTTCTCCGTGGAGTCCACCCGCTTGGATGAAATCTAATAAAAGCATGTTGAAAGGAGGTAGATTGGAAAATAGTTTCTATCAAACCTGGGCAGATTATTATGTAAAATTCATCAAAGAATACGAAAAAAGAGGAATTAATGTTTGGGGATTGACCGTTCAAAACGAACCGATGGCAACGCAAAGCTGGGAATCTTGTATTTACACCGCTGAAGAAGAAGGGGAGTTCCTGAAAAATAATTTAGGCCCAACTCTTTGGAAAAACGGATTTAAAGATAAAAAAGTAATGATCTGGGATCATAACCGTGATTTGATCTACCAAAGAGCAACAACAACATTAAGCGATCCTGAAACGTCAAAATATGCATCAGGAATCGGTTACCACTGGTACGAAACATGGAATAACAAAACACAGCTTTTTGATAATTTAATTGAAACTCAAAGGGCTTTTCCGGATAAATTTCTGGCTTTTACAGAAGGTTGCAAAGAGCAATTTGACATGTCTAAAATTTACGATGTAAGTTTAGGCGAATTGTACGGAAAAAATATGATCAATGATTTCAACAAAGGAACTGCTTTATGGACCGATTGGAACGTTCTTCTAGACGAAACCGGTGGACCAAACCATGTTGGGAATTTCTGTTTTGCTCCAATCATCGCGGATACAAAAACAGGGGAAGTTCATTATACCTATGAATATTATTATGTAGGCCACGTTTCCAAATTCATTAAGCCAAATGCGCAAAGAATTGGAAGTTCATCCAACAGAGCTGCTCTAACCTCAACAACTTTCATGAATGAAAATGGACAGCTAGTTACCGTAATTATGAATGATTCCGATAATGATATCGATACCAATCTTTGGATCGAAGGAATGTCGGCCAAGCTATCTGCACCTGCGCACTCTATACAGACCGTAATTTTATAACATTATATTAACATTTTTATTAAGTTTCGGCGGCACCAAAGGTGCCGCTGAAACTGTTTTTGTTGAGTAATTAGCTAAAGAAAGCGAATAGAAAAATTATATTTCTCATTAAAATAATCATTTTATCTTTTTTAAAGGCATTTTATTATTCCCTAAATTGATAAAATATATAGGGTTTCCTGAAATATAAAATTCATTATCAGATCTTTCAATATATATTGTTCCCATATCATCTGAAGATGTATCATAATTTATTTTGATTTTCCCATTATCAACTTTTTCTGCTTTTATATTTGAATATTTATTCTTTATACCTTCTTCAGTAACATTTAGTGAAATATCATCTAACGAATTTATTGTAATGTCAAAAACCGTTTTTACATTATCTCTATTCGATGCTTCAAAATAATAAGTTCCATTCCATAAATTATCTTTAGACTCTTTGATTTTGTAGGAATCATCCTTGGGAAATATTTTTTGTTTTACAGAAATTATTTTTCCTGATGAATTTATCTTGCTTTGTGACCATTTTTCTACATTTGCTCCAGATTCATCTTCGGCTATATCAAGTATGTAGATATTATCTTTATCAACATAGTAATTTCTTTCTCTTACGGTTAGAGCTTCAGAAAAATTTATTGAATTATAAATGACAATAGAATCAGTAATCTTTTTATTAATTTCAACATATAATGTTGCTTGATGATATATATCTGTATTTTCAGTATTACTAGGTTTTGTGGTTTTAATGAAAAGTGTTGTTGTAGAATTTATACTCCCTAAAGAAGCTATGAAATTTAAAGAGCTTAATTTTTGATAATCAAATTTGATTTTTGACAAAGCACATTTTAAATTATCATCTTTTATTTGCTTATCAGAACGTTCAAAAAAACCATCATTTAATTTACAAGTACTATCAATTGAGTTTATAAAATTCAAATCTGAAATTAATGAATCTCCTTGCCATTCTTTATTTAAAGTAATTTTTTTTGTGCTTGTATTTGGATTAAAATTTTCTTGCACTTTCTTGCAAGAAAATATACTTAATAAGCATAATATAATTATTAAATTTTTCATCCTTTGATTATTGTGGAGAATCTGGTACGTCATCACTTGACTTTGCCCAATTTATTGGGTAACCATTTTGAGTTTCTTTTAAATCAGAGCGTTCTATTTTAATTACACTACTTTTTAAATAGTATTTATTCTGATTTTTATAAATAATAGCTAGAGGATTTGAAGACTGGCTATTTAAATCAAAAATATAGAGTTTATTATTATCAATTATTTTAGTGCTGATTTTATAATTAAATTCACCATCACCACTAAAACCAAATTCCTTATTTTGATTAAAAATATTTATGTAGTAATTACCTATTTTTTTACTATCAAGGTTATATGGATATAGCCAATAAATTCCTTCCCAGCTTGAAGATTGATTACTATTATTTAAAGCGTTATTTATCTGATTTAAATTGTCTTGTAACTTATTTTCTTCTTTTATAAACTTAACTACATAATTTTTATTTGTATTTATATCTTTTAAATCTATAGTTATAGATTTATAATCGGGATAGGTAATTAAGTCTTTGACTAAATCTAATTGATAAATATTTTTAGGATCAATATCTTTTATTGTTTGATAATTTTTAAAATCAGAAGGACAGCAAGACTTTAATTCATTTTCAGACTTACTTTCATAATATTTTAGAAAAGTATTGAATGATTCCTCATAAATCTCTTGCTTGTTTAATTTCTCAAACTTTTGAAACGTATCATTATGATATATTTTATCAAAAGATGGAATAGTTAAATTAGAATAGATATCTTGTTGTATAACATGATTGATAGGCAAATAATTTGAGGTTTTTTCATCGCCAGAAAAATTATAGCCAACATCATATTTAGTAGTTATGCTAAACTTGTGATTACTTTCTAATATTAATTTTTTACCATCAATATTATCTGATTCTAAAAATTGTTTTGTAAGATATATTGTATCTCTTTTTTTTATAATTTTAAAATTTTCATTAATATTCTCATTATTAGAGACTAATTCACCAATTAATAAACTAATATCCGTGTCTACCGGAATTTTTAAATAATTTTTTAAGTCTATTTTTTGATTTTTATTATTGGTAGATATTTGTTCTTTTTTTTTGGCAACTTACAAGAGTGAAACTATAAATTAATCCCAATAAAGTATATAGTAATATTATTCTTTTCATAATGATAATTTAATCCCATTTTTTTGTATAATTTAAGTATTAATTATTTTTAGATCATTCTAACTTGATATTAGATTTCTATTCATTACATTTTTTTAGTATTAAATCTTTATTATTGCTATCTTGATTAAATTGACATTCTGTCATTTCTCTTTTATTAGTTTTATTGTTATAGAAGCCATACCAATAGAAATTTATAGTATTTTCATCGATGACTTTTACGTACGCAATAGGCTTATCATTTATATATTCCTTCCAATCTAGTTTAATTCCATAAGTCCCCAAATCTTCAGGTATTTCTTTTAACTTATAAGCAATTCCTTTTTCAAAATCATATCTTTTTGTTTCAGTCATTTCAATGTATATTTGGTTTGCTAGAACAATCAATGATGCATTTTTATTCTGAACAGTCATACTAGCAATGCCTTCTCCACAGTTTATTTTCCAACGACCATTTATAGAATAATCAATTGATTTAGTAATCTCATCATCATCGCAATTATTTTCTTTTATTAATTTAATTTTAGATTTATATAATTCATCAATAAATAATTCGTTATTTATTTTCAAGTAGAATGGTTCTATCTTTTCAATACTAATACTTTCATAATCATTGGTATTAGTATTAAAGCCTTTATATGAAATTTTTTGATTGTTATTTGAAATCTGAATTTTTGTTATCATATCGGACTCTTGTCCCATATTATGATAGATTGAATCTTTATAAAATTTATAAGTTTCTATTTCCGCATCACATGGCTTGAATAAATTGTTTCCAGATTTGTTTTGAGTAACTCTTAAAAAAGTGTGTCCTTGAAGTGTTTCGTTACTTTTATTTTGAATTATTTCTTTTTTTTGACATGAAATAAAAGTGACAAATAATATAAAAAGAAATTGTATTTTTTTTTGTAGCATAGTTTTAATTATTTTTTCTTACTTCTGTGATTGTATAATTATGTCGACCTCCATTACTTTTACCTTCTATGAGCAGATTTTCATTTATAAACATTTTGTTATTTGAACTTGTTCCAGCATCTCTTGTTTTAGAACCAACATCAAAAAAGGTGTAATATCTTTTCCCATTTTCGCATCCAGAACCTACTATTACGAAAAAATGATCTGTTGCTTTATGTGCATTATATGAAGTTTGTCTTAAGTTATCATCAAGTCCAACAACTACTGGTTTACCTATTTTTAATTGAGAGTCAATATAATCAATTCCTGAATTAGCATTTACTGATGATAAGTTTTTACCATCTTGATTTGCTATAATTATACAATTTGCTCTAGAGCCCCCAATTACGCCATAATTTTTTAGAATTTCAACACTTGCAGCCCAACATTCACTAGGTTTTTGTGTAATCCATAATTCTGGTTTAGCTATATTATAATGTGGCTTTTGACATTTGCATTTTGAAATTATTTCAGATGTTTTTACAGATTCCCCACAACAATCATAACCAAACTCCTTTAAAAATCCCTTTTTTAAGTGTAAATTACTAATACCTTGTAATTCTTCTTGCAAAAATTTATTATAATGTTCTATACATATTTTTAATTTTGTTGCTGGCTGACGTTTACCTTTAAATTTATAATGGCTTTTGTCATCCATTTCAGGTAAACTGGCCCATATAAAACAAGCTTCACTTTGAATTGAATTTTCTATATTATTGTTAATTACTTTTTTTATTAGATTAGGACGTTGAGCTTTCATTATAGCAAGGCATACTTTATCTTGAGATTCAGGAGAGTAATCTAAAATTTTGTATTTTTTTATGTAATCATGTTCTGCAACATATTTTCCAGTTTTTTTATTATTATCATCTAGTTCTTCTCCATTCATCCACCACCAAGTATATCTCATAACTTGATAAGCTCCTGCAGCACTTGAATCTCCATACATTTTTTGAGGATGTGAACTAAAATCTGTGATTTTATTTCCTCCAAAAGCGGTGCTATAACCACGTTGAAAATTATGAGAAATATATGCCTCTTCCATTTTTTTAGTTTCTTTATTGTAAACAGAAGATTTTATTAATTCTCCTGTTCCTTCACCTACCCTTAACATCCTCATAAACGCTCTAACTCTAGCTTCACATTCACAAACTTTTTCCTCTTTTTTCTGATCTGCTTTTTTAGCCTTCACCCCCGAAGTACTCACCCTAGTCTCCACTTTAATCTTAGGCGCAGAATCATTCACATTAATCACCTCAGAATCTACACTTTGCCCTGCATATTCTATCTCTAAAAAATATTCCTGTTCACTGCCTTCTTTAAAATCATCACCTTTTTTGCGAATTTCATTGGTGAGATTAAGCGTTGCATAACTTTCATCCCCACCTAAAACATAATTATTCTCATAAACCAATTGATCAGAAATATCATCTTCCCATATTTTCAGTTTTATGGTTTTTCCTTTCATGTCTTTGGAAATGATTTTGGCTTTTACCTGTGTTCCAAACTTCATGTTTTGGTAAGGTTTTCCCAAAAAATCTACGAACTCAACACTTATAATTTTTCCTTTTGGATCAGGAGCCTTAGTTTTTGCCTTTGGAGTTATAGGTGTTTTGTAGGTATCCTTCTTTGGCGCAGGTGGAGGTGGAGTAGGACGTTTATTTACCTTTGGTTTTTGTGGCGTTTTGTCGGGATATTTAAGATCAAAAGCCTTTTGTATCGGATTACTGAAATCAGGATTTGCGATATTTATATTGTTACTGGCTTCAAGTTTCCCATAATAATCTGCTGTTACATAATATTCATGATTTTTACCCTCACTTTTATCACCTTTGGCTAATTGCATATTGGCAATCATCGATGCCTGCGTATAAAAAGCCATATTGAATCTTGCTTCTGCCTTACCTCTTTTTACGGTTGCAGAAATTGGGATCGGATTTATTTTATTGATCTCATTAATTTTGTTGTGTCCCTCTTTTAAGGCATCATCTTCCCAAAGTGTAAAATGAAGCTTTTCACCTTCCATATCTGTGCACTGAGCTTTTGCAATCAGGGTATCAAAATAATGCAAAGGTTTTGTGACCTTATTATAATTAACATCCAGAAGATCAACTTTTAGAATTTTAGGTTGTCCGGCTCTTTTAGTTTTGATAATTAATTCTCCCTTATCGTTTCCTTTTGTAACAACAAGCTTTATTCCTTCTCTTGAAAGACTGCTTTGTTTGAAAGTATAAGATACGCTTTCCCCCTGTTTGGTATTTTCAGATGTTTTGCGCCATTTTCCATGTTCCAAAACAAGAATTTGCCATTGTGGAATTTCTGAAATAGGGTTAAAAACATTGATGTTATTCGATAAACCTCCAAAATTGACAAGAGAAATTGTATATTTTGTTTCCTTTCCTATTTCGGGATTTTTGTCTCCTATGATTAATAACTGTGACATAAAATAGTAAGTTTTAAATATAAAAATTTTCTCCGTCTAACTCATCTGTAAACTCCTCCAAATCCACCAAAGGATTAATATAACTATGCACTTTCGCATCAGCATTTTTGAAATTCTGTTTGCTAAGCTGGGCTTTCTGTCCGTGATCCATAACTTTTATTTTTCCACCAACAGAACATTGGAGTTCGGAAATTTTTGTGAGTAAGGCGTTATCCAAAACTTTCACGTCTTTATAAAACTTTTTCCATTTTCCGGCGGGAGCAAAACTGCAGGGCTGTCCGTTTTTTACAGAACAGTTTCCAAAAGGAACAGCGGGAGGGTTGAATTGCAGGTCATTTTCTGTCACAGCAAGATAATCTTCTGCACCATCTTTATCGTTGATATATAACTTTTTATGACTGCTTACCTTAAACTGTGGAAACTTTGTTCCTTTATCACAAATGGCCTTTCCTTTTTGGGCAACGAAAAGTTTCCCTTCATGTTCTCCGGCAGGTTTTTGTTTTGATTCTTTCTCTTGTTCCTTTTCTTTTTGCAATTCGGAAGATTGTTGAGATTCTTCGGAAGAAAATCCTGAGCTTTGATTTTCTGTAGATTGCTGGTTTTGCTCTTGAGTGTTCTCTTCAGCCTTTTTATTTTGCCTTTCAGCAATGTTTTTATGTATGGTTTCCACTTCATGTGGTTCGGGAATTGTGAGAATCATTCCTGCTTTGATCTCGTTTCCGATTCCTCTTTCAATGGAACCTTTGAAATTGTGAAATGATTTCAGGGAGTAGGCGCTGGGTAAACCTAATTTTTCGGCAAGGCTCAACAAAGTGTCGCCTTTTTTGACTTTATATTCTATCATTTGTGTAATTTTTGTGTTAATTCAAATTTATAAAATTATTTTCTATCTATTTGTATCTGTTTTGTTTCTTGAACGTTATATAGATATAAATCTATTTTTACATCAGCTTTCTGCAGAAATTTATATTGTTTATCAAGAATAAAATTGGCAGATATTTCAGATTCTAGCAATTCAGAATCCTCGGAATTTTCATAAGAATTTTCTAAATAACGAATAATTTCTTCCTGACTTCTCTGGTCAACGGATCGGGAAGATTGACTGATATGAATTTCATGGTCTAAATTAATTTCATAATGATTTTCATACAGAATCTTATATTGTGAAAATCTTCCTGTATTTTCTGCTTTTCCATTAGAGAACGTTTTAAAATAAGGTGAAAAATAAAACTGTATAAACAATTCACTTCTCAAATTTTTCAATAATAATTCCCTGTTTTCCATTCTGATATCTACTTTATCAATATATTGGCGAGAATTTTCGTCACTATATTTTTGAAGGAGTCTTTGTTTATTTTCTTTCCATTTATTCAAAATCACTCTATAGTTATGAATATCTGCAATTTTTCCGTTAAAATCTATCCCTAGTTCTACAGGAAATAAAACAGAAGAACAATCCAAAGCCAATTCGTACGCTTTCATGTCCGGTATTTCACCATTAATTAAGATTGAATTTTTATTAAATTTGAAAATATGATGCTGTTCATTCTTTCCAAGATATTGTATATCAACTTCAAACTCAGTTTCATTTTCCGTGCTACCTTCATTTAAATCAGTAATTTTAACCTTGTAAGAATGATCAATTCCTATGAAATTAGGAAGCAAAGAACTGTTCTTTATTAATGAATTAGAGTGTTCTAATCTGTTTTGTGAAGCTTGTTTTCTTTCTAATAAAATCTGTTCTATATCATGACTTTCAGGTACGAAAATTTCCTGACCTTCAAATAGGATATGACCTAAATGATTACTGTCTTTGGGAACATTTTGATAATGATAGTATTTCAAAATTTCCACAGTCGGAACATTGTAGAGAGCTGCGATTTGTTCCAATGTTTCTCCTTTTTTCACAATATGATGCTGCAAAAATAATTTCATAGAAAATCAGTTTTAAATCAAATTGAAATTAAATGTAGAAAGCATGAAGTAATACGAGATAGGAGGGATCGACAAAGAGTTTGCCTTTTGTAAGATATTTTGTTTCATTTGTTTGTGTTTTTACTTCTCAAAAATAAAAAAATAAATCACATAAGAGTTTAGTTTTTCAAAAAAAATAAAAATAATTTGAAATTTGAGCACGAAAAAGCCAAAGTAAAAATTCTACTTTGGCTTTTAATATTATTTAATAATTTGTATTAGCTACAATTTATTCAAGATCATATTTTTGGATAACCTTTTGAGAAACTCCTGTATTACTGAAACCACCATCGTGGAATAAGTTCTGCATTGTTACTTTTTTAGTAAGATCAGAGAATAAAGTTACACAGTAATCTGCACACTCAAGAGCTGATGCATTTCCTAGTGGAGACATATCTTCAGCATATCCTAAGAAACCTCCGAAACCTTTTACTCCGCTTCCTGCAGTTGTAACGGTAGGAGACTGAGAAACCGTATTTACACGTACTTTTCTCTCACCCCAATAGTATCCGAAAGTTCTTGCGATGCTTTCCAAATACGCTTTGTTGTCAGACATATCGTTATAGTCCGGGAATGTTCTCTGAGCTGCGATATAAGAAAGCGCCAAAATACTTCCCCATTCGTTCATACAGTCTTTTTCCCATGCCGTACGCATTACTTTGTGGAAAGAAACCGCTGAGATATCCCAACCTTTTTCTGTCCAGTCGTAATTCATTTCTGTATAATGTTTCCCTTTTCTTACATTTACGGACATTCCTATAGAGTGAAGGATAAAATCTATTTTACCGAATTTTGCGATTGCAGCATCAAAAAGTTTTCCAAGATCCTCTGTAGAAGTTGCATCTGCACCAATAACTTCAGAACCTGTTTTTTCTGCTAAACCATTAAGCTCTCCCATTCTCAACGCAATAGGAGCGTTTGATAAGATAAATTCAGCACCTTCTTCATGACATCTTTCAGCAACTTTCCATGCGATAGATTGTTCATTAAGGGCTCCAAAAATAATTCCCTTCTTGCCTTTAAGTAAACCGTATGACATAATTTTTTAATGTTTATTAATATACAAATGTAGCAATAATTTGTGTTTAGAGCATAATAAAAAAACGGAGCCTTTATAAAAAAGCTCCGTTTTTCTTGAAAATATTTATATGACTGAAATTTTTAGTTGGTTTTCTTGTTCCATTCTGCCTTCACATCTTCTGCGGCATCTTTGGTTTTTTCCCAAGCATCATTCGCATGATCTTTTACGCTATCCCAAGCGTCAGAAGCATTATTTTTCACTTTATCAAGCCAGTCTTCCTGAGTTGCTTCCTCGTCATTTGCTCTTTTTTCATTGATGTAATCTTTGGCTTTATCTGCCAATTCATTCACTTTCCATTTTGCTTTTTCAGCTGCATTCTCTAAAGAGTTTTTTGTGTCGTCTACTGCATTTTCTGCTTTGTTGTAATCTGAATTGTTCATAATAGTAAATATTTTTGTGTGTTGCTAGTAAATAATCAATAACCATTCCTAAAAACAGGAGTCTTTGTTAAAATTTTCATAATATTTTTTTAAGAGCCTGTTTAAATTTTGTTCAATACTAATTTTATAACGGATAATTTGACCATGTTTTCAGAAGTTTCCATTAGGAGTTCATAATTTCTGCATAGTCTTCTGTCGTTATCAAACCAGGAAAGAGTACGTTCAATAATCCATCGTTTATGAATGGGGTTCAAATTTTTTTTCTTTTTTATCGTTTCGCATAACGATTTGAATGGTGTAACCAAACTTAGTTTTTATTTCTTCAATAATCTCTCCTCTATAACCTCCGTCCGCTAGGATTACCTGAAGCGGGATCAGTAAATATCGCAGTGTTTTCATCAGTAACAATACCGCTTTACTGTCATGAACATTGGCTACACTTACCATGTTTCTACCTTGTTGTAGTAGATCAGCTTGCCAAGTATCTGGGGTTTTATTTTTCTGAAGAACTCGATTTCTTCAGATTTGCCGGTAAATCCATTGGATAGTATGTGATCCTTCATTTTACATAGTAGATCACGAAGAAGCACCGTCATACGGTAGGACTCATCGATAATGTGTTGACCTTCTGCTCCTGCTGTGAGATGCTCAAAAGAGCATCCCGATAAATTCGTTGTGACATGGTAAATAGTTTAAGTGAATAATCATTATTCCCTAAGAGGGTTCTTTTAGGTCACTCAACTTAAGAATTTTAATCTTATTTCTTACTAATGAGAAATAAGAATAATTCATTAATTCCAATACGAATACCACTAGTCAATTATACTTTAATAACTAAAAAGCTTTATGAAAGGACATTTTCAAAAAAAAATCCCTGGAGATATCCAAGGATTAAAACTACTGACCGTAACTCAAATTAAACATGAGTTATTTAATTATAAGTCATTTAAACTTTTTACATTATGAAATAGTGCTTCTACTGTAATATTTATTTTTTACAGTATTTGATTAAACTATTGTTCAAAAAGATGACTGGATTTTTTAGTCAACAGGTGTTGAAAAGAAATAATTCTCAATTAAACTTACACCGCTAAATGTTGCTTGATTATTGAAACTATATACACTCCTACTGATAGTATTAATATCCGACTGAAGAACAAAATATAAAGTCACATTTGCATTCGTAACATTATTATAAACAAAGGATTGGGTAACTTCGAAATCTCTTCCCATTAGCGGCTGAAAATTAGTACTTCCAAGTATAGGTGTATCTTGTGGATTACTATTATTAGTTCCAACATTTTTCGTTCCTATATACGTTCTCACAAACCCAGTATTGGAGCTATTAAGTATATGAATTTTTGTATAGATCATATGTGATCCCGGAGTGATTGTCAGAGTAGCAATTTCATTCCAATTTGTGTTTCCAATACCTGTGTATGCTGCCCAATTAAAAGAGCCTACTATATTTTGCCCGGTAAATATTGACAATTTTTTCCAAGTTCCCACCCCATTAGCATCGCTGTATAGTACATTATTTTCAGCTTGATTTCCATCCGAAAGCTTAAAACCATAAACTGGAGATCCTGCCGTTCCCGCTGTTTTTATATCTAACTTAACTGTTGGAACTGTATGCCCAATACCAACATTTCCATCTGATTTAGATATCACGATATCATCATTGGGATTTGTGTCTTCCGGACTACTTCCGGCATTAATATGTAATATGCCTGTAGGGTTAGCTGTATTAATCCCTACTTGTGAAAACGCGGTTATTGAACCCAATAAAAGACCCAAATTAATTGCCTTCTTTTTAATCATTTAATTTTTTGCAAAGATATTGCATTTTTTTAAATCAGCAAAAAGATATCTTATATAAAACAAGTTAAATAATGAATATAGTGTTACAGCTTAGGAAAACAGGGACATCTTATCAAAAAATAGTTCTGATAACAGTATTTAAATTACAATTCGGCAAACCAACACAAAACAATACTGAGTAAAGACAAATAACGCCAATGAAAGCCATTCTAAGACAGTAGGATACAATGGTAATGAGATTTATTAAGACTAAAAAAATGTCAAAAGTTTATCTACTAACCATACCAAGCAACTGCTCATAACGAAAAGCGACCGATTTATAATGAATCTAATCCTTTATATACTATGTTAGATTATGCGTTAAAGTATCAGAGCCTGTTTAAAAAAGTAATAATAAGAACGAGTAAGGGTTAGAAGTTACATAAAAATTGTCATTTTAGAGTTGCAAAACAAAAAACATCAATGTATTCAACGGACTTAACCCAAACTCAGTGGCAATTTATAAAAAAAGCATTAGATTTTGATGACAGAAAACGAAAATATGATTTGATTGTCATTTGGAATGCTATTAGTTATTTGGTGAAAATAGGCTGCCAATGGAGACTTTTACCTCATGATTTTCCAAAATGGCAGTTGGTGTATTGCTATTATTCAAAATAGTCAAATCTGGAGGTTTTCGATTTGTTATTATCAAAATTAAGGGAGAAAGTACGACGAAACAGAGGTCAGAAATCCGAGGCAAGTTTGGGAATTATGGACAGTCAAAGTGTTCGTTGGGGAAATAACCGTTCACTCAATGGCTTTGACAGAGGTAAAAAAGTAAAAGGAATCAAAAGACATGTTATGGTAGACAAAAAAGAAAAAGGGTTTGAGTCAATTCATAAACGATGGATTATTAGAGCGCACTTTTTCTTGGTTTGATAATGATAGAAGATTATGCAGAAATTACGAACTCCTAATGGAATCCTCTGAAAAAAGGGTCAAATTATCTGCTATAAAATTATTACTCAATAAAATTTAAACAGGCTCTAATAATTTTCCAAATCGTTTTTATCTTTAATTTAAAATATATGATTATGGAAAAAATACGTTGTGGATGGTGCGAGAAAGACGATCTGTACAGAAAATATCACGATGAAGAATGGGGAAGACCTGTTTATGATGATGAAACGATATTTGAATTTTTAATTCTTGAAAGTTTTCAGGCCGGATTGAGCTGGTATACGATCTTAAGTAAAAGAGAAGCTTTTGATGAATTCGATTATAAAAAAATTGCAGACTATTCTGATGAAAAGGTGGAAGAATTAATGCAAAATCCTGGGATTGTAAGAAACAGGCTTAAAGTTTTAGCAACAATAACTAATGCCCAAAAATTTCAGGAGATTCAAGAAGAATTTGGAAGTTTTTCAAAATATATCTGGGGCTTTGTAGGAGGTAGGCCTATAAAAAATAATCCTAAGACCTTAAAAGATGTTCCTGCAACGACTGAAATTTCAGATATTTTATCAAAAGATCTGAAGAAAAGAGGTTTTAAATTTATGGGCTCAACAGTTGTTTATACGCACATGCAAGCGACGGGAATGGTCAATGATCACCTCAAAAGCTGTTTCATCAAACGGTGAATAAAATTATATTATTCACAATTTTGTGTTATTTAATTAAATAATTGATAATATTAAATCTGCTTTTTATTAAATTTATTTTTTATATGCCTATGGATAAAAGCTTTATTATGGTAATTGAAACTGTTGTTTTGTCATTAAACAGTGAGTAACAGGTATATTTATCACTGTATAGTATAGTTATTGCGAATTATGTAAAATAATAGTATTTTTATTGAAAATTTCATATATTTGCAACTCGAATAATAAGCAATTATTAAATACTATACCTCAAGTGAAAAATGTCATCTTAACTGTTGGATTATTTTTAGTCTTTCACAGTTTATCTTATGCCCAAGTTGGGATAGGAATAGCTTCCCCAAGCAACTCAGCAATGTTAGAAATCAACTCTAAGAATAAAGGATTATTAATTCCAAGCATAGCTTTAAATTCTTCAACGGATGCTACTACAATCGCATCTCCGGCAACAGGTTTATTGGTCTGGAATAACGGAACAGGTACTCTGACGACAGCAGGTTTTTATTTTTGGAATAATACTCAATGGAATTTAATTTCCAGTGCATCAGGCTCAAACATTAATAATGGCAACAACGGAACCAACAGTTTCAGTGGATGGAATACTACCGGAACTAACGCGGGTAACTACAGTGCTGGCAATACGCCTTTATCTCTAGGAACATCTACGTTAGACGATTTGATATTTAAGGTAAATTCTTCTACAATGGGAAGATTAGGAGCAAACAATTCCATAAGTTTTGGTTCTGCAGCAAGTGCGGCTCAAAACGGGATTGCGTTAGGAAACTCAAGCAGTGCCTATCAAGGAATTGCAATAGGAACAAACGCTTCTGTAACAGCCAACGAATCTGTTGCAGTAGGGGCAAATACACAAATTTTAGGGTTTCAATCGACCGCTTTGGGCTACGGTGCCAAAGTGACGGTGAACGAAGCTACCGCCATTGGATTTGGTTCTGAGGCTAATGGTTATCAATCAACAGCGATAGGACATAATGCCAAAACAACAACGAATGAAGCGACTGCAATCGGGAAAAATTCTGTTGCGGGAGGATATCAGTCGATTGCGTTGGGGCATAATGCAAAAACTACGTCCAACGGTGAAACGGCTTTGGGAATTAATTCTCAGACGAATAATCAGAATTCTACAGCGTTGGGTTCGGGAACATCAGCAACGGGGCAAAACTCAACGGCAATAGGGTATGGAGCAACTACATCACAAGCCAATGCTATTATTTTAGGTGATAACAATGCTTCTGTAGGCATAGGAACTAATTCTCCGACTGCAGCAACTAAAATTGATGTAAACGGACAATATAAACTGGGTGAAAAGGGTAGTGTTCAGAAGAATCAGATCACTTTTGAGGTTTGGCCGAATCCTTCTATTAATAATTTACCGGCTGGGAAAACGACAACATTAAGTATTACAATTCCGGCGGCTTATCAGCCGACTTCAACAAGAGCATCAGTTGTTGTATCTCCTGCGAATGATTTTGCGGGTATTTCGGATTTTGGAGTTTTAAACCCAAGACTTTCTTCAACTTCAACAATTACAATAGCTTTAAATAATATTTCAGGTAACTCTGCAAGTCTTTATTCGGGACATTTTTATGTAACGATTAATGAATTTTAATTAGTTTTCAATATGGTTAAAAAAAGGATCTCAATTATTGAGATCCTTTTATGTTTTATGGTGGAAAAATTACTTAATAATTCTATCCAAAACCCAAGTAATCAGGTTCTTTTCAGAAGCGTGATGATCTGCAGAGAATTCTCCACGTCTTCTGTTAGCGATTACGTTATTTACGGTAATCGCTTTATGTCCTAATAATTTTGATAAGGCATAAATTGCAGAAGTTTCCATTTCGAAATTGGTAACACCAAGATCATTTAAAGTTTCCAAGAATTTATCATCCAAAGCTTTCAAACGAAGCTGTCTTCCCTGTGGAGCATAGAATCCTGGGAAAGTAGCCGTATTTCCGTGGTATTTGGCATCTTTATACAATTCTCCCAATTCTTCTGACCAATCAGCGAAATAAAGCATCGGTTTGATCTTCGCATAAGGGAATTTCTCTATGAAGTTTCTAGAAAAATCATTTTCAAATTCGTAATCTTGGTAGAAATGCATTAATCCATCCAATCCGACAACATTTTGTGTTACTAGCATGTTATCAACCTGAACGTCAGGGTTTACACTTCCGCAAGTTCCCATACGGAAAAGCTGAAGCGATTTATGTTCTTTTTTGAATTCTTTTTCTTTTAAATCGATATTCACCAAAGCATCAAGCTCGTTCATTACGATATCGATGTTTTCTGTACCGATTCCCGTTGACATTACAGAAATTCTTTCGCCACGCAATGTTCCTGTGTGCGTGTAGAATTCTCTTTTGTTCTTTTTAACCTCAACTTTATCGAAATATTGAGACACTTTCGGTACTCTGTCCGGATCTCCTACAAGGATCACTTTATCGGCAATATCTTCGGGTAAAAGATTTAAGTGGTATACACTTCCGTCATCATTCAGAACCAATTCTGAAGCTGCAAGTTTATTTAGCATATTGTATATTTATTTTTTTATATCAATGAAAATAGCATCTTTATATGGCGACATTACAAGTTCCATAATAGATCCGTATTCTTCTACAATTCTTTTTTGTCCGTTTGAAACTTCGTAAACGGTAACGGTTGTTTTTTCAAAATTATTAGGATCTTTTCTTTGAGAAGTAACCTCGTAAAAATGATTGTCTTTATTAAGAATAGAAACCAATTCTTCTTTTGTTGATTTGTTAGAGGTTACAATTCCCGGAAAATCCATGGCAACATCTTTTATTTCCTTGTAATCTTTGTAAACTTTCGTTTGCCCGTTTGAGTAAACGTAAACTTTAGGTACAGGTTTGTCTTGTGCAAGACGGAGCAGGTAATAATCATTACCTCTTTTTTCCGCATAAACAGCCATTTCCTGACCTAATTTCTGAGCAAAAGCAGAAAATGAAAAAAGCCCTGCCACAAAAGCCAGCAATAGTTTTGTTTTCATAGTAATATTTTAGTTTGATTTGTTTTAAATCTTTAAAATCCTCACCCAATATCCTTTCATCATCATTTTAAAATAGGTCTTTAGAGTGTAACGACCATTTTGAGTATCATGAATTTGATTTCGGGGTTTAAAATTAATAAAAAATACTGAAGTAAAATATAAACATTATTTAATCCTGAATTAAAGTTGTGGTAACGTACGAACCATAGCTTTGCCGTTAAAAATTTCATGAGATCTTATCCGATAGTTATCATCATTTTGTTGATGGGTTTTGCAATAATGTCATTTAATCCTACTTACACAGGTACAGAAAATGAAAATACCGTTGTAAATAAAGGTTTAACTGATTTTAAAAGCAAGCTTGAGCAACTAAAATCTGATGTTCATCTATTTTCTGAGGATAAAATCTCTCTTGAAGATTTACGAAAATCATTAAGTAACACCCGAAATTCATACAAAGAAATTGAGTTTTATATTGCTTATCATTACCCTGAATTTTCTAAAACACACCTGAATGCCGCTCCATTATTTCACATCGAGGCAGCGGGAACTTCAGCTTATACACTTCCTCCAGAGGGTTTGCAGGTTTTGGACGAATTGATATTTTCCGATGAAGCAGGAGAGCAAAAAGAGGAAATCAAGACAATCACTAATTTTCTTTATAACAGTTATGCAAGCTTCTATTTGAGTTCTGTAAAAAATGGCTTGAGCAAAGGAAATAACAAAACTTTGCCTTTAAGAATTGAATTGATTAGAATTTATACGTTAGGCGTAACAGGTTTTGATACTCCAGGTTCATTAAATATTTCCGAAGAAGCAAGTCACGCATTATTAGGAATGAAAAAATACATCAATAATGATGGTTATTTTAAAAATTATTCCGTTCAGAAAGCAAATGGAATTTTAACGGAAAGCATCGATTATCTTTCAAAAAATAAAGATTTTGAAACTTTTGACAGAATTGAGTTTTACAAAAAATATATTCAACCGTTGTATGAAGAATTCGGAAACTGGGACGGAAATTCAGATGACTTAAAAGAGTTTTCAGGTTGGAACGTAAAAAGTAAAAACCTTTTCAGCAGCGATTTCCTCGATCCTTATTTCTTTACCTTATTAAAATCTTCGGAAGATAATCCGGACCTGAGAAAATTAGGAAAAGATATTTTCTACGATCAAAACTTGAGTGATAACAACAAAATGAGCTGTGCAACCTGCCATTTACCGGAAAATGCTTTTACAGATTTAAAAACAAGATCTCAAAGTAATGTTGAAGGGAAAACGGTTTTGAGAAATTCACCTTCTTTATATAATGCAGTTTTTGCAAAAAGGTTTTTCTATGATTTAAGAGCTTTTTATTTGGAACAACAGGCTGAACACGTAATTTACAATCAAGATGAATTCAATACAAGCTACGAAAGCATCATTAAAAAATTAAAGACAAAACCGGAATATAAGAAAGCGTTCCGTTCAGCTTTTAAAAATGGAGAAATAAGTAAAGAGAATTTTTCTAAAGCGTTAAGTTCTTACGTTGCCTCACTGTATTCTTTTGAAAGTGATTTTGATAAATTCATGAGAAATGAAAAAGAAATTTCTGATGATGCTAAAAAAGGCTACAATCTCTTTATGGGAAAGGCAAATTGTGCGACTTGTCACTTCGCACCGCATTTTTCAGGATTGGTTCCGCCATTCTTTAATGAAAATGAATCTGAAGTGTTGGGTGTTACTAAAAAACCTTTAAATCAACTGCCAATCGAGCTTGATACAGATAAAGGAAGAGTAAACAGTCCTGTTAAAAAAGAAAATTCTTGGATCTATGAGAATTCATTCAAAACCGTTACCGTTAGAAATATCGCGCTTACAAAACCATATTTCCATAACGGAGCTTTCAATACACTGGAAGAAGTAATGGATTTCTATAACGAAGGCGGCGGAGAAGGAGCAGGTTTAAAAATGAAAAATCAAACATTACCAGCTGATAAATTAAACCTTACTCAAACCGAAATCAAGCAGGTAATCGCTTTCCTAAATACACTGACCGATATCAGCCAGACCAAAAAATAAATTACTAGTGAAAGGGTGGTTTAACGAATGTAAAAGTCAAAAATTGCATTTCCTTATCCACCCTTCACTTTTTAATATTTTTTTAATTTAACATAAAATTAATCTAATTAACATTAGGTTCCTGATTTATTAATATTCGGCAAGATTTATTTAAAGTCCTATTAATAGAGGGCTGGGGATAAAAAAATAGCTTTGCAGTGTCTAATAAATCAAATTTAAAATGAAGAAAAAATTACTAACAGTTGCAGCCCTTTTATTAGTGACAAGTTCTCTATTTCAGGCGCAGACTTATGTGTTCGACAAGAATTCGTCGTGGAGCTACAAAGATAACAATCAGGCACAGGTTGCTCAATGGAAAGACAAGACTTTTGATATTTCAACTTGGACTACCGGAGCTGGCCCTCTAGGATATGGTGATCCTGTTACAACGACTATCAATTCAGGTCTTTTGACGGCTTATTTTGCTAAAGATATCACGGTAAATTTATCTACTCTAAGTGATACAATGGAATTAGGCGTAATGAGAGATGATGGTATCGTTGTTTACCTAAACGGTGAAGAAGTAGTGAGAGATAATATGCCAGCAGGTGTTATTGATTTCAATACATTATCAAGTACTACAATTGACGGAGCTGCAGAAAGTGTGTATAATATTTTCTCAATTCCAAAATCAAAATTCGTTAACGGAACCAACAGAATTTCTATCGAATTACACAACAGAGGAGCTACAAGTTCAGATTTAAGAATTGATGCTTATCTTAAAACAACAACAAATACAACAAACCCGACGACTTGTAATTCAATGCACATCAGTTGTTTTACATCTATCGTTCCGACTGCACAGACAGGAAAATTAATCATTCCAACTGAACATAAATATCAGCTTGTTTTAAAAGAAGGTGATAATTATACAGAAGGTGGCGGATTGGTTGGAGGTCAAAATGATTTCACTGCTTATGTTGCTAAAAATGCAAGCAGCACAAACGGTTATCTTTCTGTAAACCACGAAACAAATCCGGGTGGTGTTACCATGGCGGAAATCAATTATAACGCTACAACAAAACTTTGGCAGTTAACAAAATCCAGAGCGGTAAGTTTCTCAGCACCAAGTTTGGTACAGACAATCAGAAACTGTTCCGGAGGAGTTACACCTTGGGGAACTGTAGTTACAGCTGAAGAGCAGACAACTGCAAGTGATGTAAATGCTGATGGAATGAAGGATTACGGATGGTTGGTAGAAATTGACCCTGCAACAGCTCAGGTTATTTCTCAAAATGCTGATGGATCTAAAGGAAAATTATGGCAGATGGGTATTATGAACCACGAAAATGTAGTGGTAAATAATGCAGGAACTACAGCATATTACGGTGAAGATGGTGGAACTCACATGGTTTATAAATACATCATGGATACTCCAAACAACCTTGCTTCAGGAAACTTATATGTTTTAAAATTAGATCAGGGATTAAGCAATGGAGATCCTGTAGGAACAACAGCTACATGGATTCAGATTCCTAATAAAACTAAAGCAGATCAAAATAATACAGCTTCTCTAGCTCAGTCATTAGGCGGAACTTCTTTTAATGGAGTAGAAGATGTAGACATCAGTCCGTTAGACGGAAAAATCTATTTTACGGCTAAAGGTTTAAATAAAGTATACCGTTTACAGGATAATGGAACTACCGCTTCCCAAGTAGAAACTTTCGTAGGAGGTCTTTCTACTGTATATTCTTTCACAACTGCACAGGGAACGAAATCTGAAGCTTGGGGAGATGGTAATGACAATCTTACTTTCGATGAATTAGGAAATCTTTGGGTACTTCAGGATGGTGGTAAAAACTACATCTGGGTAATCGCTCCGGATCATACGCAGGCAAATCCAAAAGTGAAATTATTTGCTTCTATGCCGGCAGGATCAGAGCCTACAGGTCTTACATTTACACCGGATCATAAATTTGGATTCTTCTCAATTCAACACCCGGATTCTACAATTCTTACGGACGTAGATGCTACAGGAAATACAATTGACTACAGAGGAAAATCGGCAACGATCGTTGTGGCTCTTAAAGATAATTTAGGAACAACAGGAGCTTTAGGAACGGTTGATCACGCTGCAGAAAATACAGTAACAGTTGCTCCAAATCCAACTTCCGGAATGGTTAAAATTAACTCTCCAAAAGGATTGAAAGACATTACTGTAACAGCTTACAGCATAGACGGTAAAATTGTTTTCACGAAGAAATATACAGGTTCAAACAAATCATTAGATCTTGATTTCACTTCACAACTTGAAGCATCAAGAGTATTGATCTTGAATATTGAAGCAGAAGGTTTCCAGAAAACAGTGAAACTTTTAAAGAAATAGTTATTAATAATTTTAGCTGCCGGTAATTTATTATCGGTGGCTTTTTATCTTTTTTATGAAAAAACTTTTCGTTCTTATTTCCATTTTAGCGCTCAATCAGGCAAAAGCTCAGATCGATCCTGTAAAATATCCTACTTATACGAATGTTGATGATGCTTTAAAAAGCGGAAAAACCATTTACAGTATGAGTTTCAGGGATAAAGGATTGTTCAATCTTCCGCCAGAAATTAAAAAATTGGATGCTTTATTTTTCCTAAATATCATGGGAAATAAATTAGAAAAAATGGATGATGAAATTTTTTCATTAAAAGAATTGGAAATATTAAATTTGAATGAAAACAGCATTAAATTCATTCCAGACGAAATAGGAAATTTAACAAAATTGACCTCATTTTCTATCAATCTTAATAGCTTAACAAGCATCAATCCAAACCTGGCAAAACTTCAAAGCCTTAAAGTAATTCACCTTGATGCCAATAGTTTGAATGTTTTTCCTGAAGCATTAATGAAAATTCCAACGCTGGAAGAGATTAATTTACAGGGAAATCAGATCAGTTTTATTGCTGATGATTTAGATGAGATTAAAAATTTAAAGTCTTTAAACCTTTCGGGAAATCAAATCAATGATTTAGGAAATTTAAAATTCCCTAAAGACATTAAATATTTAGAATTACAGCAAAATGCGATCGCAAAACTGCCGGAAAATTTATTTCATTCAAAAAATCTAGAGTTTCTGAACGTAAGCAACAATAATATTCAGGAGATTTCTCCTAAAATAAAAGGTTTGAAAAATGTTGTGAGTATGAATTTGGCGAACAATAATTTAAAAGACCTTCCAACAGAAATTAAACACTTGAAAAATCTTAAAACATTGATTCTAACAGGAAATCCAATGACAAAAAATAAAATTGAAGAGTTAAAAACCTTACTTCCTCAGGCGCAGATCTATTTCTAAATTTATCCGCCAACTCTTTTGGTTTTATATCCCATTTCTTTAAGGATATCCATTATTTTATCACGATTATCCCCTTGAATAATAATCGTTCCATCCTTTTCAGAACCACCTATTCCCAGTGTGGTTTTTATTTTTTTTGAGATTTTCTTTAAATCTTCCTCGCTTCCTTCCCAACCTTCAACGATCGTTACAGGTTTTCCGTTTCTTCCTTTTTTCTCAAACTTACATACCAAAGGCTCTTTTTGCTTAAATTGCTCTTCAGGCATCTCAAAATCCTGCTCTTCATGAGTAGGAAAAAGGTTCTTCAATTGATCTCGTAAATCCATAAAGCAAAATTAAAAATAAATTAATTACTAACCATAAACATCTGTGCAAATCTGTGGTAAGAATAAAAAACATTGTAATAATGAAAAAAGCAGTACCGTGAAAGTACTGCTGATATATAAAGTTGGCTGAGATTCTTTCCAATGGATAAGAATATAGCTTATAATTGGGTTTAGCTTAACGAACCATCCTCAACTCTTGCAATATAGTAGGCTACATATCCGGATGCAGAATTACATTTGATGCTTGTATCAAGTTTTGGAGTTGTACTTGTTGCAGAATAGGTCAAAGCATTCTTTTTAGTTGTTTGACGTGCTGAATTTTCTGATGTGGAACCTATTTCACAATAGCAGTTATTATCTACATAAATACTGCTTAAAGGACATTCTGCCCCGAAATTAACATTATACTTGCCAACGTCTCCTGTGTAAGTAAATCCATATTGAGTTCCAAATAAAGCGGCATCTCTCTTATCCGTTTGTACAAGACCTGCATAAACATATTTACCAGCTCCAGGAATAGGTTCAGGAATATCTATGGCAGCACTAATATGCGGAGTATGTCCGATAGGCTTCCCATGAACATTATAATCGTCTTTCCATGTCAGCTGATTATTTGTTTCGTTTAATACTAATACAAAACAACACGCTGGTTTAAGCATAAAATAAAGAATAGGGATAATTACCGCAACAATAGCAACTGCTATCAGCGTTACAAGACCAGCAACGGTAACTGCTGTTACTCCTGCAGCAACCGCAACAGATGCAACCATTCCGCCTATAATACCGGTACCAAATGCTGCTCCGGCAATTGTACCTATTGCAGTAAGACCGCCTCCTATAAGTGTTGCAACGGTTTGACCAACACTGAAACTTGGCTGAATTATTTGAGCCTGATTAAGCATTGCTGTAACATACACTTTGATATTTGATCCTGTTGCTGATTTCAGATTATTATACTGTTGTGGAGTAAGAGCCAGTGCCGGAAAACCGGTAGGATCATCACCTGCTGCTAAATATGGTTTAGCCTTAGCAAACGCATCTTCTTTAATTTTTTCATACGTTTCTAATAACTCTGTCTCAGTCGTACAAGCATCTAATTGACTGCAATATTCAGGATATGCAGTGTTGAAAGATGTTTTTAAATTGATTAATTCTAGTTTTGTAAACATGGTATTTAGTTTTTTTAAGTTTTCCTACTCGTAAGGCTTTTCGGATTCGTCCATTTGTAAATATTGTTGATTCTTTGTTCTCTATTACTATTTCAAAGGAACGCATTAAGATCAGTTAAAAATAGAGTGTAAATGCCTATTCTGTTCAGTACGTATTTTTACTTACTGATGTCCGATCAAAATATTTGAAATACAACTTTACAGGATTTACTAAAAGTCAGTATGAAAAATTTGTAGTTTAAATATGTTGATATCTGTTGGGGAAAGACAAAATTTTAATAAAAATTTAAGTCTTTCAAATTCTTCAATTCATTCTAAAATAGATAAATTTGTAGTACAAAAGTTATAAAATAATGTCAAAAAAAGCAATATTAGCGATCCTTGACGGATGGGGATTGGGTCTTAATCCAGACGTTTCAGCATTAGACAAAGCAAATACACCATTTATAGATAGTTGTTATACAAAATTTCCTCACGCAACGCTTGAGGCGAGTGGTTTGGCGGTTGGTCTTCCTTTCGGTCAGATGGGAAATTCTGAAGTTGGACACATGAATTTAGGAGCAGGTAGAGTAGTATACCAAAACCTTGTTAAACTGAATATGGCCGTTGAAAATGGAACATTAGGTCAAGAAAAAACCATTCAGGAAGCATTTGAGTATGCTAAAAGAGAAAATAAAAAAGTACACTTTATCGGATTGGTTTCTAATGGAGGAGTACATTCACATATCAATCACCTGAAAGGTCTTTTAACTGCTGCAGGGGAATTTGGCTTACATGATAATGTTTTTGTTCATGCTTTTACAGACGGTAGAGACTGTGATCCTCATTCAGGGTTTGGCTTTATTGATGAGCTTCAAAAACATATGACTCATACAACCGGAAAACTAGCAACTGTTATTGGTCGTTATTATGCGATGGACAGAGATAAAAGATGGGAGCGTGTAAAATTGGCTTACGATGCAATGGTAGAGGGAATTGGTTTGCAATCAACCGATGCTTTAGCTTCAATTAAAGAATCTTACAATAATAATGTAACGGATGAATTCTTAAAACCGATCATCATGATCGATCAAAAGCAAACCGGAAACATTGTTCCTGTAGCTAAGATTACAGATAATGATGTGGTTATTTGTTTCAATTTCCGTACAGACAGAGGTCGTGAGATTACAGAAGTGCTTTCTCAGCAGGATTATCCGGATTATTCTATGCGCAAGCTGAATTTATATTACGTTACACTGACGAATTACGATAAAACCTACCAAAATGTACATGTAGTTTTTGATGAAAATGTTCTTCAGGATACAATGGGAGAGGTTTTAGAAAGAAACAATAAAACGCAGATCAGAATTGCGGAAACAGAGAAATATCCTCACGTTACGTTTTTCTTTTCAGGAGGAAGAGAAGAGGAATTTGTTGGCGAAAGAAGATTGCTTTGTCCAAGCCCGAAAGATGTTCCAACTTATGATTTAAAACCTGAAATGTCTGCTTACGATATCACAAATGCTATCGTTCCCGAATTAGAAAATGGAACGGCTGATTTCATCTGTTTAAATTTCGCCAACACAGATATGGTTGGGCACACAGGAGTTTTCGAAGCTGCTGTAAAAGCTGCCGAAATAGTTGATAAATGCATCGAAAAAGTTGCAACAACAGCTTATGAAAATGGATATGCTGTTTTCATCCTTGCAGATCACGGAAATTCAGATGTAATGATTAATCCGGACGGAACTCCAAATACACAGCATTCAACAAACTTGGTTCCATTTATTGTGATGGATAAAGATCATACCTGGAGTTTAAAACCAGGAAAATTAGGAGATGTTGCTCCAACAATTCTTAAAGTAATGGGAATAGAAACCCCTGAAATTATGACTGGAGATATTTTAGTTAGCTAAAATCAATAATAATGTTAAAAAAATACCGTTCTATCTTTAGAATGGTATTTTTTATGATTTATGTCAGACATATTATGAGTTACATATGTTATTATGCGCCAAATAATAAATAAATCCTATCTTTGTAAATTAAAATCTAAATAGTTAAAATGTATCACAGTCTTGTAAGGAAAGAAGTAATGGGAATATTGGAAAAGGAAGTAGGTTCTTTTCTAGAAAAATTTTTGACGCCAATTGAGAAAATTTGGCAACCCTCAGACTATCTTCCAGATCCGTCAAGTGATGATTTTAAGCATGATTTAGAAGAAATTCAGACTTTCGCCCGTGAAATGCCTTACGATCTTTTCGTAACATTAATTGGAGACTGTATTACGGAGGAAGCTCTTCCATCATACGAATCTTGGTTAATGGGTGTTGAGGGAATTAATCAGGAAGAAAACAAAGTTGGCTGGGCAAACTGGATCAGATCTTGGACCGGTGAAGAAAACAGACACGGAGATTTATTAAACAAATATCTTTATCTGTGTGGAAGAGTAAACATGAGACAAGTCGAGATCACAACACAATATTTAATCAGTGACGGTTTCGATATCGGTACAAGTATGGACCCATACAGAAACTTCGTATATACAAGTTTTCAGGAAACGGCTACCAATATTTCTCACAGAAGAGTAGGAACATTGGCAAAGCAGTCCGGAAACGGAAAATTAGCTAAAATGTGTGGTGTAATTGCTGCTGATGAAGCGAGACACGCTAAAGCTTACAAACATTTCGTTGCAAAAATTTTAGAATTAGATCCATCAGAAATGATCTTGGCATTTGAAGATATGATGCGTAAGAAAATTGTAATGCCTGCGCATTTGATGAGACAGTCAGGACAAAAAGCGGGTGAACTTTGGGGACATTTCTCAGATGCAGCGCAAAGATGTATGGTGTATACAGGTCAGGATTACATCAATATTATGAAAGACTTATTGGATGAATGGAAGATTGAGCATGTAACAGGTCTTACTGAAAAAGCAGAAAAAGCTCAGGAATATCTAATGAAATTGCCGGGAAGATTACAGAAAATCACAGACAGAGTTTCTACTCCGGATCTACAGTTTCAGTTTAGCTGGGTAAAAAGTTAGTTCCATATTATCATTAAATTATAAAGTAAGAGTGTCAAGTTTTTTGGCACTCTTTATTATTTCTTATCTTTGCAACTCTAAATCATAAGGTAAATGATGAATAATAAAAAAATTGCTGTGGATTTTGACGGAACAATCGTTGATGATGCATATCCGGCAATTGGAAAAGCGAAGATTTTCGCATTCGAAACATTAAAAAAATTACAAGGTCAAGGATTCAGACTGATCCTTTGGACATACAGACACGGAAAAAAATTGGATGAAGCAGTAGAATTCTGCAGAAGCAACGGAATTGAATTCTATGCCGTAAATTCAAGTTTTGAAGGAGAAGTTTTTGATTCTGAAACACAATCAAGAAAACTGGATGCAGATTGGTTTATTGATGACAGAAATTTAGGAGGATTCCCAGGTTGGGGTGAAATCTACAATATCATTAATGAAAGAATAGAATTTCGTGTAGAAGGAAAAGAAGTTTTAGCCTATTCTAAACTTAAAAAAGAAAAGAAAAAAGGACTTTTCTGGTAGATTTTTATAAGAAACTAGAAGTTAGATGTTAGAAATTAGTTTTTAAATCAGCTTTTAATTTTAAATTTTAATCAGAAAATATTAGATGTTATGAAAAAATGCATAATTTTTTATCTAGTTTCTAACATCTAATTTCTAATATCTAAACAAAAAAATGATTCAATTAAAAACAATAGACGAGCTTCGTCTTATGAAAGAAAGTGCTCAGTTGGTTTCCAGAACATTAGGAATGTTGGCGAAAGAAATCAAACCTGGGATTACTACTTTATATTTAGATAAATTAGCGCATGATTTTATTAAAGATCATGGTGCTGAACCTGCATTTTTAGGATATGGAGGTTTCCCGAACTCTTTATGTATTTCTCCAAACGATCAGGTGGTACACGGTTTTCCAAACAATGATATTGTGAAGGAAGGTGACGTACTTTCTGTAGATTGTGGAGCTGTCTTAAACGGTTTCGTTGGAGATCATGCCTATACTTTCGAGATCGGAGAAGTAAAACCTGAAGTTAAAAAACTGTTGAAAGTTGCTAAAGAATCTTTATACAAAGGGATCGCGCAATGTGTAAGAGGAAAAAGGATTGGTGATATTTCTCACGCAATCCAAGCTCACTGTGAAAAAGAAGGGTATGGAGTGGTAAAAGAGCTTGTAGGTCATGGTTTAGGCAGAAAAATGCACGAAGATCCTCAGGTTCCAAACTACGGAAAACAGGGAAGCGGAAAAGTGATTAAAGATGGTTTAGCAATCGCTATCGAGCCAATGATAAACCTTGGAACAGAGAAAGTGAAATTCCATAATGATGGCTGGACAGTGACTACTTTAGATAACTTGCCTTCTGCACATTTCGAACATGATGTAGCGGTGATCAACGGGAAACCGGTCTTACTTTCTACATTTAAATATGTTTACGAGGCTTTAGGAATCGTAAGTAATGAAGAGGAGCCTTTCCAAATGGATTTTTAATGAAAAAAGTAACGAAATTTTTATTAAATAAAATTCCGCGTCCAATGCTTATTAAGATGAGTATCTGGGCGAGACCTATTATTTATCAGTTTTTTAAAGGAGAAAATTTCTTTGATCCTATCGACGGAAGATCTTACCGAAAGTTTCTTCCTTACGGATATGGAAATCAGAGGGAAAATGCTTTGTCTCCAGGAACTTTAAGCTTAGAAAGACACCGCCAGATGTGGCTGTACCTTCAAAATGAAACTGATTTTTTTATTAAAAATGCTAAAGTTTTACACATTGCTCCCGAGCAGGAATTTTTAAGGAAATTCAAGAGAATGAGAAATCTGGATTACATTTCGGCTGATTTATTTTCTCCGATTGTAGATGTAAAAGCTGATATTCTGGATCTTCCTTTCCCTGATGAAAGTTTTGATATTGTCTTTTGTAATCATGTTTTAGAACATATTGAAGACGATGCAAAAGCAATCAGTGAATTATACAGAGTCATGAAACCTGGCGGGTGGGGGATTTTTCAGGTTCCGATGAGAAATTCATTGGAGAAAACCTATGAAGATTTCACCATTAAAGATCCAAAAGAACGTCAAAAACATTTCGGGCAATACGACCACGTCCGTTGGTACGGAATGGATTATTTTGACCGCTTGAGAAAAGCAGGTTTTGAAACAGAACCTAATTTCTATTCTCAAGAGTTTACAGAAGAAGAAATCAAAAAATACGGGTTAAGACAAAATGAAATCTTACCTGTAGTTTACAAGAAATAAAAAAACGTCTCTACTTTAGGGACGTTTTTGTTTTTTATAGCTGAAAAATACACGAAATTTTAAGTAAAATCAATTTGTGAAAATTTGTGCAAAGAATTAGCGTTATTTGTGTTTAAAATTAATGAGAAACTGCTTTCAACCCAATCACAGAACCAACCAAAGTCACAATGAAAAATATTCTCCAAAAGCTTACCGGATCTTTAAAAAATAAAATCCCCATTAATACGGTTCCTACGGCTCCAATTCCTGTCCATACTGCATAAGCTGTTCCAATCGGTAAGGTTTGGGTTGCTTTCATTAGTAAAAGCATGCTCACTGTTAAAGAAACTAAGAAACCTGTAAACCAAAGATACATTATCGTTCCGGTAGTTTCCTTCATTTTTCCTAGGCAAGATGCGAAAGCAACTTCAAATAATCCTGCGATGATTAAGATGATCCAATTCATTTTTTAAAATTTTTCTGCTGCAAAGTTCTGTATTTCTTAGCAGTTAAAATTTTACAAATGTTAAAAAATAAAAGTAAAGCTAAAAAAAACTCACACTAAGACACTAAATCCCCCAAACTCTAAAACGCTCACATCCTCTCACTTAATCTCCGCCCGAATCCTACTCAAACTCACCTGCGTAATTCCTAAATAAGAAGCTATATGACCTAGCTGGACTCTTTTCAAAAGATCAGATTTATCACGCATTAAATCTTTATAACGTTCCAGAGCTGTTTTAAACTGTCTTGAAATAATTAATTCTTCGGTCTTTATCAATTCTCGTTCGGCAAACTTTCGTCCCCAATTAGCAATATGAATATCTTCGTTAAATAATTTTCTTAAACTATCTGTCTCTAGTTTATATAATTCGCAATCTTCCAGTAATTCTATATTTTCATAACCGGGCTTATCTTCAACATAACTCCTCATTGAAATCACTGTTTGACCTTCATTTCCAAACCAGAAACTAATATCATTTTCGGCTGTAGAAGCATAAGCGCGGACAATTCCTTTCTTTATAAAATAAATATAAGGAACTATTTTTTCGGCTTCCATTAAGCAGAAATTTTTGGGGTGTGAAACCTCAGTTATATATTTCTTTAAACTTAATTTAGAGCTTTCCTGCAGAGGATAAATATTGTCAAGGATTTCATCTATATTCATAAAAATGAATTGTAATATTTCAAAAATATTGGTTTTAAAAGGTTAAATAAAAGGATATTTTTATCAAGTTTTAAATTATTTTCAAAATATATTAAAATTTAATAAGCTAAACGTTTAACCAAAAGTATAACTAAATTAACATCAGAAGATTTCATTTTTGGTTAACATTAAATTAATATTAATTATATTTTTATTCAAATAGCTGATAATTAATGTTTTGTATTTTATTTGATTCTAAAATTTTAAAAGGCGCGAAAATACAATAATTTTCCAAATGACCAAAAAAATACAGCTATTGTTTTGTTTATATTTTATAAGATACTTTTGCAACGTAAACTAATAAAATAATATGAAGAGAGCTTCCATTAAAGACATAGCGAGAATTGCAGGAGTTTCTGTTGCAACCGTTTCCTATGTTTTGAATAAAAAAGAAGGAAGCAGAATAAGCGAAGCTACAAAAGTAAAAATTCTTGAAGTAGCTGAAACGATTAATTATACTCCCAACAAGATTGCAAAAAGTCTTAAAATGAGTAAAAGTAAGCTGATAGGGCTTATTTTGGCAGATATTTCGAATGATTTTTATTCGAGTATTGCCAGAAATATTGAAGATGAAGCCATGAAATTTGGTTATACATTGCTTATCGGAAGTTCTGATGAAAATCCTGAAAAATTCAGAAAATTAACAGAGCTTTTCTCTGAACAACAAGTAGACGGGATGATTCTGGCACCGGTTGTAGATTCTGATGAAGCGGTTTTAAAACTGTTAAAAGAAGAATATCCAATTGTAACCATTGATCGTTATCTTAAAAATGTAAATATTCCTGGAATCATGATCAACAATTCTGAGATTTCGGAAAGTATTTGCGAGTTTTTAGTTGAGAAAAATTTTGAGGAAATCATTTATATTGGCTATGATACGAAACTTCCACATTTGTTAGACAGACAGGAAGGATTTGACAAACGTATTTCTACAGCAGATATTCAGTATAAAAAAGTATTAATTGGAATTAATAATATCACAGAAGAAATTTATAAAGGTCTTGATGAAAGTTTAGATCTTTCAAAGAAAACAGCTTTATATTTTTCAAGTAATAAGCTTGGAATTGCAGGATTGAGCTATTTAAATCAGAAAAATATTAAAGTTCCGCAAGATGTATCAGTAATTGCTTTTGATCAGACAGAAGCGTACAGCCTTTTTCCAACAGAGATTAGTTTTGTACAGCAACCTTTGATAGAAATGGCGAGAGAAGCTGTGAAAGTTCTTGATGCTCAGATTGATAATTATACAGTCGACGGTAGAAAAATAACCTTTCCTGCAAAATTGATTAATAAAAAATCAGTGAAATAAAAAATTTAATAAATAACTTAAACGTTTAACCTTATGATAAAAGAAAATCCTTATGTAGTTTGTTTTGGTGAAGTTCTTTGGGATATATTCCCTGAAGGTACCAGAGCGGGAGGAGCTCCCTTCAATGCTGCATACAATGTGCACAAAATGGGAACTGATGTTAAAATGCTAAGCAGAATCGGAAACGATGAGCTTGGAAAAAAATTGACAGACCAGATCAAAGGATGGGGACTGACGACAGAATACATCCAGGTTGATAATGAAAACCCTACAAGCACCGTAATTGCAAAAATTGATGAACATAATGAAGCAACGTACGACATTGTAAATCATGTCGCTTGGGATTATATTGATTTTTTACCTGAACATAAAGAATTGATATCCAATGCTGAAGCTTTTGTTTTCGGAAGCCTTTCTGCAAGAAATCCAAAGTCTAAAGAAACACTTCTAAAGCTTATAGAATTCGCAAAACTTAAAATTTTCGATGTTAATTTCAGACCGCCATTCATTGATATTGATTTGATTAAAGAGCTTTTACACAAAGCCGATATCGTAAAAATGAACAAAGCTGAAATGAGACAGATCATGGAATTCTTAAGCGAAGAATACATCAGCGAAGATGAAACTGTAACATTCATTCAAAATCACTTTAATATCAAAGAAATTGTACTTACAAAAGGAAGTAAAGGTGCCAGATATTTTGTTGGAGATAGGAATTATGGATTCGGTGCTGTTCCTATTAAAATTGCAGATACGGTAGGAAGTGGTGATGCCTTTCTTTCAGGATTTATTTCTAAAAGAATTCAGGGGAAAAGTCCGGAAGAAATCATGACGGAAGCTATTTCTTTGGGTGCTTTTATTACTTCAAAATCAGGTGCTTGCCCGGATTATGAGTATGAAGAATTTCAAAAATTTAAAAATTAGAATTTATCAATAAACTTTTAACACTTTAAAAAACACACTTATGAATTCAGCTAAATTTACTGAAAAGAAGTACCTTGTTGTATTCTCTTTCGTGATCTCCCTGTTTTTTTTCTGGGCTATTGCCCTGACGATGGGAGATGTATTGAATAAGCATTTCCAAAATGTGCTTAGTATTTCCAAATCAAAATCAGGATTGGTACAGCTTTCAATCTTTGGAGCGTATGCTTTGATGGGAATTCCTGCGGGACTTTTCATGAAGAAATTTGGGTATAAATTAGGCGTTATTTTGGGATTGTCGCTGTTCGCAGGCGGATGTTTCCTTTTTATTCCTGCTGCGAACAATATGTCTTTTGACTTCTTTAGAGTAGCATTATTTATCCTTGCAATGGGGATGGCGACTTTAGAAACTGTTGCTCACCCTTTCGTTGCGGCGTTAGGAGATGAGAGAACGAGTGATCAAAGAGTGAACTTCGCTCAGTCATTCAACGGATTAGGAGCGATTATCGGACCATTGTTGGGTGGTTTTTTCATCTTTGGAGCAGGTCAGGAAGATAATTCTTTGGATTCTGTGAAAAGTCTTTATGGTTGGATCGGGATTGTGATTTTGGTTATTACCATTATTTTCTTTTTCATTAAAGTTCCAAGTTTAAAAGATCCTCATGCTGAAGAAATTGAAATATTGGAACATGCAACTGGCGAAGATCACCACCACGACAGCGATCCAAATGCACCGCTTTGGAAGCAAAGACACTTTATTTTTGCTGTTGTTGCTCAGTTTTTCAATATTGCAGCGCAGGGTGGAACATGGGCATTCTTTATTAATTACGGAGTTGAAAAAATGCATCTTCAGGAGACTCAGGCTTCATATTATTTCTCTTTAAGTATGGCAATGATGATGATCGGACGTTTTGTTGGAACATTCTTAATGAAATATATTGCGCCTAATAAGCTTTTAGCCATCTTTACAGCTTGTAACATTGTGCTTTGTCTTATTATTTCTCAAAGTTTCGGATGGGTTTCATTCATTAGTTTAATTATGTTGAATTTATTCTTAAGCGTAATGTATCCAACGATTTTCAGTCTTGGTCTTAAAAGATTGGGTAACAAAGTTCAGCAGGCATCTTCTTTCTTGGTAATGGCGATGTTCGGAGGAGCAGTTTTCCCGCCAATTATGGGTAAAATTGCTGAAACAGACGTTGCACATGCTTATTTATTGCCAATTATCTGTTATGTGATTATTATTGTTTTTGCTTTAAAATTCTACAAACCAAAAACTTTGAAGTAGAATATGAACACAAATGTTTTTAAATATAGTTTTTGGCTTTTACTAATTGCTAGTCAAATTTCAAATGCACAGATCATTATTACCAATAAAAAGTTCTCTTTTGGAACAACGGGTAGGATCGGAGCAGCATATTCCCCGAACGCAGATGGGCGCACAGGTAGGCAATTAAACCTTAATAATCAAGGTTCTTTAGGAGGAAGAATGGATCAAGGGGACTATGTAGATTTCCTACCGGCTTTTCATTTCACTCCCGTTGCAGGAGGCGACAGTACAAAAAGTACTAAAATTGATATGCAGGCGAGATTAAGTTTCTATTCTGGCGGAACATTTTTAGGAAACGTAGATTCCAAGTCTAATCAGGGAATGATCGTTGCTTTACCGGAAGCTTTCGTTGAAGCAAGAAATATTATGGGAAGTGATTGGGATGTTTGGGCAGGATCCAGATGGCTGAGATTTAATGATGTACATATTGCAGATTATTTTTATTTTGATGATCACTCAGCGACAGGCTGGGGTGTGAAACATAAAAATACAAGCTTCTCTATGTTTTTTCCGGCAGCGATAGATACGGCAGCAAGCAATTCTACACCATATTCTTATACGAATGTGATCAGCGGTACAAAAAGTTTGATTTACAGACAAAGAGAAGTATTTGTTTTGGAACACACGATTCCGTTTAAAAATGGAGATCATAAACTGAAACTTCTTGCGGAATTTCATAATGTAGATAAATCAGGTAAAAACTCTAAGGAAAACTATCCATCAGATAAAGGCTGGGTTTTGGGAGCAAAATTAAATACAGATTTAAAAACTAAACTTCCGGGATCTTTTAATCAAATTTCCTTAAGATACGGTGGCGGAATTGCCAACGGGGGAGATGGCGGAAATACCCAGACATGGCGAACTTACGGAGCTCCGGATGAAGTTACAAAGACTTATAAAGGCGCTTACTCTTTAACTGCGGTTGAACATATTTTGCTAAATCTTTCTGACAGATGGTCTGTAAATGCTTATGCTGTTTACACTCAAAGTAAGGGTGGAGCAAACAGTGATAATAAAGCAATGGATTATTATAATCGTGAAATTTTCAATAAAAAATCTGAATTTAATACAGGTTTAAGAGCAACTTATTATTTCAATAATTGGTTCCATATTGTTTCTGAATTGCATTTTGCAACAAGAAAAGACGGAACTCAGGATCCTGCATCAATGACAAAATTGGTTCTGGCTCCAACATTGGTTCCTACAGCTGAAAGAAGCGTTTGGGCAAGGCCACATATCAGATTGATTGCGGAATTATCAAGATACAACGATCAGGCAATGAACAGTCTTTATTCACCATTTTTACAACAATCGGGAGCGAAAAGATTCGGAACTTACTTTGGCGTAAGAACAGAGTGGTGGGTATTTTAAATGAATAATTAAAAAATCAATAATTATAATGAATGTAAAATTTGGAGCTTCACTTCTTTCATGGATCACCCCAAACTGGAATCCTGAAGCCGGAAAATATGCAATAGAAAAAACGGCAAAAGCAGGTTTTGATTTAATTGAAATTTTGCTTCCTCCGTCAATGGAATTCAATACTAAAGAAGTAAAGAAGCAGCTTAAAGATAACAATCTGGATGTTGTCTGTTCATTAAATCTTCCAAAAGAAGCTCATATTGCTTTTCATCCTGAAGTTGCAGAAAGTTTAATAAAGCAGGCTGTAGACAAGACTTCAGAATTAGAAACTAATTTTTTAGGAGGCGTTCTTCATGGCGGAATCGGAGCATTTTCGGGGAATCCATTAACTGAAAATGAAGCTGAAACTATTGTTGAAGTTTGGAGTAAAGTTGCAGATTATGCCAAAGAAAAAGGGGTAAACATCGCAATTGAACCCATCAACCGTTACGAAACTTATGTTTGTAATACAGCAAAAAATGTTTTAGATCTGATCTCAAAAACAGGAAAAGATAATTTATTTCTTCATTTGGATACCTTCCACATGAATATTGAGGAGAATAATTTTTATGATCCGATTATTCTTGCAGGAAACAAGCTAAAACACGTTCACATGACAGAATCTCACCGCGGAATGCTTGGTGAAGGTACTGTAAATTGGAACGAACTTTTTAAAGCATTAAAAGAAATCAATTTTGAAGGGAATTTGGTGTTGGAGAATTTTTCTTCTTCTATTCCGGGAATGCAGCAGATGGTTTCTTTATGGCAGAAATCCCCACACGATGCTGAGGAATTGGCTCGTGGCAGTTTAGAATTTATGAAAATTCATATCATTTAGTTCAATTCTATTTCCAGAGAAAGTCTTTCCTTAAATTGGGGAGGCTTTTTTATTTTAAATCTTTTAACATTAGCCGTAAAGACCAGTTTTGTTTTAGTAACTTTGCATTTTGTAATATTATTTTTATGCACAAAGCAGGATTTGTAAATATAGTTGGGAAACCAAATGCCGGAAAATCTACCTTATTAAATGAATTAATGGGCGAGAAACTGGCAATTGTAACTCAAAAAGCACAGACAACACGTCACAGAATTTTTGGAATTTATAATGAAGAAGACCTACAGATCGTATTTTCGGATACGCCTGGAGTTTTAGATCCTAAATATGGTCTTCAGGAGAAAATGATGGATTTTGTAAAGGATTCTTTACAGGATGCCGATGTTTTCCTTTTCATTGTAGATGTAACAGATAAATCTGAACCATCAGCATTTTTGATTGAAAAATTAAATAAAATCCCTGTTCCGGTTTTACTTTTATTGAATAAAGTAGACCAGACCGATCAGGCAGGTTTGGAAAAACACGTAGAAGAGTGGCATGAAAGAATTCCTAAAGCTGAAATTCTTCCTATTTCTGCGCTAAATGCATTCAACACGGATATTATTCTTCCTAAGTTGAAGTCGATGCTTCCTGAAAGTCCGGCTTATTACGATAAAGATCAATATACTGATAAACCTGAAAGATTTTTCGTAAACGAAGCTATTCGTGAGAAAATTCTTTTGAATTATGAAAAAGAAATTCCATATTCTGTGGAAGTTGTTACGGAGCAGTTCAAGGAACAAGAAGGAATTATTTTCATTGATTCAGTCATTTACGTTGAAAGAGATACTCAAAAAGGGATTATTATTGGACATAAAGGAGAAGCAATTAAAAAAGTAGGAACAGAAGCAAGATTAGATCTTGAGAAGTTTTTTTCAAAAAAAATACACTTGAATTTATTCGTTAAAGTGAAAAAAGATTGGAGAAAAAATGATAGAGATTTAAAAAATTTCGGATACAGATAGACTAAAAAGCCAATATTCATCGTTGTATTAAGGAGATTTTTTATTAACTTTATCTTTAAATTTTCATTGAATGAACTATTTAAGCTCAAAGTCTAACCCGATTTATGTAGATATTATCCTGTTAATCGTAAGAGTATTTATAGGGTTTGCCATGCTTTCTCACGGTTTTCCAAAACTTCAGATGTTGCTTGAAGGTGGAAATATTAACTTCTTTGATTTTCTGGGATTAGGTTCCATAATATCTTTGGTACTAACTGTTATAGCAGAATTTGCATGTTCAATTCTTCTTATATTGGGACTTTTTACAAGGATTTCATTGGGATTTTTAATCTTTACAATGATCATTGCAGGCTTTGTTGTTCATGGGGCTGATCCTTTTGAAAAGAAAGAATTGAGCCTGATTTATTTATCAGTTTATCTTCTTTTGATGGCTTACGGAGCCGGAAAATTCTCTGTAGATCACATGATTGAAAAACGAAGAAGAGCCTCTGATTGGTAAAATTTAGTTAAAAATAAACTTTTTTTAAATTTTTAATATTTTTTTTAAAATTAGGAATAATTTAAACTAATAGATATAATTTGTAATTATATCTATTTTTATTTTTGTCCAATGTTGTTAAAATGACTCATTCAAATTTTTATTTTCATTAAAAAAATTATTAATTATTTGTGTTTTTTGTTTTAAATTTTAATTACAATTGAATTTGAATTATATTTATCATTAATGCAATGTTATTTGTTTTAAATTGTTAAATTTACTAAAAATGATTAATTATATTGATTTAAATTAAAATCTAAAATGTTTTTTTTGCATATATTTGCTGAAAATACACACACAATGAAAAATATTTTATTAGTAGTATCCGGATTAATTTTCGGATCAATCAACGCGCAAGTGGGAATCGGCACAAGTACTCCTAACCCATCATCCATTTTAGACATAAACGTTAATAGTCTTCCAACAAATGCAAAAAAAGGATTATTACTTCCACAAGTTGCCCTTACTAGTGTTAATGATCTTACAACAATTCCCAATCCTGCAAATGGATTACTAGTTTATAATACTGTAAATGCAGGGCTTGTTCCTACAAATGTTGTAAAAGACAATGTATATAAGTTTCTTACTTCAAAGAATGCATGGGTGCTAATGCTTGATCAGGATGCTCTTGCTAATCTGAGTATACCTACGGTAGCTTCTGTTTTAGGATTCAATAAAACAGGAAATGATACAACCTATTTAGGAGCAGATATTTCAGGAGGAAATCAAATAAGACAAGTAATGTATGACAGGATTCGTTTGCAAAGTGCAGTTTGTACCTATGACTCTAATACCAAAGAATTTATAGCTAATAAAGCCGGATATTTTAATTTCCAGGTGAATTTGGTTGTTAAAGGTCCTATTAATGGAAATGTTAGAATAGGTGTTTCAAAACCTTATACAGGGCCAAAACCTACATCCGTTAGTAATGCTACCGTTGCATTTTTATCACAAAATACGTATGATGCAGCAGCATCACTTCCTATACCAATGGCTGTTAACGGATTATTATATATGAACGCAGGTGAGAAAGTAATATTTATGACAAGATATATTGACCCCTCGGTAAACTCATTAGATGTAGAATCAATAAATTATGATAGAACATTAGTAAGTTCAGTTAACGTGACTTATTTTTCTAATTAATCAATTATTATCATATATACCTAAAAGAGCAGGAAATTTATTTCTTGCTCTTTTTCCCTTAATACTAAGGATTGCAGGATCGATTTGATGGGATACAAGTCTATTTTGGAACTTCACTATTTGGATCTGCTTTTAAACAAGGCTTATTTATGTATTTAAAATTCGTTAAATTCGTGAAAAATGAAATATATTATGAAGATAAAGCTAACTGTCTGTCTTCTTGCGTTTCTTAATTTTTACGAAGCTCAGGAAAGTATTACTTATCAAAAGCCATCTGCAGAAATTCTTAAACTTGCAGACTACGAAAGACCTCCAAGTGTTTTAATGAACAGCAAAAAAGATTGGATTGTTTTCACTTATCGTCCAACCTACAAAACTTTGGAGGATCTTAGTCAGCAGGAAATGAAATTGGGAGGACTTAGAATTAATCCTGTAACCAATATTTCAAGTACAGCGACGTATTCAAACAATTTGAAGGTTAGAAAACTAAATGATAAAAATGAAGTTCAGGTTAAAAATTTACCATCAAACCCTAAAATTACTTATACATCTTTCTCGCCAGACGAAAAAAAACTGGCTTTTACCAACACAACAGCTAAAGGAGTAGAACTTTGGATAATAGATCTGGAAACAGCTACTGCAAAGAAAATAACTGCTGATAATCTGAATGCTAATTTAGGAAGTCCGTATGTTTGGTATAAAGATTCTCAGAATATTTTAATTAAAACACTTCCTCAAAACAGAGGTACTTTAATAGATTCAAGCAAAGATCTTCCAACAGGGCCGATCGTTTCTACATCAGACGGAAAAGTTTCTCAAAACAGAACGTATCAGGATCTTCTTAAAAATCCACAGGATGAAAAGAACTTTGAAGTCCTTACAGCTTCTGATATTTACAACGTTGACTTAAATGGAAGCTTGAAGAAAGTAAAAGAACAGGACCTATATTCAGGATTAAGCTTTTCACCGGATGGAAATTATATGATGGCAACAACCATCAAAAAGCCATTTTCCTACATTGTTCCTTTGAATAGATTTCCAACAACTACAACGGTTTATGATATCAATGGAAATGTTGTAAAAGTTGTGAACGAAGTTCCGCTAAACGAAATAATGCCAAAAGGTTTTTCTTCTGTACGAACAGGAAAAAGAGATATGGGCTGGAGAAGTGACATGCCTGCAACATTGGTCTATTCTGAAGCATTGGATGGCGGAGATCAGGCAAAAACAGTTGATTACAGAGATGAAATTTTCACTTGGGAAGCACCATTCAGAGCTGCTCCAAAATCATTCTTTAAAACAAAACAAAGATATGAGGGAACGAGTTGGACAAACGATCATTTTGCCATCGTTTATGAAGGTTGGTACGATACGAGAAACACAAAATCTTATTTGGTTGATTTAAATAATAACGAGTCTAAAGTAATTGACGATAGAAATTATCAGGATGTTTACAGCGATCCCGGAAATTTCAACACTACAAAAAATCAATTCGGAAGAACAGTTGTTGATATGAAAGGTGGAAAATCTTATCTTATCGGAGACGGATTCACGAAAGATGGTCAACATCCATTCATCGATGAAATGGATATGAAAACCCTTAAAAAGAAAAGACTTTACACCTCAAATATAAAGAATGCAAAAGAGGAAATTATTGATATTCTGAATCCGTCAAAAGGAGAGGTGTTGACCATTCAGCAATCTGCAAGTCAGTATCCTAATTATTTTAAGAAAAATATTAAGTCTAATAAAACTGAAACAGTAACCAATTTCGCCAATCCATTTGAAAGCATCAAAGATGTTTATAAAGAAGTAATCACATACAAAAGAAACGATGGAGTTACCTTAACAGGAACACTTTATCTTCCTGCCAACTACGACAGAAAAGCGAAAAAAGAAAAACTTCCTTTACTGATTTGGGCGTATCCAACAGAATATAAAGATAAAAATACGGCCGGACAAAATACCCAAAATCCAAACGACTTTACGTTTCCATACTACGGATCTTTCGTGTATTGGACAACCAAAGGATACGCGGTGTTGGATGACGCCGCTTTCCCTATCATCGGAGAAGGAAAAACGGAGCCGAACGATACATTTATCACTCAATTAGTTGCCAATGGTAAAGCAGCCATTGACGCTGTGGATCAGTTGGGTTATATCGACAGAACGAAAGTTGCGGTTGGAGGTCACTCTTATGGTGCTTTTATGACAGCGAATCTTTTAACGCATTCTAAAGATTACGCTTGTGGAATTGCAAGAAGTGGAGCATACAACAGAACGCTAACGCCTTTCGGTTTCCAGAGCGAACAAAGAAATTATTGGGACATTCCGGAAATTTATAACGCAATGTCACCGTTTATGAATGCTGATAAAATGAAAACTCCATTACTTCTGATTCATGGTGATGCAGATAATAATCCGGGAACTTTCACTTTGCAGACGGAAAGGTATTTCCAGGCATTGAAAAACCTTGGAGCGCCTGTAAAAATGGTTCTTCTTCCAAAAGAAGCTCACGGCTATCAGGCAAAAGAAAATATACTTCACCTTCTTTGGGAACAGGATCAGTTTCTTGAGAAATGTTTGAAAAAATAACAATTGATTATAAAACTCGTTCTTTTTAGAGCGAGTTTTTTATTACTTTTAAACATTATTTTTAATACTATTTATTAATGCCTATAATTCGTTGCTCTGCGCAAAAAAGTCAAACTTTGGAAGAGTTTTACACAGAATTTATCTCTAAATCAGAAGATAAATTTGAAGATATTGGAACATCGATGTTGAAAGTTTTAGAATTGTTTAATAGAATATTTAAAGAAACGACAATCTTTGGCTTAACATCACATGCAACATTACTTTTATTTGAAGAAGATGATTATACATCTGATTGGTTTGTCGCTATAAATGGATTCAGAGGTACATTTTATATTGAATATATGATTCCAAAAGAAAAAAGTCCATGGGAAAATGCAATTGTAAAAGGAGCTACTAACTCATTAGAAGAATTTGAAGAAATGATTATCATTTCAATGAAAGAATCTACTGGCTGGAAAGGCAATGTTGAAATAGATAATTTATATCAAAAGTTAAAAAAATAAGTCATTAAAAATGGAAGAATTAAAATTCAGGAATGCAAACCCTGAAGACCTGCCAAGAATAGTAGAAATCTATAACTCAACCATCCCGTCAAGAATGGTAACTGCCGATACGGAAAATGTTTCTGTAGAAAGCAGGCAACAATGGTTTAATGAACATAATCCTGAAACCCGACCTCTTTGGATGATTGAAGATCATCAAAACAATACGCTCGGTTGGGTAAGTTTTTCATCATTTTATGGAAGACCGGCTTACAACGGAACGGTTGAAATCAGTATTTATATGGATGAAAGCTGCCGCGGAAAAGGCTTCGGCAAGAAAGTTCTTCAATATTGTATTGATAATGCAGGGAAATTTGGAGTAAAAACATTGTTAGGCTTTATCTTTTTACATAATGAACCGAGTTTGAAACTTTTCAGACATTTCGGATTTGAAGATTGGGGCACTTTTCCTGATGTAGCTGTTTTGGATGGTGTAGAAAGGAGTTTGGTGATTTTGGGGAAGAGGATTGGTTAGTTCATTGCGACGAAGCAATCTCCAAGATTACTTATTGCCAATTACTTATTACTTATTTTCAGAAGCTATTTCCCGCTTTCCGCACTCGCTATTTTTTGGGTTTCGGCGGCGGCAAAGCCGCCACCGAAACCCAAAAAATGAGCTCAAACAAAGCTGCAATCGGGGCTAGGGTTTTGCCCTTCCTCTCAAAATTAGTTAACAGCCAAACAATCTCATCAATCTTCTTCAATTCAAAAAAACGATTGTTGTTATCTCATTGTTCATATTCTATTCACGTTAATTTTTGTATTTTTCGGCCGACAAAATTCAGTATAAAAATTAAAAAAGAAGAGAACAATTATCCCAAACAAGAATATGTTACGTACGAATCCACTATTTTTAGATTATCTAGAAGAACTTTATAATAAGCAGGAAAATAAAGAAGATATTACCCTGAAATCTTTTGAGAAAGGAGATAGAATATTAATACAAAACGAAATTTCAACTAAAATAATGCTCATTAAAAGCGGAATTACGAAATGTTATTTTGTTGAAGAAAACGACAAAGAATACATCGTAGAGTTTTTAGGAAAAGGTGAAATTATAGGTGAAATCGAAGTTATTAAAAATGTTTCTTGCCTTTGTAGTATTGAGGCAATGACAGAAGTAAGTGTTTATTCGATGTCAATACCTTATTTTCAAGCATTAATTAAAAGTGATTTGACTTTGAATAATTTACTGCTCGATGTTTTTGCAGAACGTATCGTTAATACTTCAAGCAGAGCGTCATATCAGCAACTTCGTACCACAGAACACACCTTGTCTCAACTTCTTGATTTAAAATCAAAAGAGATGGAAATCTCAAAAGAAGATATGGCAACTTATTTGGGAATTACGGTAAGGAGCTTAAGTAAGGCTTTAAAGGAAATAAAAGAAAATAATAGCGAAGAATAATTAATGTAATTTTCAGCTTCTCAAGTTAAAATGAAAATAGATAAAAGTCTCAAAAGAAGATATGATCGCTTATTTTGTAATTAAAGTGAGGAGTTTAAATAAAGCCTTTAAGAATTTGAAATAATAAAAAATCTGCGTGATGTACAAGACTTTACGCAGATTTTTTAATTAATTGCTTTTAAATATAGGTTCTTTATCCTTTTCAATATAGATGTAACGGTTTTTTATCCCATTTTGAAGCATTCCTCTTTTTTTATTGAGTTCTTCAATAGATTCTATACTTTCATTTTTAAATGTAGCTTTCTGTCCGTTTTTTATACCTTCTGAAAGCATTCTTGTTGGATTCTCATAAATATCTTCAACGTAGGTATTAAATTTTTTATTGGAAATAGGAATCGCTGGTTTGCCATAGTGAGTCTCTACAAATTGATGAGTGTCATAATTAATATCTAGCTTTTTGTTACTAACCAGCTTATAGGTGAAATTTTTATCAGCGTCTTCCAGAATAAAAATAAGCCCGGGAAGTCCTCGGAATTTATAAGGACCTTCTTTGATATTAACTTCATTGGAAAACCATGCATCCCATGTTCTTCCACCAAAATCGGTTGTTGCTTTCTGCAATTTGTAACCATTATATTCTTGAGTTTCCTGAAGAACTTTCCACTTCATTTCATCGTTGGTTTTTACAACGAAATATTCAAAAAAATCACGGTACCATTTATTTTGAAAAGAATTGGGAGCCCTTTCGATAACCTGATCTGTTTTTGTACTATAATGAGAAATTTCTTGGTTTCTTGCTTTGTTTATAGAATCATACTCAGCAAATTTAGTATCATAAAATTTCACTGATTTGGGGCTGATATCAAGATTCATGAAGGTTTTTCTATACTCTTCGGAAGTCTCTTTTCTGGACTGAAGCTCATAAATAAATCGGTTGGTTTGTGATTGGTACAATGAACCTGCATATAAAGCCAGCAGGAATATCAATTTTTTCATTTTTTATTAATTGTAATAAGTGGACAAAAATAAAAAAAGCTACGGAAAGTCTTAGACCTTGCGTAGCTTTTTTAGCAATTTATTATTTAATTATGCATTCTGCTTCACTCTTTTCGCAGACATATTTAAAAATCGTTTGACGAGCATCACGGCAGAAATCGTTAATCCTAATCCTAAGGCGATCCACATTCCGAAAGCTCCCATTTCCATCGTTACACAAAGGAAATAACCTAGAGGAATGGTAATCACCCAATACGCAATAAACGTATAAATAGATGGGATTTTAACATCCTGCAAACCTCTCAACATTCCTAATGCCGTTACCTGAACTCCGTCCGAAAGCTGGAATAAAGCAGCAATAATCATTAATTTTGAAGCTAACTGAATCACTTCAACTTCTTCTTTTTTAGTGAAGAAAGTTGGAAGTATATCTTTACCAATGATGAAAATGACTCCACAAATACACATGAAAATAAAGGCAATTTTCAGGTTATTGATGCCGACTTTTCTTAGTTCAACAAAATTTTGTTCACCTAGTTTTTTACCGATCATCACGGTTGAAGCAACACTGAATCCGATACATAAATTAAAGGTAAAGGAAGCCATACTCAACGCAATCTGATGAGAAGCGATGTCATGAGCAGAAATCAATCCGCAAATAAAAGCTGCTCCTGCAAAAGCCGTTACTTCAAAGAACATTTGTAAAGCTGTTGGGAAACCCAATCTTACCATTTTTTCAAACATCGCTTTCGTGAAAACTTGAATTTTTAACGAAAAATCTTTAATGTATTGTCTTGTTTTCTTCTCTTTTAAAAGCACATAGTACAAGAAAACCACCATGAAAATTCTGGCAATTAAACTCGCTAATGCGGAACCTTTTACACCCATTTCAGGGAAGATCCAAAGTCCTTTAATGAAAACATAATTCAAAACAATGTTAATGACATTCGCGATGATGGTCGCTTTGGTAACTCCAATCGTATAAGATAATCCTTCGGAAACCTCTCTCAATGTCTGAAAAGCCATGAAAGGAACGATACTTATTGCCATAATTCCTAAGAAATCAACCGTATCAGGAACAATCTTTGCCGGCTGACCTGAATGATAGAGTAGAGGAAGTCCCAAAAGCAGGACACCCATCAAAATGATTCCTACAGTCATATTGATAACAAATCCGTGACTGAAAACGGAATTAATTGTTTTGTGATCTCCTTTAGACTGCGCCTCCGAAACCAATGGCGGAATCGCAAAAGAAAATCCCAACGCCAATACAAACATTGAGAAAAATACCGCATTTCCTAGAGATACCGAAGCTAATGCGTCGGCTCCTAATAATTTTCCGACAATAATATTGTCGAACAGATTCACCGAGACTTGCCCTACCTGCGTCAACATCACAGGAAGAGCCAAAGTGAGGCATTCTTTTGTATATTTTTTATCTAAAAATTTCATAATAGTTTATAATTCATATAGTTTTAATCAAATTTTTCTTGTGGTTAAAAACAAAAAAAATTGCAGTAACATATGATACTGCAATTTTTAATATATTTAAAATAATAATTAAATTATTTCCTTACAAAACTTGCAACATCCTCTTCGGAAACAGTAGCTCCACCAAGAATAATTAATCTTTCCACAACATTTCTCAATTCTCTGATATTCCCAGTCCAAGAAAGGGCTTTTAATGCTTCAATAGCTTTATCATCGAATTTTTTCAAAGCGGTACCGTGCTCTTCAGAGATCATAGCCGAAAAATGGTCTACCAATAATTTGATATCCTCTTTTCTCTCATCCAATGGCGGAACATAGATCTCAATCACAGAAAGTCTGTGGTAAAGATCTTCTCTGAATTTTCCTTCTTCAATTTCCTTCTGCATATTTTTATTCGTTGCTGCAAGAACTCTCACATCAACTTTTATTTCCTTGTCGCTTCCAACAGGAGAAACTTTACTTTCCTGTAAGGCTCTTAAAACCTTAGCCTGAGCGATCAAACTCATGTCTCCGATCTCATCTAAGAAAATCGTACCGCCAGTAGCTTGTTCGAATTTTCCCTGCTTATCTTTAATAGCTCCTGTAAACGAACCTTTAACGTGTCCGAAAAGTTCAGATTCAATTAATTCTGAGGGAATTGCAGCACAGTTAACTTCAATCATTGGCCCTCTTGCTCTTTCACTTTGATTGTGAATAGCGTGAGCTACCAATTCTTTTCCGGCACCGTTGGGACCTGTGATCAATACTCTTGCATCAGATACAGCTACCTTTTCGATCATATCCTGGATCTTCTGTAATCCGGCAGACTGACCGATCATTTGATACTTTTTGTTAACTTTTTTCTTTAAAGTTTTATTTTCAGTTTGAAGATTTTTATTTTCTTTCTTCAAAGTTTCTTTAACCAAGGCATTTTTTACGCTTGTAATCAAACGGTTGATGTCAATGGGTTTAGAAATGAAGTCGTATGCACCATCCCTTAAACAAGAAACCGCAGAATCAATGTCTGCGTGCCCTGAGATCATGATAAAAGTAGTTTCAGGTTTCAAAGCCAAACTTTGCTTTAAAAGTTCTGTACCTGAAAGTTTTGGCATTTTAATATCCGAAATCACCAGCGCGAAATCTTCTTTTTCTACTTGCTTATAGCCTTCTAAACCATCTTCGGCGATTACAAATTCATAATTGGTAAGTTCATCCGAAAGAATACTGTGAAGTACTCCGGAGATTGCTTTTTCGTCTTCTACAATAAGGATTTTTTGCATAGTTGCAAATTTAATTTTTTTGATTGAATTATTAGCAAAAACTGTACCTAAATCTTCTATTTTGAATAATCTCTCCTTCCGAAAATAGCCGATCCAACCCTCACAGAATTAGCACCGCATTCAATGGCTGTCGGGAAATCATCACTCATTCCCATTGATAATGTTTCTAGTTTTTTTAGTTGATTTAATTCATTAAAAACTTTTTTCAGTATTAAAAATTCCTTTTTTACCTGCTCTAGGTCGTCTGTGAACGTTGCCATTCCCATTAAACCTGTGATTTCGATATTTGGAAAATCTCCATTAATATATTTTTCAAATAAATCCTTAGCTTCTGTAATTTCAAGCCCAAATTTGGTGTCTTCTGCCGCAATTTTTACTTGTAAAAGAACTTTGATTTTGCGGTTATGTTTTCCTACTTCCTTATTAATTTCTGCTAATAACTTCTCAGAATCAACACTTTGAATGGTATCAATAAACTCAGCAATATATTTTACTTTATTGGTCTGTAAATGCCCGATCAGATGCCATTCAATATCTTTTGGAAGTAGGGGATATTTCTCCAATAATTCCTGAACTTTATTTTCTCCAAAAACTCTTTGTCCAAGATCATAAACCTCCTGAATCGCTGAAACAGGGTGTGTCTTTGAAACTGCAACCAACTGTACAGTTGAGGGAAGTTGATTTTTTATAATATGATAGTTTTCTGTAATGCTCATAATTGCAAATTTCTGAATTTTAAAAGCAAAAAACTAGTGAATATTGAATTTAAAATTAGAATCCCACTGATTACACAGATTTTCACAGATGATTGCATATAATTCAATTTAAAAATTAGAAAATATAACATAAACATCTGTGAAAATCTGTGTAATCAGTGGGAGAAAAAATTTAATTCAAAATCTCATTAATCTTCGGATAAGCAGATATTTTCCTGAAAACAAATCTGTTGGTTTTCTGAAGCTTTTCGATAAAAAGGTCAAGCTCATCAATAGAATCTGCATCAGTTAAATATTGATCATGCGTAAGAAAAACCAAATGTCTTGATGTTTTTTCAAGATCATTAAAGAAAATACTGTCAACTTTTTTTAGCATTGTCTGATGGTTTCCTTTTAGAGCCATATTATTTGTAGGTTTCCATTCCAAATCCCAACCGATGACTTTATATCCGGCTTTTTGCAGACTGTTTGCAGCCAGAGCAGAGCTTTTTAGATCTGTAGCGGTGATATTATTAAGTCTCCAGATATTTCTTCCGGGAGTTCTTGCAATTTTATCGGTTAGTCTTAAACTGTCTTTTGCAATGTCAAAATCACGAACTACGGCTTCAGGATTTCTATAAAAATCTGTGTATTTATTGTGTGCGTGGGTGTAACTGTGATTGGCCAGTTCAACCAAAGGATCGTTTTTTAATAGCTCAAGACCGTCCTTTTGTTTTTTGCTTCCATAAGCATGTTGCCCAACGAGGAAAGCGGTGGCGCATACATTTCTTTTATTTAAAATTCTCAGAAGATTTTCAGTTCCCTGATTAGGGCCATCATCGAAGGTAAGATAAATAACCCTTTTGTCTGAAGGAACTTCTTCATTATCAATTTGGGGGACTATCTTTGCGACGGGATGGACAGTGGAAATCGTTTTTTCAGATTTTTTCTTGTCATTTTGCTGATCACAGCTGTTAAATAAAAACGAAGTTGCACTCATCAATGCAAGCATCCCAAGAAAAGTCCCGTTTTTAGACTTTTCCGCAAAGTTTTTTTTCATAAAAGTAAATGGAAATTAAATTGTTAAAAACTGTTAAATTTTTCAAGTTAATGTTAACAAATTATATGCCATTTTTACTTAAAATTTCACTTTTTAATGATTTTTTAATTTATTTTTTTTAACTGGTTTTTATTCCAGAATTTTTTTCAAATACAGCGAATTATGAATTGCAGCAGTTCCCCAGGTATTATTGAAAAATATAAATATTTTATGTTGCGATTTTCTAATTTTATCAGCTAAATAATTAAGAAATTCTTCTGAATATTCCGACTTATAAAGGACAGGTTTTCCATGGAGTCGGTAATATAATATTTCAGAATGATTAATAATAAAATCTTCCGGCAAATTTCCAGGAAAGCTTACTCCGGAAAAAACGATGTCTTTTTCTTTTAAGATGTCAAAAACTTCCTTTGTCCACCAAGATTCATGACGGAATTCAATGACATTTAAAAAGTTGAAATCAATAGTATTTAAAATTAAATCAATATTTTCCTGAGTATTTTTAAAAGAAGGTGGAAACTGATACAGAAATCCTGAAAGTTTTTCCTTTAAATTGGTTTGAATGTGGTTACAAAATTCTGAAATTTCTTCTTTACAATCTTTCAATCGTTTTTCGTGCGAAATTACTTTTGGAATTTTAATGAAAAATTTAAAGTCATCAGGAGTTTCATCAAACCATTTGATAAGTGTTTTTGCAGTTGGTTTTCTGTAAAAAGTAGAGTTGATTTCAACACAATTAAATGTTTGAGAATATATGGTAAGAAAGTCTTTATTTTTGGCATCTTCTGGGTATAAAGATCCTTTCCAATCTGCATTGTAAAACCCTGAACAGCCAATATAAAGATTCTCTTTTTTCATATTTAGAAATGTATTAAATATTTTAAGTTTTGGCTAAAGCCAATTGATTGAATATATTTTCTAAATGGGCTAAAGCCCATTCCTATTGATGTGAAAACTTTATTTCTCTCGCAGATTTATATTCAATTGTTTATAAAATTAAAATCTGCGAAAGAATTAAAAATTATTCAATCTCCAAATCAACCGAATTCAGGCGCAATGAATTTAAGATCACAGATAATGAACTGAAACTCATTGCCGCTGCCGCGATCATCGGTGATAATAAAATTCCAAAAAATGGATACAATAATCCTGCCGCAATCGGAACTCCCAAGACGTTATAGATGAAAGCAAAGAATAGGTTTTCCTTAATGTTTTTCAATAATTTTTCGCTTAATAATTTTGCCTGTGCTACTCCAAGAAGATCTCCTTTTAGTAAGGTAATTTCAGAACTTTCGATGGCTACATCAGTTCCGGTTCCCATGGCGATCCCGATATTGGCTTGTGCTAAAGCAGGGGAGTCGTTGATTCCATCGCCGGTCATGGCTACGATTTTACCTTCTTTTTGAAGCTTTTTTACTTCATTTAATTTATCTTCAGGAAGACAGTTAGCTTTAAAATGTTTGATCCCCAATTCATCAGCAACAGCTTTTGCAGTGTGTTCGTTATCGCCCGTCATCATCATAATATCAATGCCTTCACTAATCAATTGCTGAACTGCTTTTTTAGAACTTTCTTTAATTTTATCCGTAAAACTTATGAACCCTAAGACTGAATTACCCTCAGCAACATAAGAAATTGTATGTGCTTTTGATTGCACTTCAATTGCTTTCTGTTTTAGATTTTCAGGAATTATAATTTGATTTGAAGTTAACAGTGTTTCATTTCCGAGATAAATCGTTTTTCCGTTGATGTTTCCTTTCACTCCTTTCCCTGAAATGTTTTCAAATTGCTGTACTTTTTCAGCCTTAATGTTTTGTTCTTTTGCTTTTTTAATTACAGCATTCGAAAGTGGGTGTTCTGAATTTTGATTCAATGAAAAAGCTAATTTCAGGAGTTGATTTTTATCTTCATTGTTCACGGTTTCAATATATTCTACTGACGGTTTTCCTTCCGTTAAAGTTCCTGTTTTATCGGTAATTAAAACGTTTACTTTATTCATTTGTTCAAGTGCTTCGGCATTTTTAATTAAGATACCATTTTTTGCTCCTTTACCAATTCCGACCATCAAAGACATCGGTGTTGCGAGGCCTAAAGCACACGGACAAGCTACAATTAAAACCGCAACGGCATTCACAAAAGCAAACAATGTTTTTTGACCTTCCGGACCGAAAAACTGCCACAAAATGAACGTAAGAACGGCGATCAAAATAACAGCAGGAACAAATACTTTAGCTACTTTATCGGTTAATTTTTGAATAGGAGCTTTGCTTCGGCTTGCATCATTAACCATTTTAATGATTTGTGAAAGCAACGTTTCATCACCCACTTTTTCAGCTTTCATAATTAAAACCTGATTTCCGTTAATCGTTCCTGAAGATACTCTGTCATTTACCGTTTTTTCAACAGGAATAGGTTCTCCCGTGATCATACTTTCGTCTACAATAGAATTTCCTTCGGTAATTTTTCCGTCAACAGGAATTTTTTCGCCTGGTTTTACTTTTAATAAATCTCCTATTTTAACCTGAGAAAGCAAAACCTTTTTATCCTCATCATTTACCATCAAATTGGCTTCATCAGGAGAAAGATTCATTAATTCCCGAATAGCATTTCCTGTTTTTTTATGTGCAGCAGCTTCCATTAACTGTCCTAAAATAACAAGCGTTAAAATAACGGTAACTGCTTCAAAATATAACGGAATTTCATGATTGTGACCTCGGATTTCATGCGGCATAATATCAGGTAATACTAAAGCTACAATACTGAAAATAAATGCTGCAGCAACGCCTAAAACGATTAAACTGAACATGTTTAAATTCCATGTTTTGAACGAGATGTAACCTCTTTTCATTAAAAACCAACCTGAATAAAACAGAACAGGAAGCGTTAAAATTAGTTCAATAATTCCCTGAATTTGATGAGAAAAGGGGAAATTAATGAACATTCCACCCATAGAAAGAATGAAAACAGGAATGGTAAAAGCCAGAGAAATAATGAATTTACGTTTTAAAATATTGTAGGTTTCATCTTCTTCTTCAACATGTGTATCGGGCATTCTTACCAGATCCATCCCGCAGATTGGACAATCTCCGGGTTCATCACGGATAATTTCAGGATGCATTGGACAGGTGTATTTTGCAATTTTCTTTTCGGGATATTTTACTAAATCCATTCCACAAACGGGACAACCAACATTGCTGTCATAAACTTTGTCGCCCTCACAATACATTGGACAAAAATATTTACCAGCCATTTCATCGGTAACTTTCGGAGCTTCATGATGATGACTGTGATTGTGGGAATGAGAATGTGTATGCGAGGTTGAATTTTTAACTAAATCTTCTGTAATTTCCTCCAAATGCATGTTACAAACAGGGCAATCAACTTTTTCGTCATATACTTTATCACTTTCGCAGAACATTGGGCAATAGTATTTTCCAATATTATCTTTGAAATTTCCTGGTAAGTTGGTAGAAGAGTAAGTTGGTTTATGATTTGGGTCTTTTGCTAATTTTTCCTCGATTGGGACAAGGTACATATTGCAATCGGGGCATCTTTTTCCTTGTTTGAAATATACTTTATCGCCTTCACATTCCATCGGACAATAATATACCGAAGATGGGGAAACTCGGTCTTGAGGTTTTATAAAAGCTTTGTCAGGGTTGTTTGGATCTTCTAGTTTGTAATTTCCAATTTCTTCTAACACTTTATTTAAAGTAGAAAGTTCTATTTCGTTATCGGAAATAATAGTTGCCGTACTATTTTCCAGATTGATATCAGCTTTAATATCATCAAGGCTGTTTAGCTTTTCTGATATTTTTTTCTGACAACCGGAACAGGTCATTCCGAGTATTTTATATTGTTGTTGCATGATCCTAAATTTATACTACAAATTTCCAAAATGAAAGTGGAAGCTTGTTATAAATTTAAGGATAATGTTTATAGAATTTGGTTTGAGGGGTTTTTGGGTGGGAGTGTTGGAGTGTGTTAGGGTTTGAGAATGAACAGTTAGTTTACACAAAAAATTCTAATACACTCCAACGCTCAAACTCTCAAACAAGATCTAAGGGTTTTCTAGTATGAATTTTTAGTTTTTTGAATTCAGTAGGAGTGAAGCCTGTACTGTTTCGGAATTGGGATGATAAATGCTGAACGCTTTTATAGCCTAATTTTCCTGCGATTTCCGTTAATGTGAATTCATTATATAGAAGAAGTTCTTTCACCTTTTCAATTTTTTGAAGGATGAAAAACTGTTCCAGCGTAATATTTTCGTTTTGGGAAAAAGTTTTTGAAAGTGAACTATAATCTTTATGAAGTTTTGAGCTTAAAAATTCAGAAATTAGGAAGTTTTCATCAATATCAAGTTCGCTGATCTTTTCGATGATCAGTGTTTTTATTTTATCGATAAGTTGATGTGCAGAATCTTTTATTCTCTCAAAACCTGTTTCTTTCAGTCGTTTTTCAAGCAATTCCAGCGTGTCATTTGAAACTTCAGATTCGGATTCGACCTCGCCAAGATTAATTGATTTAATCTTTATATTAAAATCATTAAAAATATTTTCAACGGCAGAAATACACCTGCCGCAAACCATATTTTTTATGAAAATTTTCATAACTGACTGTTTAATCTGTCTTTTACAAACTCAACCTGTGTTTTCCCGTGTGGTAAAGGGTTTCCGTCTTCTCCAAGATTTACCATTACAATTTTATCTACAGTAATAATAGTTTGGTGGGTCATTTTATTTCTGACATCACATTTTAACGTGATAGAACTTGAGCCGAATGTTGAAACTTCAATTCCAATTTCTATGATATCTCCCTGTTTTGCAGAGCTTACGAAATTGATCTCAGATATAAATTTGGTAACGACTTTTGTGTTTTCTAATTGAATGATAGCGTAAAGAGCAGCTTCTTCATCGATCCATTGTAATAATCTTCCTCCAAAAAGTGAATGATTAGGATTAAGATCTTCAGGTTTTACCCATTTTCTAGTGTGGTAATTCATGTTTCATTTATTTGTGATGCAAATTTAGTGTTTAAAACTGGCTTTATCAAAGGAATGAGATTTAGTTATTAAAAGAGAATTATTTATTTTCTCAATCATTTTTTACTTAAAGCAAATGAATTTACATTATTATAGAGAATCATGCATTTTGCATCTTAGTATTTCGGAAATAAGTGAAACGCCCTTGTTTATCTTACATTAAAGAGATTAAAATCAATTCTTTGCCTTTAATTAATCACAAGGCTACACAAAGTTTATTTGAAATAAATAATTTAATCAAGATAAACAAATGCATTTCATTTAAAAAAGGAAAACAATATATCAATTAAGATTGCTTTCAGAATGTACAATAGGTATCAATAATAACATCATGCGGTTTATTCTTTATATTCTAAAATATCACTAGGCTGGCAGTCTAAAGCTTTACAAATAGCTTCAAGTGTACTGAAACGAATGGCTTTTGCTTTTCCAGTTTTTAAAATCGAAAGATTGGATAGAGTAATATCTACTTTTTCTGATAATTCGTTAAGAGATACCTTCTTTTTAGCCATTATTACATCTAAATTTATTATTATTGGCATATAATTTTCAGAATTAGTGATTGGTTTTTATGTTAAATAATTCTTAATTTTAATACAAATATCAATAAATATTTATTGAAAAATAATAAATATTTGCCTTTTTTTAATATATAAGCCTTGGAAGCACTGAAATTGTAGAAAATACAGATAAAAAAAACTTTGATTTGAAATTTTTAATTGTATCTTGCATACGTTTATATTTGGAATCAATATTTGTTCATTAATTTATGTTGCTTTTCTTTTATATACCAAATTTTTATTAATTTTTTAATTTTATTCAAAATGAACATTTTTGTTTCAAACATTAATTACTCAACTAAAGAGTACGAGTTACACGATTTATTTGCAGCTTATGGTGAAGTATCATCTGCTAAAATAGTTACAGACAGAGAAACTGGTCGTTCTAGAGGTTTCGGTTTTGTAGAAATGGGTGATGAAGAAGGAAAACAAGCAATTGAGGCTCTTAACCAGTACGAACTAAACGGAAAAACGCTTAACGTTTCTGAAGCTAAGCCAAGAGAAGAGAAGCCAAGAAGAAGTTTCGACAACAACAGAAGCGGCGGAGGCGGCTATGGTGGTGGTGGAAACAGCCGTGGCGGAGGAGGTTACGGTGGTGGTGGAAACAACCGTAGCGGAGGAAGTAACGGTGGTGGAAATCGTTGGTAAAAAAATATAAGCGGCTTTTTTAAGCCGCTTTTTTTATGCACTATTGTGATGGAATATTAATTATAGTGCGTTTTTTCATACTACTTTCTATTTTTATTTTGAAAACTGACATGAAATTTGTAAATTAACATTCAATTTAAAAATTAGGTTATGAAAAAACAACTACTTTTGGCATTGTTCGCAATTCCAGTTATTGCAAATGCTCAATTTTTTCAAAATTTTGAAGCTTCTACTTCAATTCCTACGGGGTGGACAGCTCTTAACGGAGGAGATACAAACACCTGGGAAATTATAGATTATACAGGTGGAAGTATTACGGCTTACAGTGGTGCGAGAACAGCTTCAATAAGATATAATTCTGATGCCCATGATGATTATTTGGTTACACCAGCTATTACAGTTACTGCCGGAGTAAGCGATTATCTTTCTTTTTACGCAAGAAGCCGCGATCCTTTATATCCGGAAACAATCAGTCTGAAAATCTCTACAACAACACCCACAGCTGCTGCGTTTACAAATACTTTAGCTGCTACTGTAGCTCCATCAAGCGGGCCTGATTTTTATAGATATTCTTATGATCTTTCTGCTTATATAGGGCAAACGATTTATATTGGATTCTATTCTGCAACTACAGATCTTTTTTATTTTGATATTGATGATGTTCTTAATGGCCCAAAACCAGCATGTGATATTCCATCTTCTATCGTTGTAAATGGAGTTACATCCAACTCGGCAAACATTAGCTGGACAGCATCAGCTACGCCGGGCGCAACCTATCAAATCGAATACGGGCCAACAGGATTTACTCAAGGAACAGGAACTATTGCAAACAGCGGAACCGCATTTGCTACGCTTCCTTCTCTTACTCCGTCTACGGCTTATCAGTTTTATGTAAGATCAAATTGTGCAGCCAACGGATTCAGTACTTGGTCTACTGCTCAGTCATTTACGACTACTTGTGCTCCTTTAGCAACATTCCCATATACAGAGAACTTTGATAACGCTACCATCCCTTCATGTTGGGGTAATGAAGCTGTTTCAGGGGCCGGTGTAGCTACATGGACGTATGTTACGACCAATGGAAACTCTTCAATTATGCCTAAATCAGCCCCAAGAATGGCTGAATTCAGAACAGAAGAAGCTGGTGAAAAGGCAAAATTATTACTACCTCCATTAAATATCTCTGCACTTGCAAATCCTGAACTTAGATTTAGTTTAGCAAACGTAAACTGGTTTGGTGATATTGATGAATTGAGAGTTTTTTATAAAGCTAATCCTAATGATGCATGGACTCAGGTAGGAAGTTCTTATACTACAGAAAATGCAGCTTGGCTGGATGTAAGTATTCCTCTTCCGAATAAATCTGCAAACTATCTAATCGCTTTAGAAGGTACTTCTAACTGGGCGAGAGGAATTGATGTAGATAATGTTTCTGTGGTTGATACTTCTGCTACGTTAGCAGTTAATGATGTTGCTAAAAATAATGGTGTCAAAATTTATCCGAATCCTGTAAAAGATGTTTTAAATATTAACACTGATAAAAAGGTTAGCAGTATTGAAATATTCTCTCTGACAGGTCAATTGGTAAGAAAATTAGATAATAATTCTAAACAGGTAAATGTATCTGATCTGAAAAAAGGAGTTTACTTATTACGAGTAAAATCTGAAGGAAAAGATGAATCATTTAAAATTGTTAAGGACTAAATACAATGAAAGCGGCTTTTAGGCCGCTTTTTTTATGCTTTTTATTTCTCTTTTATCAGCAGTACTGCATTGTCGTAATAGATGGAGCCTGATTTATTGTATGGCGATTTATCATTCGAAATATTAAGAAAAACTACTTTGATATGATATTTTCCAAGATCTTTTTCCAGAGAGATTTCAGGTAATTTTATGACTCCTTTTCTACCCGAATATTCTTTAAATAAATTATTAATTCCCGGCGTGAAGTCTACTTCTTCTTTCGAATTAAGGTCTACTTTTAATGTAATTCCTTTATCGGATCTTTCAACTATATTGAATTTGTCACCATTTATTTCTTTAGTATCATCATTATAATTTCTTAAATTAAAGAAATATTGATAGTCAGCTATAGTGATATATTGTTTTTCAGATTCTAGGCTAAGTCTTTCGTAATCAGAAGTTATTGTTCTGTTTGTATTGGTGAATTCACTTTGAACACTATATCTTAATGATAAAAATGGATTTACTTTAATCTCATTTTCTAAAGTGTGATTCTTTTTTGAATCCATTAGATCTAACAGAAAATCTTCTTGTTTTCTTTCTGCTAAAAATTCAAATTTATCTCCAATTTCATTAACGATGGTGTCGGTTACTTTCTTTTGAAAATCGATTTTGTTGTTGCTTAATAATTGTTTTTCATTTAATAATTTAAGCAATTCAGATTTTTGACTTCTTTTTGCAACACTGAAAGCATTCAGATAAGGAAATATTAACGCAAAAACTCCAAAGGCAAACAAACTGATCGGAATAAATTTTATACTAGAATTCCTCTTAAATACAAAATAAATTACAATACTTAAAAGCCACAAAGCCAGAAGAAGCACAAAATATCTCGGTTCAGTATATCCGTACTCTAAAATCCTTGTGAAAATTGCTGTAAACAAAAGAATAATAAGCGGAATAATTGTGAAATAAAAGACCTTTGAAAATATTTTAACCCAAGATTTTGTATTATTTTCTTTCAATGGATGAACCAGCAATAAAGCCAGAATCCCTACAATACTGTACGCTAAAACAAGGTAAGAAACCCAACCTCTCGGAAGTTGCCAGTTGATCAGTATTTTAAATGAATAGAAATACAAAATAATCACGTAAATAAACAATAATGGAATTAAAATAAATTGCGTGAAAAATTTCAATATCACAGGATATTTCCCGTCTTTTTCAAGATAATTAAGTCCTATTTCATTAAATAACAGAAATATAAAACAGCTCCCGAAAATGGCCAGAACAAAGAATAGATTTGCATAAAGCTTATTATTGAAATCAAAATCAAAAAGCTTATCAACCGCCAAAACAGCCAATTCTACACCTCCCGTCAATACACCCGTAAAAATAACCGTAAGGAAAATATTGACGAAAAGATTCTTGTTATACTGCCAGAAATTAAGCTCTTTATTTTTATCTAAAAAAGGGACAAAAGAAACCAGCAAATGGGAGAGTAGGAAGGTGATAGCGATGATATAACCATAAGTTTCTATGAACTCTTTTTTTTCATCAGGAAAGACAAAATAGAAGCCAATTAGGAAAATAACTCCAAAAATTTCCAATAAAAAAGTCTTACCAATTCTTTGGGAAAGCATTTTTAAAGCAAATAGTAAAGAAATTCCAAGTCCGCAACACATGGTAATTTTGGAATAGGTAAACAGCAATTTATCGCTATAATTGGTTTCAGCCATATAAATAGCTCCGACCGAAGTAAGTAGAGCAATGACCAAAACCATCGGATACAGAAATACTACATTGCCTGCTTTCCCGATGATTTCCCGGAATTTTGTTTTCATGATTTTAGGTGTTTTTTTGTATTAATCTTTTTTATTCTTCTTTTTCTTGTCTTTGCCTTTTTTATCTTTTTTGGGATTTAAAATTTCGTTGGCAATTTCCAGTTTCGGTGCTTTTACTTTTGTAGGTTTAAGTTCCATTTTAAGATCAAAATAGGCTCTTAAATCATCCTGAGAAATTAATTTTTCAACCATCAAAAACTCTAAGATCTCTTTTCCTGAATCATGAAAGAAATTATGCGAAAGCTCTTTTAATAAGAATTTTTTATAGTCTTCAAAAGGAACAATTACAGTATATTTAAAAATTCTGCCTTCCTTTTCAGTTGATAAATAGCCTTTTTCAACTAATATTTTTAAGTAAGTAGAAACTGTATTTTGATGCGGTTTAGGTTCCGGATGCTGCTCCATGACCTCTTTTAAATAAAATGAATTCATTGCCCAAAAAAGTTTCATTAAGTTTTCTTCAGCAGAAGTAAGATGATTTATTTTCATATAGTATGATTAATGTTGAAATTGTATATTGCAATAAAGATAAATAAAAGATACCAGAAATGCTATTCCGGCGCCCATAAATACTTCTTTTACGGTGTGTCTCTTTAAAATAATTCTCGTAATTCCTACCAAAGCGGCAACTCCAAGCCAGAGAATCCCCATTTTCCAGTTTAGTGCAAAAAATAATGCTGCTACAAATACATTAAATGCTGTGTGCATCGAACTTTTAATGAAAAAATTACTGATTTGTAAGGAAAAAAGAAGAATTAATATAAAAAGCATGATAAAATCAATGTATCCGTTTTTGATATAATTGAAAATCATGTAACCGATAACACAAACTGCAATAAAAATGTATAAAGTTTTCCTCTGAACCCGATTTGAAACATCCATATTTGTATATCTTCCGGTTTTCACATTCCATACAAGCCAGATCACCACAGGTAAAATCACAATTAATAATATAGGAAGAAAGTGTGCAAGTGATTCCTTAAAAGAATACTCCCGAACGCTCATATAGATGAAAAATATAAACAGAGAAGTCAGAGGATTAAAAAAATCTGAGATGATTTTTGAGATTTTATGTATTAGTGAAGGCTGTTTTTCTTCCATATTTAAGTTTGATAATGTAAATATAATACTATAACTAAAAAAACAATTGGTATGTATACAATAAAAATGAAGTTTTTTTTATAATTTTGCTCAACTATTTCATAATAAATAAGCAAGAGCTAACACATGAAAGAATTTTCTAAAGAGGTATACCTGAAGTGGTATGAAGATATGACAATGTGGAGAAGGTTTGAAGACAAATGCCGTTCTCTTTATTTAAAACAAAAAATCAGAGGTTTTTTACATTTGTATAATGGTCAGGAGGCGATTCCTGCTGGTTTCACGCATGCAATGGATTTAACTAAAGATAGTATGATCACGGCTTACAGATGTCACATCCATCCAATGGCAATGGGAGTAGACCCTAAGAGAATCATGGCAGAACTTTGTGGTAAAGCTACAGGTACGTCAGGAGGTATGGGAGGTTCTATGCACATTTTCAGTAAAGAACACCGTTTTTATGGTGGTCACGGGATTGTGGGAGGTCAGATTCCTTTAGGTGCTGGTATTGCTTTCGCGGATAAGTTTTTTGACAGAAAAGCGGTAAATATCTGTTTCTTCGGAGATGGAGCGGCTAGACAGGGATCATTACATGAAACGTTTAACATGGCGATGAACTGGAAACTTCCGGTAGTATTCGTTGTAGAAAACAACCAGTATGCAATGGGAACTTCTGTTAAAAGAACAGCTAACCATGAAGATATCTATAAATTAGGTTTAGGATACGAAATGCCTTGTCTTCCTGTAGATGCAATGGATCCTGTAAAAGTGGCAGAAGCTGCTTACGAGGCTATTGAAAGAGCAAGAAGAGGAGATGGGCCAACTTTCATCGAAGCTAGAACTTACCGTTACAGAGGTCACTCTATGTCTGATGCTGAGCCTTACAGATCTAAGGATGAAGTAGCTATTCATAAAAATGATGACCCTATCGAATTGGTAAAATCAAGAATCTTATCAAATAACTGGGCAACTGAGCAGGAATTAGAAGTTATCGATAACAAATCAAGAGATTTCGTTGATGAGTGTATCGAGTTCATGGAAAATTCTCCATACCCGGATGTTGATAAAGTATATGAGTATGTTTATTCTCAGGAAAACTATCCATTCTTAGATAAATTTGAAAATCAATAATAATTTGCTGATAGGATGATATGGTGTGTTATTTTTTAACTTTCACTTTTATTATCATCACTTCATCACATTAACAAATTAATAAATTAAATTATGGCAGAAGTTATTACAATGCCGCGTCTTTCCGACACTATGACGGAAGGTAAAGTGGCGAAATGGCATAAAAAAGTAGGAGATACAGTAAAAGAAGGAGATATTTTAGCTGAAATTGAAACAGATAAAGCTGTTCAGGATTTCGAATCTGAATTAAATGGTACTCTTCTATACGTTGGTGTGGAAGAAGGAAATGCTGCTGCTGTAGATTCTGTTTTGGCTATTATCGGTAATGAAGGGGAAGATATTTCAGGATTAACGGGCGGAGCTGCTGCTCCTGCTTCTGGAGGTTCTGAAGAGAAAAAATCTGAAGAAGAATCAAAAACAGAAAATAATTCTACAAGCGTAGAGCAAACTTCTGCGGAAGTTCCTGCAGGAGTAGAAATCATTACAATGCCAAGGCTTTCTGATACAATGACAGAAGGTAAAGTAGCTAAATGGCACAAAAATGTTGGCGATACAGTAAAAGAAGGTGATCTTCTTGCTGAGATCGAAACAGATAAAGCGGTTCAGGATTTCGAATCTGAATTTAACGGAATATTATTGAAGCAAGGTGTTGAAGAAGGCGGTGCTGCTCCAGTTGATTCAGTTTTAGCAATTATTGGCCCTGAAGGAACTGATGTTTCTAGTGTTGGTGCTGCAAAACCTGCTGCTCAATCATCAGAAAAACCTGCAGAACAAAAATCTGAAGCTAAAACAGAAGAAAAACCTACTGCTCAGGCTGTAAGTTCTTCATCTACCGACAGAGTTGCAATTTCTCCTTTGGCTAAAAAAATGGCTCAGGATAAAGGAGTTGACATTCACGGTATTCAGGGTTCTGGAGAAAACGGAAGAATCGTAAAAAAAGATATTGAAAATTATCAGCCATCTCAGGCAAAACCAGCAGCATCTGCGCCGACTGCAAGTCCGGCAGCTCAGGTTGCATTAAGTTTTGTTCAGGGAGAAGATACAGAGACTCCAAACTCACAAGTAAGAAATATCATCGCGAAACGTCTTGCTGAAAGTAAATTCTCTGCTCCTCACTATTATTTAATGGTGGAGATCAATATGGATAAAGCAATTGAGGCTAGAAAAGAAATCAATTCTTTACCTGATACTAAAATTTCTTTCAACGATATGATCATTAAGGCGACTGCAGTTGCTTTAAGAAAACATCCACAAGTTAATTCTAGCTGGGCTGGAGATAAAGTGATCCACAGAGGAAATATCAACATCGGTGTAGCAGTTGCTATTCCTGACGGATTGGTAGTTCCTGTTCTTAAAAACACAGATCAGATGACGTATACTCAGATTTCTGCTGGTGTTAAGGATATGGCTGGAAGAGCTAAATCTAAAGGTCTTAAGGCAAACGAAATGGAAGGTTCTACTTTCTCAGTTTCTAACTTAGGAATGTTCGGAATTGAAACATTTACAAGTATCATCAATCAACCAAATTCTGCAATCCTTTCAGTAGGAGCAATCATCGAGAAACCGATCGTAAAAGACGGACAGATCGTAGTTGGAAACATCATGAAGCTTTCATTAGCTTGTGATCACAGAGTGGTAGACGGTGCTACAGGTGCTCAGTTCTTACAAACTTTAAAAACGTATTTAGAAAGTCCATTAACTTTGTTACTGTAATTTTCTAACTGTTCGTCCTAAAATAGGGATATATAATTAAACAAATAAAACAGTAGAGATTTTTAAGATCTTTACTGTTTTTTCTTTTGTAGGTATAGGTACTATTGCTTTCTGATGATGCATTTGCTGGGGTGTTAAATAATAATTTGAATAATGTGGTCTTAATTTATTATAAACCTAAATAGCATTTTGAACTAATATTTTTCTTGATTTCAAATCTATATTAAGTCTGGCAATATTAAATTCCTGTTTTAAAATACCATTGATTCTCTCTGCAACTGCATTCTCATAAGGATCTGAATTTTGTTTCATACTACATTTGATATTATTCTTACGGAGTAGTTCTTTTTCTCTGAAAGAGCTGATATTGTCCCAATCGTAATTCATAAAAAAGACTGCCCGTTTCCAGACAGCCTTTTATCTCAAAGCCTAATTTGATAAAGGTAATTTAGTTTTTGATGAATCTTTTTGAGATTTCACCGATTTGGATCATATAAGCACCTTTGACAAGACTGCTCACATTTACAGATCCTCTTTGAAGTTTCCCTGAGTTAATTAGTTTTCCACCCATATCGAAGATTTTGTAATCTTCTGAAGCTGTATTTGAAACATTTAAAATATCTCTTACAGGATTTGGATATAATTTAATGTCTGTCATTAAATCTTTAGTACCCAATAGATCGCCTTTCCCTGAAGAAACAATATTTAGCGTATAATCTTCAACCTGCCCGTAAGTGTATGAACCACAAGATGATGTTGGAACAGAGTTATATTGCATCATTACTCTCATTCTGGTAGTTCCTACGGTTGCTGTTGCCGGAATCGTGATGCTTCCTGTTACAGGAGTTGTTGTAGAACCTGTTTTAGACCAAGCTAATTCTCCGCTATCTGTGAAGTCACCATCACCGTTATAATCGATGTAAACCGCGTAAGCCTCGCTATAAACCGTTGATGTCCAAACCGGAGTCACTGAAACAGTATAAGCACTTCCCCTTGTTACATTCGTAGAAACAGCAGTAAAGTTTTCATATCCTGCAGTTCCTGTAGAAGTATTGTTGATTGTTCCGAATTTTACGTTTCCGATTCTCTCATCAGCTGTATTTGTTGAAGTTGCTGAACAGTAGCTCACTGCACTTCCCGCAAGAGTTGTAACGCTAACAGAATTACTCGCAACTGAAACGTTTCCTGCTGCATCTTTTGCTTTAACTGTAAAGCTGTAAGTTGTTGATGGCGTTAAACTTGTTGCTGTGTAAGTAGTTGAAGCCGTAGAACCTATCAATGAAGCTCCTTGATATACATCATAACCTGTAACACCTACCGCATCTGTTGCGCCAGACCAAGAAAGATTTGTAGTTGTAGAAGCAGTTCCTGAAGCAGCTAAAGTAGGAGCAGTAGGTGCAATTACATCACCACTTCCTGAACCTGCATTTACTGTAATATTAGCATTATTTACGTCAAAGAAAATATGATTAGATCCTTTTACCATAATTCTTCCCGTTGTTGTAGAAGCATTTGGAATAACCACAGCCTGAGTTCCGTCGTTTGGAGTTCCTGCCAATAGAGTAGTCCATGTTGTTCCTGAGTTGGTAGACCAAAGAATATCTACGTTTGCAGCGTTTACTCCGTTGGCGGTAGTTCCTGCAACGTTCCAGGTTACGGTTTGAGAAGTTCCTCCCGTGTAAGTTGTTGCTGAATTTTGAGAACTTACGCTGAATGGTCCAGCCGTTCCATTAACTGTAACGATCGCATCATCAGAATTATTCCCTGAACCTCCGGCTCTGTTATCGCGAACGGTAAATCTGAAATTCAATGTTCTGGCAACATTAGACAAAGCTTCAACAGTGATTTCTGAACCTGCTGTTGTAGTTGCTCCCGTTAAAACTGAAGCCATTCTTGGGAAATATCTCACAGGAGTTGTCTGTGGAGTCCAAGATCTGAAAGTTGGACCTGTTGCTTTTGTAGCACTTGCTGCTGAGCTTGCTCCTGTTTGAGAAGATGAAGCATTGTCCATTTGCTCCCAAACATAAGTTAATGAATCTCCGTTGGCATCAGTTCCTGTTCCTGTCAGCATAAACGGTGTTCCTTTTGGAATTGTATAATCTAAACCTGCGTTAGCTGCTGGAATTGAATTTCCTGTTGAAGTACTTACAGGACAGGTTTTAGCTTTAATATTATTGGTAATCTGCTGAATACTCACCGCATGGAAAAACGCATCTGAATGTGGCTGAATATCCTGAGCCGTAATTCCCGCATATCCCATAATTGTTGATCCGGAGCCCGGTTCCATATTCACGCCGGTTCCTTCATTGGTATGAGAGAATGTATGATTTCCTCCAAATTGATGCCCCATTTCGTGAGCTACATAATCAATGTCGAAGTTGTCTCCTGATGGGATTGCGTCTGCTGGAGAAGTATATCCGCTCCCTTTTGAACCGTTTGTACAGACGCAGCCAATACAACCCGCATTTCCGCCACCTCCGGAAGCTCCGAATAAGTGACCGATGTCGTAGTTTGCTTCACCAATTACTGATGTTAAGGTTGATTGAAGCTGAGAATTCCAGCTGCTCATTCCTGAAGCTGCAGAATAAGGGTCTGTAGAAGCGTTGGTATAAATTACCGCATCATTATTGGCGATAAGAACCATTCTTGCTGCAAAATCTTTTTCAAAAACTCCGTTTACACGAGTCATTGTGTTGTTCATTGCTGCTAATGCGTTGGCTTTTGTTCCTCCAAAATAAGTTGTGTATTCTCCTGTGCTTGAAAGAGCTAATCTGAAAGTTCTTAATTTAGCATCATCAGCGTTGGGTCTTGCTGCAAGATTGTTTGCACTGATAACTCCTTTTTGAGCAACATCAATTACGGTACATTCAAATTTATTAAGATCATCTTTCTTATCTGATTTTTTATAAACGACATAAGTAGAAAGATCTTTTGTGTAAGGCTCAATGAAAACTGCAGATTTATCTCCATAAATTTCCATTGAAGATAATCCTAGTTGAGAAATACTGAAATAAACTGTAGAATTTGGATCATCAAGACCTTCACCAACGTAAGATTTGATATCAGGATACTTTGCAGCTAATTGAGGATCAAAGTTTGAGTTTTCTTTTACTTTAAAATTCTCCATTTTCCCTTCTGAATTCGGGAAAGAAATAATGATCATGGATTTTTCGCCAACAGCCAGTCTTTTAGGAGCTTTGGCTAATACATTTTTCAACCCGTTAATATCGAGGCTGTAAACCTTAGGATTAGTAACGAAATTTTTGTTTTCGAAGACCTCAGAAGGTGTTTTTCTTGAGCCTTCAGACCAAAGACGATCTGTCTGTGCGAAAGAAATGCCTGTGATAAGAAGCATTCCGATCATTGATAACTGTTTTTTCATATAAATATTATTTTGATTGTGGGATATCAAAGCTAATGAAAAATTTATAATGAAAAACAAAATTATTTAAGAAAATTTATGATAATGCGTTCAAATTATTATGCGATACATTGAATGTAGTTCAAAATGCATTATCTCAAAAAAAGAAAATAGCACACGCAAGATACGTGTGCTATTCAATTATGATAATATAATTCTAATTTTATATTTTATTGTCGGCGAGTGGCCTTTTAATAATTTTAATTAAATAAAATTATTTTGTGATATCTCTACCGATTACCAATCTCTGAATCTCGGAAGTACCCTCTCCAATCGTACATAATTTAGAATCTCTGTAATATTTCTCAGCAGGGAAGTCCTTTGTATAACCGTAACCTCCGAAGATCTGAACTGCATTATTTGCAATTCTTACACAAGCCTCAGAAGCATATAATTTTGCCATAGCTCCTTCTCTTGTCATTTTTTGCTTAGCATTTTTCAATGTTGAAGCTCTTTGAATCAATAATTCAGATGCATCGATTTCTGTCGCCATATCTGCCAACATGAAGTTGATCGCCTGAAACTCAGAAATAGATTTTCCGAACTGATGTCTTTCTTTAGCATACTTTAAAGCAGCTTTGTAAGCTCCTCTTGCAGTACCTAAACTTAATGCAGCAATAGAAATTCTACCTCCATCAAGAATTTTCATTGCTTGTTTGAAACCTTCACCAACTTCTCCTAAACGGTGAGAATCCGGAACTCTAACGTTGTCGAAAATTAATTCTGCAGTTTCAGAAGCACGCATTCCTAGTTTATTTTCTTTTTTACCAGAAGAAAAACCAGTCATTCCTTTTTCTAAAACGAAAGCTGTAGAGTTATTTTTTGCTCCAATCTCTCCGGTTCTTGTCATTACAACAGCAATATCACCAGAAATAGCGTGAGTAATAAAGTTTTTAGCACCGCTGATAATCCATTCGTCACCGTCTTTTACAGCCGTTGTAGACATACCTCCAGAATCTGAACCTGTATTATGCTCAGTTAATCCCCAAGCTCCGATTACTTTACCAGAAGCTAATTGAGGAAGCCACTTGTGTCTTTGCTCTTCATTTCCAAATTCATAAATATGATTTGTACAAAGAGAGTTATGTGCCGCTACAGAAAGACCAATTGATGGGTCAACCTGAGAAATCTCGTCAAGAATCGTAACATACTCATGATAACCAAGACCAGAACCGCCATACTGCTCAGGAATAACAATTCCCATAAAACCCATTTCTCCTAATTGGTGAAATAAATCTTTTGGAAAAGTTTGACTTTCATCCCATTCCATTATATTCGGTCTGATGTTTTTTTCAGCAAATTCTCTTGCCGTCTCAGCTATCATTTTAATGTTGTCAATTGTTTCTGTATTCATATAGATAAAATAGTTAGTGCCCAAAGATACTTAAATTGTTGGTATACGAAAAAAAATTATTACCGTCACGGTATTTCATTCACAAAGTTTTAATTATCAATTTTTTATATTTTGTTAATTAATGATTTTTTAATAAAAAATTCTGAACTTTGAGTCGTTTAATTTACTATTTTAGCCACCCAATTTCAAAGCATGAAAAAACTTTTACTTCCTATAATTTTATTTTCATCTTATATTTCTGCTCAGGCTCCTGCAGGGTATTATGATGGAACAGCGGGGCTTACAGGCTATGCCTTAAAGTCGAAACTTCACGATATTATATCGGCAAAAAACATCATTTGGAATTATGGTGACCTTACCAATTACTATAATCAGACCGATCTCGATAAATATTATGATCATGATGCCAGCAATACAACTATATTATTAGATATGTATTCTGAAATTCCTACAGGGCCGGATGCTTACGAATATACGACTGCAAATATTATCGGAAGCGCCAGTGCGGAAGGGCAAGGATGGAACAGAGAACATATGATGCCTCAAAGTACATTCTATAGCAATTATCCGATGTATTCAGATTTATTTTATGTAGTTCCTACGGATGCAAGAATCAATCAGTTAAGAAGTAATTACCCTTATGGAATTGCTGGTACAACTACTTTTTACACCTTCACTAATACTTCGAGAATCGGAAACAGTGCTATTCCTAATTCAGTTTATACAGGACGAGTTTATGAGCCTATTAATGAATTTAAAGGTGATGTAGCAAGAAGTTTACTGTATTTTGCGGTGAGATATGAAGGGAAACTAGGGACTTTTAACTTTAATAATAATGCAAATCCTGCTTCTGACACCAATCCGTTGGATGGAACAGAAGAAAAAGCTTTTGATAACGCATATATCGCAATGCTTCTTCAATGGAATGCTCAAGATCCTGTTTCTCAAAAGGAAATTGATCGAAATAATTCCGTTTATACTTTACAGAAAAATAGAAATCCTTTTATCGATAATCCGGCTTGGGTAAGCGCAATCTGGTCGCAAACTCCGGATGCGGTTGTTCCACAAACACCATTAAATCTTACTGCAACTCAGACAAGTGCTTATTTTACAACTTTAAGCTGGTCGCCAAGTACAAGTACAGATGTTATCGGCTATAAAATCTATCAAAACGGAACATTGGTAGCTTCAACAAAAAATACTTCGATAAGTATTGATCATTTGACGGCTTCTACAGCATATAGTTTTACAGTTAAAGCTTATGATAACGGATATTTGCTTTCTTCGGACAGTAATATTGTTCCTGTTATGACTTTAGCTTCAGATATTTATTCTAAAGATTTATTAATTACAAAATATTTAGAGGGTACATCTAATAATAAAGGATTAGAAATAACAAATAAAACAGGTCACACAGTAAATTTAAGCGACTATAGATTATCAATACAACTTCCGAGTGGCAGTAATTTCTACTATCCTGCGCCTTATGAGTTGGAAGGAACGGTTCAAAACAATGAAACCTTTGTAATTCTTCATCCAGATGCTAATTTCTCATGTTATGTAATTAATCAGGCGAAATTTGTCACTGCAGCTCCGCAAATGACTTTTTCTGGGACTCAATATCTGGAATTACGTTACAAAACAACAACTGTAGACGCCATTGGAACAAGCGGACAGAGTAATTCTTTGGGAAATATTTCCTTATACAGAAAAACCAATATTACACAGCCGACAAATTCGTTTAATCTTAGCGAATGGGATTCTTACGCAAGTAATTACTGTGATAACTTAGGAACATTGTTTACCTCTGAATTATTGACTGAAAATAAAAAATTCAGAATTTATCCAAATCCGACTCAGGAAAATATTTTTGTGAGCGGAAATGAAACAGAAAAAATCAAAACAGCACAAATCTTAGATTTATCTGGAAAATTGATTTATACTGAAAAAACTCCTTTTAAAAATAAGAAGAATATTTCTGTACAAAACCTTTCGACAGGTTCTTATTTTTTGAATTTGGACGGAAAAATTTATCAATTTATTAAAAAATAATTATGATAAACTAAACCTTCAAGGCTTTTGAAACCTTGAAGGTTTAACAAAATAAGTCTTTAAACACACTGTTTTACAACATCATTGATATAAGCAGATTCACTAATAATCATTATCTATAAGTGTTTCTGCTTATATCTTTTGTTTATAAGTAATTATGCTTATATTTGCAAAATGATAGCGGTCCTTACGGGTGATATTATAAATTCGCAACACGCAGACACAGAAGTTTGGATTACCAAGCTAAAGAATCTTCTGGAACATTGGGGGAGCTCACCACTTACGTGGGAAATTTACAGAGGAGACGAGTTTCAGTTCAAATGTAACATTGATGATGTGTTTTGGCATTTTCTAGCCATAAAATCTCTTATAAAAAGTCAGGAAAATTTAGATGTAAGAATTGCCATTGGTATTGGTGAGGAAAATTTTTCGTCTGAAAAAATCACAGAATCCAACGGAACAGCCTATGTAAATTCCGGCAGATTACTGAATGACATTAAGAATGACGGGCACACTGTTGCCATCAAAACATCTAACGAGAATGTAGACAGAGACCTTAATATTCTGTTGAAATGGTCTTCCAAAGACTTTGATAACTGGACAATGGCGACTTCAGAAATCATTCACGAAATGATCATGAATCAAGACATTACTCAGGAAGATCTGGCTAAGAAATTCGCGATTTCACAATCGTCGATAAGTCAGCGACTGAAACGTGCAAACTACGAGCTTATCGTAGAAACCAATCAATATTTTAGAAAGAAAATCTCAGAATTATAAACTATGATCTTTACTAAACTCATATTGGCACATTTACTTGGAGACTTTATTCTCCAGCCAAATTCATGGGTAGCTGATAAAGAGAGCAAAAAACTGAAGAGCAAATATTTGTATCTTCATGTTCTGATTCATACCGTTTTAAGTTTTATTTTTCTTTGGGATCTACAACTTTGGTGGGTAGCGGTTTTGGTGGGAGTTTCACATTTTATTATTGATGCTGCCAAATTGACTTTTCAAACTATTAAGAATAAAAAGAATTGGTTCTTTATTGATCAAGTCCTTCATATTTTAGTAATTGCAGGAGTATCTTTTTATTTTAATGAATTTAATTTTGAATTTTTAAAAAATCAAAACACTTTAAAAATATTAATGGCAGCTTTGTTTTTAACGACACCTGCTTCTATTTTTATTAAAATATTATTGTCTTCATGGACACCTGTTCCGGAGACAATAAATAATATACAAACCGAATCTTTATCAAGTGCCGGAAAATATATCGGGATTTTAGAACGTTTACTGGTTTTCACTTTTATTATGGTGAATCACTGGGAAGGTGTAGGTTTTATGGTGGCTGCGAAATCTGTTTTCAGGTTCAGCGATCTTGCACAGGCCAAACAAAGAAAGTTAACAGAATATGTATTGATAGGTACATTACTGAGCTTTGGAATGGCAGTTTTAACAGGAATTTTAATTAAGTAAAATAAATATAAATCTAACTAATAAGACATTTAGAAAAATGGAAAAGAAAGAAATGTTGTACGAGGGTAAGGCAAAACAAGTATTTGCAACCGATAATCCAGATCAGGTAGTTGTACGTTTCAAAGACGATGCGACTGCATTCAATGCTCAAAAAAGAGGATCTGTTGATTTGAAAGGTGAAATGAACAATGCCATCACAACTTTGATTTTTGAATATTTAAATGAAAAAGGGATCAAAACTCATTTCATTAAGCAATTGGACGAAAGAGAGCAGTTGGTAAAAAAAGTATCTATCATTCCTTTGGAAATGGTTGTAAGAAACTATTCTGCAGGAAGTATGGCTCAAAGATTAGGAGTTGAAGAAGGAATTAAATCTCCGGTTACAATCTTCGATATCTGCTACAAAAAAGACGAATTGGGAGATCCGCTTATCAACGATCACCACGCAGTTTTCTTAGGTGCGGCTACTTATGAAGAGCTTGATGAGATGTATGAATTAACTTCTGACATCAACGAAATTCTGATCGATTTATTCGATAAAATGAATATTATCCTTGTTGACTTCAAAATTGAATTAGGTAAAACTTCTGACGGAGAGATCATCTTGGCAGACGAAATTTCTCCTGATACTTGTAGACTTTGGGACAAGGATACAATGAAGAAATTAGATAAAGACAGATTCAGAAGAGATCTTGGAGAAGTAACTGAAGCTTACGTTGAGATCTACAACAGACTGAAAACTTTACTAGGTAAGTAATTTAGGCTAGAAGCCAGAAGTTGGATGCTGGAAGTTTATCGGCAAAAATTAAAAGTTTAGTTGTAAACTTCAGACTTCAAGCTCCCAGCTTCCATCATCAAAATTTAGAAAAAATAGAAATGAAAAGTTTAGACATTCATAAAAGTGAATATTTAAAACAGTTTGAAACTCAAACCTACGGAAGAAATCTTTTCAGAACGCAGGAAGAAGAAAGACTTGACGCTCCGAACGAGGAGTGCGGTATCTTCGGAATGTATTCTGACAATGATCTTGATACGTTTTCTCTTTCACAATTCGGACTTTTTGCTTTACAGCACAGAGGTCAGGAAGCTTGTGGTATTTCTGTTCTTAAGGACGGAAAAATCACCAATATGAAGGATGAAGGTTTAGTTTTGGATGTTTATAAAGAGATCCAGGATCCTGAAGCTTTTATGGGAAATTCTGCAATCGGACACACACGTTACACGACGGCAGGAGACAAAAAGAAATATAATTTTCAGCCATTTTTCGCCAAAAACGAATATGATCAGATTATACTTTCTATCGCTCACAACGGTAACTTAACCAATGCGAGAGAATTAAAAACAGAATTGGAAGCTGAAGGCGTTGTTTTCAGAGCAACTTCGGATTCTGAGGTTATTTTAAGATTAATTCAAAAAAATCTTGATCTAGGACTTCGTGGCGCTATCAAAGCAACCATGGAAAAAATAGAAGGTGCGTATTCGGTTGTTGGTATGACGAGAAATAAATTCTTTGCATTCAGAGATTTCAACGGAATCAGACCTTTGGTTTTAGGTGCAGTGGACGAAAAAACATATGTTGTTGCTTCAGAATCTGTAGCTTTAGATGCTGTTGGCGCTCAATATGTTCGTGATATTTTACCGGGAGAGATCATTTATACCAATGAAAACGAACCTGGAAAATTAAACTCTTATATGGTGAATGAAGAGAGAGGAAAGCAAAGAATCTGTTCTTTTGAATATATTTATTTTGCAAGACCTGACTCTACTTTAGAGAACATCAACGTTTACGAAATCAGAGAGAAATCTGGTGAAAAGATCTGGGAACAGGCTCCTGTAGAAGCTGATATCGTAATTGGAGTTCCTGATTCGGGAGTTCCGGCGGCGATTGGGTTTTCTAAGGCTTCGGGAATACCTTTCCGTCCTGTTTTAATTAAAAACAGATACATCGGAAGAAGTTTCATCGTACCGACTCAGGAAATGAGAGAAAGGGTAGTGAACCTTAAATTAAACCCGATTATTTCTGAGATCAAAGACAAAAGAGTAGTGATCATCGATGATTCTATCGTTCGTGGAACTACATCTAAAAGATTGGTTAAAATTCTAAAAGATGCAGGAGTAAAGGAAATTCACTTCAGAAGTGTTTCTCCACCAATTATTGCACCTTGTTATTTAGGAATCGACACACCGTCAAAAGATGATTTGATCTCTGCCAATATGACGACTGAAGAACTTAGAGTTTATCTTGGAGTTGACTCTTTAGAATTTTTAAGTACGGATAGCCTAAAAGAGATTTTAGGATCTTCCAACCATTGTTTCGGATGTTTTACAGAAGAATATCCTGTTGCGAAAGGAGAAGAAATAGAACTATTTAATTAAGTTTAAATAAATTGATAAATGAAAAGGTCAGACTAATAATTTAGTCTGACCTTTTTCTATTGATATATTAAAATTTGTTCTAGAATTTGTAGTTTAATCCTAATTGGAAAACTCTGTTTGTTGTTGCATCATCTCCTTTTACAGGGTTTGCATCAATATTCGTTAAACTGTTTACGTATCTCGCGTTGATCCCTAAGTTATGAGTGAAATCGTACCCTAAACCAAGACCTAAACCAACATTAAATTTCTTGATATCATCTTTATTGATGTCTTCAGATGTTGATGAAGCCTGAGTTGTTGTAACACCTCCAGTTGTAGATTCAATTGTTCTTGAGCCTTTATTTTTTCCGTTAATAAAATAACTGAATTCAGGACCTGCTTCTATATAAAAGTTTTCTGTAGGTCTCATTTGAAGCATCAACGGAACTGAAACATAATTCAGCGTTGTAGAATAATCATCTTTTGTTTTTACAGTAGTTGCCCCTGTAGTAACGTCAGTAGAAGAAAGTACACTTTTTGCTCCTAACTGATTATATAAAACCTCTGGTTGAATTGCAAACTTTTTAGATAATGGAATATTAACAAGTACACCTGCATGGAATCCTAATTTTTGATTATCCAGACTCACATCCTGATGATTAAAAGAAGCTGCGTTTCCACCTGCTTTAATACCAACTCTTATTGGCCCTTTATCATTGTTTACAGTAGTTACTGTAGGAGTAGTTTTTGTTTCTTGAGCAAATGCTAGTGAACCAGCGACTACTGCTAGTCCTAGAAATAACTTTTTCATAATTGTTTATTTTTTAATTTTACTTTACTTTCTCAGTCTGATTTTTCAACCAGACGTGGAGTAATTTGCAAATTGCTTGCCAAAACTGAAAATTTACACGTTTAACCTGTCATAAACACCCTGTAGAAAGGATTCTTAAAATTGAAAATAAACTAGATTTTAACAAATTAAATTGAAATTTCGTAATCAAATATGAATTTTATATTAATTTTTACACCAAATTAATTAAGTTTATGATATAAAAATTTATTTCAAATAATGTTGAAAATTTCTTTTTATTTATTTAAGAAAGCAAGTTGATAAGAAGAAACCAATTAAATTTATTAGTTAATCGGTCGAATATTTATTCAGTTTTATCAATACACGGAATAAATTTCTGAAATAGAAATGTAAAACCCCCTTTTATTTAATAGGTGTTAAACTTAATAAATCATACGATTCCAGAAAAAATATCAATATTAAACAATAAAAAAAAGAGAGCCAGATTAAAACTATAATCTGACTCATCACTTGAAATCTAATCTACTACTTTTTATGGTCTCTTAATATTATTTAAACTTATATGTTACTCCTACTTGGAAAACATTGTTTTTAATAGCATCTCCGCTACCGCTTTTCTTATTGATATCAGTTAAACCGGCAACATATCTTGCGCTCACCCCAATATTAGGAGTAAAATAATATCCTGCACCAATACCAAGACCCAAATTGAATGAATTTACGTTGTCCTTATTAATTTTATCAGAATAACTTTTGGTTGCTGTACTTGTATTACCGCCTGACGTAACTGTAGTTGTAACATCTCCTTTATTTTTCCCGCTTAACATAAATCCGAACTCAGGACCAGCCTCCAAATAAAGGTTAGGAAGTGCATTATATTGGAACATTACAGGTACTGTTATATAATTCAGCGATGTCGTATATGTATCTTTTCTTTTAGTTGTAACACCTGCAAGGGAATATTCATACGCATTTACAGATTTTGAACCTAGTCCGCTATATAGCAATTCCGGCTGAATACTAAACTGGCTCGAAAGCGGAATATTAGCAAATGCCCCGGCATTAAATCCTACTTTAGCTTTTTGATCAATTCCTTCTGTTTTAGAAATTGATGAAACATTCATTCCTGCTTTTACACCAAATGTAACGGGAGATTTTGAAGCTGCCTTCTGAGCAAGTGCTAAAGAACTTGCAGTAATTGCTATTCCTAAAATTAATTTTTTCATAAATTTTGTTTTTACAATTTCGATTATTATTGTTATTCGTCAAACAATTATTTTAAGTTTGATTATCTGTTTGTTTTCAAATGACGTGCCAAAATAATAATAATTATCTGATATTCAAATAATTACAAATATAGTTTTTAACTAATATCATAGGATTAATTAAAATTCAATAACTATTAAATGAGATTGATTAATTTTATAAAGGAAAATTTAATTTGTTATTTATTTCATGCTAAAATAAAAATCTTGCATAAAATATAACATTCACATAAAAACAAAAAAGCCAGACTAAAAATAGCCTGACCTTTTCTTTATTAAAATCAATATCTGTTAGAACTTGTATGCAAGACCTACTTGGAAAACATTGTTTTTTCCTTCAGGCTGCGCACCAGCAACTTCTTTACCTATATCTGTAACACCAGCAACATATCTTGCATTAACACCGATGTTTGGAGTGAAGTAATAACCAGCTCCAATACCAATACCAAAATCAAAACCTTTGATTGAATCGTTTGCTTTTACTGATACAGACTGATATTTTAATTTAGAATCTATTAAGAAACTGAATTGAGGTCCAGCTTCAAGATAAAATTCCGGAGTTGCATTATATTGGAACATTACAGGAACTGAAATGTAGCTTAAATTTAATTTAAAACCTTGAAGATCTTCTGCTTTCGCACCAACACCATTATATAAAACTTCCGGTTGAAGGCTGAAATTTGATGCAATTGGAGCATTCAAAAATAAACCTCCATAAAATCCTGCTTTAGCTTTAGAATCACCACCAGAAATAGTAGCAACGTTAAGACCTGCTTTAACTCCAAGTTTAAGTGGAGAAGAAGAAGGTGCTTTTTCTTGAGCAAATGCGATTGAACTTGCAGCAACTGCTAATCCTAAGAATAATTTTTTCATAGTTTTTTGTTTAGTTAATTTTTTATTATTGATTTGTTCGTTTTATAATCCCCATTATGCAAATTTCTTGCCAAAAAATATTAATTGACTTTAAAATCAATAAAAATAAGATGATATTTTAACGATTACATTTAATATTGACATTTATTTTAACCTGTTACGCATTTCGAAAGCAGTAGTAATTAACTGAAAATTAAATACATATTTTTTGTTTCACTTTTTTAAATGAAATGCCTTTGTTTATCTTTATTAAAAGTTATTTTACTTCAAAAAAACTTTGTTTAGCCTTGCGATTATTAAACACAAAGAAAGACAAAGAATCGATTTTGATTTCTTGAAGCCAAGATAAACAAAGGCGTTTCACTTATTCTCGAAATACCAAGATTCAAAATTCACAACAGATTCAAGTTATTATTAATCAGCTATAAATCAAAAAAAGTCAGACCTTACGATCTGACTTTATATTGAATTAAAATTTGTTATCTGAATGTTAAGAATGCTTATTTGAATTTATAAGCCAATCCTACTTGGAATACATTATTTCTAATTGCATCTCCAGGGTTATCTTTAACGATATCCGTTAAACCAGCAACATATCTAGCTGTAACTCCGAAGTTTGGTGTGAAATAATATCCAGCTCCAATACCAATACCTACATTGAATGTATTTAAATCATCCTTATAGTTATCACTTGTAGTTGAATTTCCGTTTGTTTCGTTTTTGATTTTGTTTTTAGCACTTACCATCAAACCAAATTCTGGTCCAGCCTCTAAATAAAGGTTTGGTAAAGCGTTGTACTGAAACATTACTGGTACTGCAACATAATCTAAATGGCTAGAAGTAGAGTATTTGTTACCAAGTACAGTATATTCAGTTTTGTTACCATACTGGCTATAAATAACCTCTGGCTGAATGCTGAAAGAACTTGCAATTGGAATATTAGCAAATACACCTGCGTTAAAACCGATTTTTGATTTGTTGTCATCAAGACCAGATCCTTTAGTTGCAGAAGAAACGTTCATTCCTCCTTTAACACCAAATGTAACTGGGTTTGAAGATGAAGCCGTAGCTGTAGTTGTTTGTGCGAATGCTAGTGAACTTGCAGTTACTGCTAATCCTAAAATTAACTTTTTCATAACTTTAATTTTTTAATATTTTACTATTCTTAATTTTAAATTTTACTACTGTCAATTTTTACGTTGACGCAGAGTATCTTTCAAATTGCTTGCCAAAACTGAAAAACATGACAAAAGTCAGTAAAATTAAACTATAAAAACAGGCTATTAAAAAATATATTTAATTGAAAAACAACATATTAATAAATTAAATAAACATTTGTTTAGATAAAATCTAAATTAACATATTTGTCTAAAACTTAATAGTTTTTCTTAAAAATCTAATAAACAGAATTAAATATTTTCTAAATTTCTATAAAAAGTTAAAGAATCAACGATGTTTTTCTGACTACATTGATAATCGTAAGTACAAGTACCTATTCCTGAAAGTAAAGAGAAATTGATCTTACTGTCAACATTCTTCTTATCATTCAATAATAAAGAGAAAATGTCTTCATCTTTAAAATCACTTATATCTAAATAAGGATAATATCTTTGAACGTTTTCAATAATAATTTTTGAATCATCTTCTGAAATTAGACCTTCAAGATAGGAGAGATGTGCTTCTGAAATCATTCCCATCGCAACAGCTTCACCGTGTAAAATAGGATTTCCCTGTTCCAAACACAAGCTTTCAATAGCATGACCGATTGTGTGAGCAAAGTTCAGGGTTTTTCTGACATTTTTTTCATGAAAATCTTTTTCTACAACATCCTGTTTAATATCCATTGACGTTTGAATATGCGGAATAATTCCTTCTATATCTAATTTATGAATCTGAATAAGATTGTCCCAATGTTTTTTGTCTGCGATCAATCCGTGTTTTAGCATTTCGGCAAAACCACTTCTTAATTCTTTAAAAGGAAGAGTTTCTAAGAATTTAGGATACACAAAAATCTGTTCAGGAAAAGAGAAAGTTCCTACCATATTTTTATAATGCATCAGATCAATCCCCGTTTTCCCGCCAATAGAAGCGTCACACATCGATAAAAGGGTAGTCGGAATATTAATAAACTGAACGCCTCTTTTATAAGTAGAAGCCACAAAACCTCCCATATCCGTAATAACACCACCTCCAAGGTTGATGACAAGCGCTTTTCTGTCGGCTTTCATTTCTGTCAAAATTTCCCAGAGCTGGTTTGCCGTTTGGATATTCTTCATTTCTTCGCCAGCTTCAATCTCCAGAATTTCAAATGAAAGTTCGGTTTCCAAATTGCCCAAAAGAACGGGAAGACAGTATTCATGTGTATTTTCATCAACTAAAATAAAGATTTTGCTGAATGATTTTTCGTGTAAAAAGTCGTTTAATTGAGAAAAATTATCGTTTAATATTGTTATCATTTTCAGAATTTCTATAACGTTAATAGTGAAACTATATTGCAAAGTTATGATTCTTAATTTTTAACTCGTAACTAAATTACTATCTTTGCAAAAATATTTTAGCATGAGCAGAGACAATAATAATTCAGGAAAACCTAAAAGACCAAGAGTTTCAACAAGAAATTCCGGAAGTTCTCGCGCTCCTAAATCTGGAAATTCTTCAGAATCAAAACCTTTTTCTAAAAGTAGTGACAAGAGTTTTGGCCAAAAAGATAGAGATGAAAATGGCAATTCAAAATTTGAGAAAAAGCCTTTCAGCAGAAGTGATAGAGATACCGACTCTAGACCTTTTAACAAACCTGATTCTAGGAGAGGTGATACAAATTTTGAAAGCCGTGGTGATGAAGATCGCAGCTCAAAACCTGGCAGAGAGCCTTACATTACTTCACAAAACGAAGGTAGAGAAAGAAAAACGTTTGGCGGTAAACCTGTTTCTAAAAGAGGTGGGCCAAGAGATCCTGATGCCAAAGACAACAAAAGAGGTAAATACGAAAGAGGCAGCTTAAAGTATGGTAAGAGACCTTCTACCGGAAGCGACAGAGATGAAGACAGAGCAAAATCTTTTGTACAGAAAAGAAGATTAAATAAGATCGAAAAAGATATCCATAAAGATACCATTCGTCTTAATAAATATATCGCAAACTCAGGGATTTGTAGCAGAAGAGAAGCTGATGATCTGATTGTTCAAGGCTTAGTTGAAGTAAACGGGAAAGTAGTAACTGAAATGGGTTATCAGGTTGAAAAAACGGATAAAGTAGTTTTCGACGGACAAAACATTACTCCAGAAAAGCCTGTTTATGTACTATTAAACAAACCAAAAGGTTATATTTCTACTACAAAAGACGACAAAGCAAGAAAAACAGTAATGGATCTTGTGGCAAATGCTTCTCCGTACCGTGTTTTCCCAGTTGGAAGATTAGACCGTTCTACAACGGGTGTTATTCTTTTAACAAATGACGGACACATGACGAAGAAATTGACGCACCCATCTTTTGATGCGAAAAAAATCTATCACGTAACATTGGATAAAAAATTAACCAATGAAGACATGAAATTGATCGTTGAAGGGATTCGTTTAGATGAAGGGATAGCTACAGTTGATCAAATTTCATTCATCGAAGGTAAACCTAAAAATGAGATCGGAATTGAAATCCACATTGGATGGAACCGTGTTATCAGAAGAATCTTCCAAAGATTAGGATATGAAGTAGAAGCTCTTGACAGAGTAACATTTGCAGGATTAACGAAGAAGAATATCAAAAGAGGACACTGGAGAATTCTTACAGATTTAGAAGTGAATACTTTGAAAATGCTTTAATTAAGCTAAATTTTAAGGTTTAAAAATAAAAAAAGACGTTGAATTAATTTTCAACGTCTTTTTTGTTTATCTATTTCCAGAGTTTTTGTCATTCCGGAGGAATCTATACAAAGAGTTTAAATAAAAATTAATTATTTACATTCCTTTAGAATGACAAAATGCTTTAAAAAATTATCCTAAAACAGTTACTCCTTTCTGAAGCATTTCAAAAATAGCATCTCTTGCATTATCCGGTTTTACGTTTACGGCACGTGTTCCGTTGAAATGCAAACATGTTACATATCCGTTTGCAACAGCATCAGTACATGTAAATTTCACACAATAATCCATTGCTAAACCTACAATTTCTAATAACTGAATTTCGTGATATTTTAAGAAATCATCCAAACCGGTTTTCATAAAGTGGTTATTGTCCTGAAAACCGCTGTAAGCATCAATTTCAGTATTTTTCCCTTTTTGAATGATGTGAGTTACTTTATCTCTGTTCAGATCTTTATGAAATTCTGCTCCAAAAGTCCCTTGAACACAATGATCCGGCCACATAAACTGCGGAACACCATTCAAAATAATGCTTTCTCCAACTTTTTGTCCGTTGTTGCTTGCGAAGCTTTTATGATTTGCAGGATGCCAATCCTGAGTAAGAACAATTTGATCGTATTCATTTTCTTCCATCAGAAGATTGATGTAAGGAATAATCTCGTTAGCTCCAGGAACTGCCAATGCACCGCCTTCACAAAAATCATTCTGTACATCTACTATTATTAACGCTTTTTTCATATTTAGATTTCTCGAATTTTTGATAAATATATAAAAACTAATATTCAAAAAATTGTCCAAAGATTAATTATCGGACAAAACGGCATTTAGATTAATAATTTTTAAACAAAATTTTATAAATATGAAAAAGGTTATTAATCGCAAAGGCGCAAAGATTGATGAAAAAATGCTGTTATAAGACGCAAGGATTTTATCTTTGATAAAATTTATCCCGTTATAGATGAAAATCTTCGATTTTCTTGCGCCTTAAAGCAGTGTCAAGATTAAAAACCTTTGCGCCTTTGCGATTCTCCAACAAAACAAGATCTTTGTTTAATTATAAAAACAATCACTATTTCACTTTCAGGATATAAAACAAATACCAATAGCTTATCTTTGCAGTAAATAAGTATTTTTATGTCATTTGAATCGTTAGGATTATCACACAATATTATTCATTCCGTTAAAAAATTAGGGTATTTGAAGCCGTTTCCGATTCAGGAGCAGGCGATACCTGTAATTTTGCAGGGAAAAGATCTGATGGGAATTGCGCAGACAGGTTCCGGAAAAACGGCTTGTTTTGTGATGCCTATTTTAGAAAAACTGCAAAATGCAGAGGTTAAGAAAGACCGTAATATTCAGGTTTTAATATTGGTTCCTACACGTGAATTGGCGATTCAGATTGATGAAGTTTTCAGAGCTTTTACAGACAATTTGAAGCGTGAAATTCGTACAATGGCTGTTTATGGTGGAGTTTCCATCAATCCGCAGATGAAAGGAATGTTTGGGGTAGAAGTTCTTATTGCAACGCCCGGCCGTTTATTAGATTTGATTGATCATAAAGCGTTGAGTATCTCAGGAATCCAGCATTTGGTGATTGATGAAGCAGATAAAATGTTTCAGTTAGGTTTTGGAGAAGAAATGAATAAACTTTTCGCTCAAATGCCTGTTATGAAACAGACAACATTGTTTTCTGCGACGTTAGATGATAAGGTTTCTGAAATGAAGGAGCGTTTATCAATCAATCCGACATTAATTGAGATCAAAAAAGAAGAAGTTGAAATTGATAATATCGAGCAATTGGCATATCACGTTTCTCCGGAAAACAAAGGTCCATTTTTGCGTTATTTAATTAAAGAAAAGAAGGTTGAAAAAGCATTAATCTTTGTTTCATCTACAAAATCTGCAGATAGTTTAGTTGAAAAATTAAAGAAGAATAAAATTAAAGCAGTCGCGATTCACAGTCAGAAATCGCAAGGTGCGCGTAGAAATAATTTGGAAGAATTTAAGGTAAATGGAGCGCAAATTTTGGTTGCTACAGACTTAATCGGTCGTGGTATCCACATCGAATCTTTGCCTTGTGTTATCAATTACGAATTGCCACGTTCGCCTTTAGATTACATTCACAGAATTGGTAGAACGGGTCGTGCAGGAGAAAAAGGGACTGCCATTAATATTCTGACTGATGATGAATTGCAACATTTCAGAGTAATTCAAAAGAAAATGGGCAAGAAAGTGACTTTACAAAGAACAGAAGGTATTGATTTACATGGTTATTAATCCTTTAATTTAAATAATAAGAGCTTCAATTTTAATAGAATTGGAGCTTTTTTTAACTGTAAATCTAATTAACGCTTTTTTCATTTTAAATTCTCGAATTTTTGATAAATTAGCAAACGGCAAGATTCAAAAACTGTCCAAAAAATTAATGATCGGACAAAACGACAACATTAAAAATTAAAACTAATATAATGAGTAATTTAGAACAGAAAAGGTTTCCAATAGGTGAGTACCAGCAACCTGAGAACATCTGTGATATTAAACTTGATGAATATATTAAAGTCATCAAAAACTTCCCCGAAAAGCTTAAAAAATTAATAGAAGATCTTTCTGACGACCAACTAGATACTCCTTACAGAGAAGGTGGCTGGACGGTGAGACAACTTGTAAATCACATCGCAGACAGCCATATCAATAGTTTTATTCGTCTTAAATTGGCATTAACGGAAGATAATCCAACCATCAGACCTTACGATGAAGCGAAATGGGCAGAACTTCAGGACAGCGTAAATATGCCGATAAAACCAGCAATGAGAATGATAAAAGGAACGCATCAAAGGTGGGCTGCTTTGCTTAAAACCCTTACCAATAAGCAGTTTGAAAGAACTTTTCATCATCCTGAACAAAACCAGAATTACGATCTGAGAAATTATCTTGCTCTGTATGTCTGGCATTGCAATCATCATTTTGCTCATATTGAAAATTTGAAGAAAGAAAAAGGTTGGTAAAAAAGAGTCTTCATAATCGGATTTATTTTGAGGAAATTATTAATCGAATTTCTAATCTTAATGAAAATTCTCCAAGAAAATGGGGGCAAATGACTGTTGCTCAAATGCTGAAACATTGTGATCTCGTTCTTCAGGTTGCTTTACAGAAAATCATTCTTCCTGAAATTAATATTTTGTTTTCCGCGGTAGGTATTCTTACAAAATTTGAGATGCAAATTTTTAATAACGGAATTCCCCGAAACATGCCTACTTTTCAAAAACTAATCGTTAATTTTGAATATGATTTTGATGAAGCAAAGAAAAGTCTTCTGAAAACACTAGATGATTATTGGTATGCATTTGAAAACCATAAATTGGCTCAAAAACACAGGCTTTTTGGTAAAATGAAAGAAAAAGACTGGGGCTTTTTAGAGTATAAACATCTGAATCATCACCTTAAACAATTTAATGTATGAGTTTTTTTGATAAAATATTTGGCGGAAAAGAAGAAAATCTGCAACAAAAATCTTTCTGGAAAAAGATAGAATCTGAAGAAGATCTGGAGAAAGCTATTGAAAATTCATACCATCAAAAGATAGGAATCTTCAAACATTCAACAAGTTGTTTCATCAGCAAAACTGTATTGAAAAACTTTGAAAAAGAAATAGAAAATACTGATGAAAAAGTAGAGTTATATTACTTAGATTTGTTATCTCATAGACCAATTTCCAATAAAATAGCAGAAGATTTGGGAATAAGACATGAAAGTCCGCAATTTATCGTCATAGAAAACGGAAAAGCAATTAGCAATGCTTCGCATCAGGACATCTCTTTAAGTCAGATCGTATAATGAAGAATATTAATAATTATTTAGCTAAAGTATTAAATGTTCCTCTTGAAAAAGTGAACATGTGTAGTTTACACTATGAAGTAAAGAAAATACCTAAAAATCAATTTCTTTTACAATATGGTGAGATCTGCAGACATATTTATTTTGTTGAAAAAGGGCTTATCAAGATGTATTCTATCGATAAAAACGGTAAAGAGCACATTATACAGTTCGCTCCGGAAAACTGGCTGATTTCAGACCGAAGCAGTCTTTATTTTAACGAAAAATCTATCTATTACATTGAAGCTGTAGAGGATTCTGAGATATTATTTCTTCACCCTGATTTCTTCAATAAATTGGTTGAACAATTCCCGAACAGCATCGAAAGAAGTGATATTTTGCTTCAAAAACATATAAAAAGTCTTCAAAACAGAATCAATTCTTTATTGGGAGAGACTGCAGAAGAAAGATACATGAAGTTCATCAAAATGTATCCTGATTTATTACTGCGAGTTCCACAATGGATGATCGCTTCCTATTTGGGTATTACTCCTGAAAGTTTAAGCCGTGTAAGAAAAGAATTGGCTAGGAAAAATTTTGTTCCGGATAATAAATAATTTATCTGGGAGAGGGAAGCTATAAGCTGGAAGTTTTTGGAGTATTTAACTTCCCACTTTCTCCATCCATTTTCCTTTCTAACTATTAAATTCTCTTCGCCAAATTTCCAATTTGTCTTAATTTTAATTGAATGTCTTCCGACCAAGGCAAACCAAAACAAAGTCGCATACAATTTTCAAACTGATCCTGTAGCGTAAACATTCTTCCGGGAGCAATACTTATATTTTCCTTTATTGCAAGATCATACAATTCTGTTGTTTTAATTTTTTTATCAAATTCTAACCAAAGAGAAAGTCCGCCTTGTGGTCTACTCGTTTTTGTACCTTCCGGAAAAGATTCTGCGATGGTCTGAACATAATTTTGATAATTATTTTGCAGTGTTTTTCTCATCTGTTGAAGATGTTTTTCATATCTTCCGGTCTTTAAAAAATTAGCAACAGCCTCATTTACAATCGATATTGATGATGTGGAATGGAGTAGTTTTAACTTTAAAATTTTCTCTTTATATTTTCCGGGAACAATCCATCCAACGCGGTAACCTGGCGCTAATGTTTTTGAAATCGAGCTGCAATACAAAACATTTCCTCCCTTATCAAAGGATTTACAGCATTTCGGACGACTTGGTCCAAAATAAAGATCTCCGTAAACATCATCTTCAATCAAAGGAATATTATTTTCTGCGAGAAGTTTTACCACTTCTTTTTTGTTTTCATCAGACATACAGCTTCCCAATGGCGTATTGAAATTGGGAATTAATAAGCAGATATCAATTTTAGGAATTGCCTCTTTTAAAGCTTCAATTTCGATGCCGTGTGCAGGGTGGGTGGGCAATTCTAAAACTTTCAATCCAAAACCTGCAGCCAACTGTAAAATCCCCGGATAACACGGACTTTCAATGGCAATCGTATCTCCCGGTTTTCCCAAAGCCATCAGACAAAAAGATAAAGCATTCATCCCGCCGTTTGTGGTCACAACATCATTTTCATTAAAATTTCCTCCCCATGACAGCGATCTTAGGGCGATCATTCTTCTTAGCTTTAAATTTCCCTGAAGTTCTTCATATTCAGCGCCACCGGATTTTAATTCTCTTGTTGCATTGATGATTTCTTTTTTAAGTTTAGCTTGAGGTAAAAGATCTCCCGACGGAATGGCAATAGAAAAAAGCGTAAGATTATTTTTACCCATATTTTCATAAACCTTGCTTATTAATTCATCGGGTTCATTATTATTGGCAATCAGGGAAGGTCGGCTCACTTCGGGAAGTGGAAGTTTAATTGAAAGTAACTGACTTACAAAATACCCCGACTGTGGCTTAGATTCTATTAAAGACATCGACTCCAATTCCAGAAAGACACGTTTTGCCGTATTCATGCTGATCTGATGTTCTTTGCATAAAATTCTTACAGACGGAAGTTTATCTCCGGCTTTTAAAACTCCGTTTCTGATCTGAGAAGCGATACCGTTTGCGATTTCTGTATATAAAAATTCTTTATTCATATTTCCTAACTGTGCTCATGCAAATATACAAAACTGAGACTGTGCTTACTGAATTAACTTCTATAATTTTGACACATTAAATAAAACCAAAAATAAAATGATGACAAACACAATATCAAAAGACCAAACAGTTAACGGCTGGATCAATGGTTTCATAGGAGTTCTTTTGTTCAGCGGTTCTATGCCTGCAACCAAATTGGCAGTGAATGATATGAGTCCGATTTTTGTGACAATTGCCCGCGCTGCAATCGCAGGTTTACTTGCTTTAATTGTGCTTTTAATTTACAAAGAAAAACGACCAACTAAAAATCAGTTATTTCCATTAGCATTAGTATCGATAGGCTGTGTGATTGGTTTTCCTTTGCTTTCGGCATTGGCTTTACAATATGTGACATCGGCTCATTCTATTGTCTTTTTAGGAATGTTACCTTTGATGACAGCAATTTTCGGAGTTATTAGGGGAGGAGAAAGACCACATCCTGTATTTTGGCTTTTCTCAATTATTGGAAGTCTTCTAGTAATTGGTTTTGCCGTTTCTCAAGGCATTTCAGCATCTCCGATCGGCGATATTTTGATGCTGGCGGCCGTAGTTTTATGTGGATTAGGTTACGCTGAAGGTGCTAAACTTTCAAAAACCTTGGGCGGATGGCAGGTAATTTCATGGGCTTTGATTTTAGCTTTACCCTTAATGGTTCCTTTATTTTTTATCTATTTTCCCAATAATATCGAGACTGTAACCACCGGAGGATGGCTTGGCTTAGCTTATATCGCTTTGTTCAGTATGTTTATCGGCTTTATATTCTGGTACAAAGGTTTGGCTCAGGGTGGAATTACAACGGTTGGCCAGTTACAATTATTACAGCCGTTTTTCGGATTGGCATTAGCCGCATATTTTCTTCACGAACCTGTAAGCATGGGAATGCTAGGTGTTACCATTGGAGTTATCGTCTGTGTGGCGGGTACAAAAAAGTTTGCGAAATAAAATATTTCATTAAAATAACTAATTATAACGCTTCCAAAAGCTTAATTAAACTACAAATTAACCCGGTTTATGCATTTAAACGGGGTTAATTGTATCATTTTGTGAATTTTTTAAGATAAAATATCAAATATGGTTTAAAATTTGTTTGACAAAAAATTAATCATTAATTGATAAAAAAATAACGTAAATTCTACAATAGAAACTAAGCGACTTAAAACTAGTACATATGAAAACTGTAAGCTGTATGAACATTGATATGGAGCTTCTTCGCACCTTTAGTGGAGAGACTAAAGAGTATAAAAAAGGAGAAATAATTTTCAGAGAAGGAGACCATGCACTTTATTATTTTCAGATTGAGGAAGGAAAAGTAAAACTCAATAATTACAATGATGACGGTAAAGAATTTATCCAGAATATTTTTGGTAAAAACCAGAGTTTTGGAGATTCTATGCTTTTTCTGGAGAAGTTTTATCCCATCAATGCCATCTGTCTGGAAAATTCAAAAATCACAAGAGTTCCTAAGCACAACTTCCTGGAATTATTAAGAATACATCCCGAAATATGTTTAGGAATGAATGCATGTCTTTCGCAGAGACTTTATTATAAAATTTTAATGACACAAAATATGTCTTCTACCAATCCAATCTTAAGATTAAAAGGATTAATGGAGTATCTAAAAAGCTATTACGAAGATGATTGTCAGCACTGTTTTCACATAGAACTCACAAGACAGCAGATCGCCAATTTAACCGGACTGCGTGTAGAAACGGTTATTAGAGTTCTGAAAAGGATGGAAAAAGAGAGTCTCCTTAAAATCGTAAACCGGAAGATCTTGTATTAGGAACATGACCCAAATCATAAAAAAGTGAAATATATTGGTGTAAATTGAATTATGAAATTAATCATAGTTTTGATTAAAAATATGGAGACAAAATTGCTCTAAAATAATGATTATGTAAAGATTTATCTGATTTGTTTTAACCATGAATACTGAAAAAATGGATCATCAGAAAATAGTAAAATCACTGGAAGCAAGTCATTTTATTAAAATTACAAATAACGGGAATTGGCTTGAAAATCATGCTATTATATACGCGAAAGAAATAAAAAATACCATTTTCCTACTATTTGTAGTTTCAGAAAGTAAAGGAAAAATAGAAGACATCAGAGCTTTGATTGCACAATTTGATGATGTTGGCAATATCGGAAAACATGAGCCGGAACAGATTCTGTTTTATCTTTCTATCAGGAAAAAGAATGATCTGCATTATTTTGAAAAATTTATGGAAATTCATGACTAAAAAGAAATACTAAAACACCAAATATAAAAAGAAATTTAAAAGTAAAGGTTCCCAAAAATGAGTTGATTCTCATTAAAATTTTAAATTAAAACACCAATATAAACCATCACTTAAACCTAATTACTATGAAATTTCAACAAAATTTACTCGAATATATAAGTCGCTCATTGTTGAGCGTTAACGAATCTATTTCAGTTGTCGAGAGCGTAACTTCCGGCTGCCTTCAACTTGCTTTTTCACAAATGCCCAACGCTTCATTGTTCTATAAAGGAGGAATGACAGCCTACACTTTGCCGGAAAAAGTAAGATTATTAAGCATTGATTCAGATGAAGCTGAAGAATGCGATTGTGTCTCAGAAAACATAGCAGAAACTATGGCTTTAAATGTCGCAAAACTTTTTGAATCCGACTGGTCTATCGCCACAACAGGCTACTGCACACCAATACGTAATTCATTATATAAAATTTTCGCTTATTTTTCATTTTCTTATAAAGGTGAAATTATTCTTACCAAAAAGTTAGAATTACACCCTAAAACACAAGCTCTGAATGCTCAGTTATATTATACCGAGTTTATTTTAGGATGTTTTAAAAGCGAAATGAATCAATTATTAATTTTAAAATAATGATTAATAAAATTCTATAATCTGACCACTTTACTATCTTATTATATTTAAATTAATGATAAAACCATAATGTATTTTATGGTTTTATTTTTTTGAAGATTTTAAGTATATTTAAAAAGATTTAATTCGAAATTTCTACAAAATTGAAACGGTAAATTAGCAGAATAAAACAAGACCTTAAAATACATCGATGAAAATCCTGATCATAGAAGACGAAACAGAACTGGCAAAAAGTATTGCAGAATATCTTTCAGAAGAAAATTATTTATGTGAATTTGCGACAACATTTCAGGATGCGATGGACAAGATACAGACCTTTCAATACGATTGTATCCTTTTAGACATCATGCTTCCTGATGGTAACGGTCTTACAATTTTGGAGGAATTAAAAAAGCAGAATAAACAGGACGGAGTTATTATTGTATCAGCAAAAAATGCTTTAGATGATAAAATCAGTGGATTACAAATGGGCGCGGATGATTACCTTACGAAACCTTTTCATCTTTCTGAGCTGATGGCAAGAATTTATTCTATTATTCGGCGGAAACAATTTAATAATTCAAATATTGTAACGCAAAATGAATTACAGATTGATCTTCTAGCCAAAACAGTTTCCATTAATGATGAAACAATTGCTCTTACCAAAAAAGAATTTGATCTTCTGATTTATTTTATAGGAAATAAGAATAAGGTAATTTCAAAAAGTACTTTAGCAGAACATCTTTCAGGCGATTTTGCAGATATGCTGGATAATCATGATTTTGTATATGCTCACGTAAAAAATCTTAAAAAGAAACTTTACGATGCTGGTTGTGATCATTATTTAAAAACAGTTTATGGTACGGGTTACAAATGGGAAGGAAGGTAATCTATAAATAATAAATAATAAGTAATTGGTAATGAGTGATATTTTCATCAAAAACCAACATAAAAAATTCATAACTCATAATTTATAATTCATAACTACAATTGAAGCCTCTACTAAGTAAAACCACAAAACCGTTTCTCATCTATGTGCTTATTATTTTAATCATAAGCATACCGGTCTATTATTGGGCGGTAGATACGATATGGAAAAGCGAATTAGATGAACATAATATAACCATCGCTGAAAAAACGGCTTATGAATTCAACCATTTGAAGCTTTCTGATGAAGAATTAACCAAAAGTATTACACTCTGGAACAAAATACAACCAGGAACTAATATTGAAAAAATCCAGACCAATGCTTTAAAAAGAGATCTTATTTTCACAGTAGAAAGACAAAAAAACTATTTATCCGAACCGGAAACAGAACGATACAGATGCTTGAAAAAAGTTGTGTATATTCATGACCAGCCTTATCTTTTTACGGTAGAAACCAATATTGAAGAATCTCAGGAAACGATTGTTGTTATTGCGATTACAACCATTTTTTTCTTTATTATGATCGTTTTGGGGCTTTTATTTTTAAACAGAAGATTATCCAACACCATTTGGAAACCTTTTAGAAATACATTGGGGAAATTAAAAACTTTCAACCTTAATCATCAAAGCAAAATTGAATTCGATAAAACAGATACTACAGAATTTGAAGAATTAAATCAATCTTTAAGCAAATTAATAGAGCACAATGTTTCTGTCTATAAAACTCAAAAAGAATTTACAGAAAACGCTTCTCACGAGTTACAGACTCCTTTGGCTATTATTAAAAACAAACTTGATATTTTATTACAAACCGAAAATCTTACAGAAAAACAATATCAGATCGCAGAAGAAATAAATAAAGCTTTAACCCGAAGTTCCAGAATTAATAAAAATCTTTTATTACTCGCGAAAATTGATAACAGTCAGTTTGACAACTCGGAAACGATCTATTTTGATATACTTCTCAGACAAAATTTTGAAGTTTTAGAAGAACATTTTCAGCAAAAAAATATTTCTGTGACCTCTTATATTTTACCGGAAGTAAAAGTGAATGGAAACAGCAGTTTGACTGAAATTTTAATCTCTAATTTGTTATTAAATGCTATTCGTCACACTCAAAAAGGCGGTTCTATATCAATAAAATTAACCAATTCATCTTTTGAAGTAGCAAATTCCGGGACAGAAAAACTAAATACAGATTTATTATTCAAAAGATTTTCAAAATCTTCAAAAGATAACAACGGAAGCGGATTAGGATTAGCCATCATAAAAGAAATCTGCAACTTTCAGCATTGGAACATTGAATATAAATTTGAAAATAATTTCCATTTTTTTTCTGTGAATTTTTAGATCAAATAAATCCGATTTAAGCTTTTTTAAACCTTTTCTTCTAAATTTATTCTAAATTGGATCGCATTTTTGTGTCATTAATTAATCCTAAAGACACGAAAGCATTTATGAATAGTTTAATATCAAGCTTTGTTTTACTATCAATAAGCTTCCAAAATATCTCTGCGCAGGATAGTTTAGCTGTTCATACAATTCAGGACAGTGTTGTTGCTATAAAGCCCAATTTGGAGGACAAGACTCATGATTTTACTTATAAAAAATTGATTATTCCGACCGCGCTTATTTCTTACGGAGTTGCGAGTTTGAGTATCAAAAGTTTAAAAGAGCTTAATTTTTCTACTCAATACGAGATCAGTGAACATAAGCCGGATCACATCAGACTTGATAATTACACCCAGTTTGCTCCCGCTGTTTTGGTGTACGGACTCAATGCTGCCGGAGTTCAGGGAAAACATAATTTCAAGGACAGAAGCATCATTTATGGAACATCTATGTTGATTACTTCCGCAATTACACTTCCTTTAAAACATATTGTAAAAGAGGAAAGACCGGATCTATCAAATAATCTTTCTTTTCCGTCTGGTCATACTACAATCGCTTTTGCGTCTGCTCAATTCATGTACAGGGAATACAGAGACACCAACTTTTGGCTGGGAATTTCGGGATATTCTTTTGCTGTTTTCACAGGGGTTTACAGAATGTTGAACAACAAACATTGGTTCGGCGATGTCATTGGCGGTGCAGGTTTCGGAATCCTGTCTACAGAGCTTGCTTATTGGTTATATCCTAAGATTAATACGCTTTTAGGTGGTAAAAAAGAAAGATCACAAACCATGATCATGCCTTTTTATCAACAGGGAAATATGGGAATTGGTTTAGTAAAAAACTTTTAAAATTAATACAATGACAATCAATATCATACTGTTATTTTTAGGAACAATTTTAGCCTTTTGGATCAGTGCAATCTGCGGTGGCGGAGCGAGTTTGATACTTATTCCTATCCTGAATTTATTATTGCCGAGTTCAGTGGTTCCTTTTTCATTAACTATCGGAACTTTTACGAGTTCTGTTTCAAGAATCGCCGTGTTTAAAAAACATATCAACTGGCAGATCTTTTTTTGGTTTGTTCCGTTTTCTATTCCTGCTGTTTTGTTGGGAGCATGGCTTATTAAATACATCAATCCCAATTATTTACAATTAATTGTTGCCTTTTTTCTGATCATTAATCTTCCTGAATTATTTAAATCAAAAAAATCAGAAGTAAAAACAGAAAAAGCGTATCCAAAATTCATGTTAATCATCATCGGATTTTGCGCAGGATTTATTTCGGGAATTACAGGAGCAATTGGACTGTTATTTAATCGTTTTTACCTAAGATTTGGATTAAAAAAAGAGGAAATTGTAGCGACAAGAGCTGCCAATGAAGTTTTTTTACATTTAATTAAACTGATCATTTATATTTCGCTCGGATTGTATTCCAACACCGCTTTATGGCTTGGGCTTACGATTGCGGTGGCAACCATCATCTCATCCTACACCGTAAAATATATTCTTCCTTATTTGAGTGAGTTTTTATTCAAAAAAATTGGGTACGGGGCGATGGTGATTTCCGGAATTATGCTGATGGTAGGAACTTCAGAGAAAATTATTCAACAGGATAAAATTTCCTTTTCTACCACTCATCACAGCCATGAAACCGAGTCTGTAATTTCATGGAGACGCACCGATTTTATAGTAGAATTCGCATTTGATGATGGTTTTGAAGTGGAAAGACCCATAAAAGCGGATGAACTTCCCCAACATCTCAAAGAAAAATATGAGAATTTAAAACCTCACTACGACAAAATTCATCTTGAAAAAGTCTTTACTTTCAGAAAAGAACCTGCATATGAATTTTATTGCTATAAAAACGGACAACTCACCAAATTTGAAGTCTAATTTATTTTGTTCTGGGTTTCGATTTCATAATTGAAAAATAAGAAGACGTAAACGCAGAAAGACTTTGATAGCCAACTTTAAAACCAACTTCACTTAGTGTAAATTGTTTCATATCAATTAATTCGACGCTTTTTAGAATTCTTATCAATTGTAAATATTTTTGAAGCGTAATTCCCGTTTCATGTTTGAAAATCCGCTGTAAACTTCTTACAGACATTTGAGCTTTTTCGGCTAAAAGATCAATGTTCAGATTATATTTAAAATTTGAATTAATATAATTGCAAACAGGGATCAATCGGGCATCTGTCGGAACAGGAACTTCCAGATAATTGCTTTCCTTGCAAAAGTGGGGAAGGCTTTTTAAAATAGCTTTAAAAAAGATATCCTGTTCATCATCTTCCGTTAAAATTTTGTTCCATTTTGAGGCATATAACAACATTTCCCGCAATACCGGAGGAATCGCAAATACCTGAACATGATCGTAAAAATCTTCTTTAAAGGAAGAATTAAACAAAAAAAGCATCAATTTTACTGTTTTCGCCTCTGAAGTAATGCGATGAGGTTTCCCTGAAGGAATCCAGATTACATGATTTTGCGGAACCAGATAAATCTTCTGATCAATATGAAAATATTGATAGCCTTCTTCCACATATGTTAACTGTGCACGCTTATGAGTATGCTCGTAATCGTCATGCTTCCAGTTTTCTTCGCACCAAACATAGGCTTCTTTTTCGATGGTGTCAATAAAATGACTTTCTTTTTGTTCAGTCAAACCACATTTCATCTTGTCGTTCTGCATAAAGTTTTTGGCAAATTTAATAAAAACGTCATTAATAAATTTGTATTATAAAAATATATCCAAATCAGAATGAAAAAATTAGGTTCTCTTTTTGTATTACTCTTATTACTAAAAATCACAAATATCATGGCACAAGATAAAGCTAAAGTATTGGTTTTGATCCATTCAGACAATGGTGGAACGTATGAACTGGCAAAAGAAATCGCCAAAGGAATTGAAAGCGATAAAAATGCAACGGCAATTATAAAACAGGTAAAAACATCTCAGAATCAAAAATTAAAGGATATTCCCGTTGCTACAGTGGAGGAACTTCCAACTTATGACGGAATTGCTTTTGGTTCACCCGTTTATTTTGGAAACATCAGCACCGGCATGAGTGAATTTTTATCTAAAACAGTTAATCTTTGGACAAACCATTCGCTGGAAGGAATGCCGGCAACGGTTTTCATGTCTGCGGGAAGCGGAGCAGGTAAAGAATTGGCCTTGCAGGCTTTTTGGAACAGTCTTACCGTTCATGGAATGGTTATGGTTTCTAACGGAATTCGTGGGACAGAAAGTATTAACAAAGCAATTCCTCAGGGAAACACGGTGCTGGGAGTAACAAGCATGGCTTCTTTAAAAGATGTCGAAAGACCTACAAAGGACGAAAGAAATATTGCCGAACTTCAAGGGAAAAACTTTGCAAAAGTAGCATTGGCTTTAAAGGGAACATTTGCTAAAAAAGCAATATCAACAATTGAAAAGTCTGTTAATTTTAATGAAACTTTAAAACAAAAAAATATCGTTCTTCCTCAAGTTCCAAAACCTGCAGGAAATTATAAGCCGTTTGTACGTTCGGGAAATTTGGTTTTCATTAATCAGGTTGCTTTGAAAGACGGGAAAATTTTAAACCCAGGAAAATTAGGGGTTGATGTCAATGAACAACAGGTAAAGGACGCTACAAGAGCAACGATGCTGAACGTTTTATCGGTTTTGAATGAAGCCGTTGGCGGAGATCTAAGCAAAGTAAAACAATGTGTACAGTTGACAGGGATTTTCAATACCAAAGACGATTACACCAAGCATGCCGATTTGATGAATATCGCATCCGATCTTACCGTTGAGGTTTTTGGAGATAAAGGAAAACACGCAAGAGCAACATTAGGCGCTTCCTCTATTCCCGTAAATTCTTCTGTGGAAATACAGGCTATTTTTGAATTGGAGTAGTGTAGATAAAAGCTTATGATCAGGCAGATTAACCAAATTTTATGATAAAAACAAAAGCAGTGAAAAATTTTTCACTGCTTTTTATATTGCCAATTTCTCTATTAATTAAACAGTTGCATTTCCTTCCACGCCATCGGAATTATCAGTCGTTTTTCCTGTAACGGCTGCGGCTACGAAACTAAAAAGGCTTACCAGTTTTCAAATTTTTATGTCCCAATAATAGGTTTCCGTTGGTTCCACACGAATAATCGAAACTTTAGGATCATCTTTTCCATCTTCAAACCATGCGTTGGCCGTTGCTGTATGATGCGGCTTTCAATATTTCTTTTCAGGATTTTAAAACCAATATGAATACGATCGGCACTTTAGCCATCGGATTGGTATTTATAACGACAGCTGGAATTGCAGTTTTGGCTCATTATTTAATACCCGGAATGACTTGGCCATTAGCTTTTGTATTGGGATCAATTCTTTCTGCGACAGATGCTGTCGCTGCAGTCGGAGTCACAAAAGGGCTCGGACTTCCTCATAAAACAGTAACCATATTGGAAGGCGAAAGCTTGATCAATGACGCTTCAGCATTGGTTGCGTACCGTTTTGCGATTGCTGCCGTTACGGGAATTGCCTTTGTAACTTGGAAAGCATCTTTAGAATTTCTAATGGTTTTGGGAGGTGGTTTTCTCGTTGGCTGGGTTATTTTTAAAGCATTATCACTCACCATTAGATTCTTTCGTTCTGATGCGATGGTAGTCAACAGTTTGATTTTATTAATGCCTTTCGTGACGTATCTTATTGCGGAACATTTTAAAGTTTCAGGTGTGATTGCCGTAGTTATTTTAGGATTGGGAATGTCAAAATTAAGTCGAAATAAGTTCCCTGATCATGTGAAAGACCAATCCCGTAATTTTTGGGACATCATTATTTTTCTATTGAATGGTTTGATTTTTTTATTGATAGGCCTAGAATTTCCTATTATTTTAAAGAAAATGCCTCAAGCACAAGTCTGGACGTTTGCAGGTTATGCCGCAATTATCGTTTTGGTGACCTTGCTGATCAGAATGGCGCGTGTTTATTTACAGCAATTTAATCTTCAAAAAGCCTTTCAGGGAAAACGTAAAATCAGTGAAGACGCTTTGTTTGATTCCAAAACAAGTTTTATCATTACATGGTCGGGAATGAGAGGGATTGTCTCTCTGGCCATCGCTATTGGTATTCCTGCTACATTGGAAAATGGCGAAGCATTTCCTATGCGTAATGAGATCATTTTTCTGTCTGTTGTAGTTGTTTTAATTTCCTTGCTTGGACAAGGACTTACCTTACCGTGGATTGTTAAAAAATTTAAATCATAAATAGTTTAAAACTAATTTGCCTAATTTTGATCTATGCAGATTTCTCCACCGAAACATTTAGCATCCTACATCAAACATTATATTTTCATGGAAAATTCCGAGGAAAATATAATGAAATTAAGGCTGTTTACGGATGGTAATACGGGACTTATTCTGTCTGCTAATATCAATCTGAAGGATCTTTCCGGAGATCAGCTTCCGCTTTCATTTTTTTATGGACAATTAACTCAATACAAAGATTTGGTTACAAATGGTTCGTTTTCTTTAATGGCAGTGGTATTTCAACCTTATTTTTTGAATATTTTACTTAAAATTTCAGCAAAAGAGATTCAAAATCAAATTATTTCCGTGGAAGATGTTTTAAAAAATGAAATGCAGATTTTTCAGGAAAAGCTTTTTTATAAAACTGATCCTAAGTTAATTATCAATGATTTAAATATTTATTTCACAAAGTTTTTATCTAAAATAATCAATTCAGATTATGAACTTATACAGGCAACTCAACACTATATTATTCAGAATAAAGGAATTGTAACCTCAAAAAATCTGGAACATTTTACAGGGTATTCCGAGCGTCAGATCGAAAGAAAGTTTCAAAATTATATTGGATTATCTCCAAAGAAATACAGCAATATTGCACGTCTTCATTATTTCCTAAGCTTAATGAAAACAAATAATAATGAAGAAAATATTACAGGTCTTTCTTACAAAGCAGGCTATACTGACCAATCTCATCTTATCAAAGAATTTAAAAATAGTATAGGACTTACACCAAGTGAGTATTTAAAAACAGAAAATAAATTGGCGGTTAATTTTATAGAGCTTCATTCAAAATAATTGATGTCGGTTTTTTACAATTTTTAGAGGTTTAGACATCATAGATTTGTAGAAAAAAAGATGATTAATCTAAAAATTTCAACAGCACAATTTGAAAATAAAAGTGGTGATAAAGCCTACAATCTTTCCGTAATAGAAAAATTAGCTAAGGAAGCCGCTTCTAAAGGTTCTCATGTGATTGCTTTCCATGAATGCTCCATTACAGGTTATACATTTGCCAGAAAACTCAATAAAGAACAGCTTCTAGATGTTGCAGAACTTATTCCAGACGGAAAAAGTATTCAAAAACTAAAAGAAATCGCGGAGAATTATAACATCACAATTTTGGCAGGCCTTTTTGAAAAAGATGAACACGATAATCTATTTAAAGCATATGTTTGTGTAGATAAAACCGGATTAGTTGCGAAATACAGAAAATTACATCCTTTTATCAACCCTAATCTTACGCCAGGAAACGAATATTGTGTTTTTGAAATTCACGGCTGGAAATGCGGTATTCTGATTTGCTATGACAATAATATTATTGAAAATGTAAGAGCAACAAAATTGTTGGGTGCAGATGTTATTTTCATGCCTCATGTTACGATGTGTACACCTTCCACAAGGCCGGGCGCAGGTTTTGTAGATCCAAAACTTTGGGAAAATAGAGTAGCAGACCCAACCTCTTTACGTTTAGAATTCGACGGAATGAAAGGCAGAGACTGGTTGATGAAATGGCTTCCTTCGAGAGCTTATGACAATGCAGTGTATGTTGTATTTTCAAATCCTATCGGGATGGATGACGATCAACTAAAAAATGGTTGTTCTATGATTATTGATCCTTTTGGCGACATCATTGCAGAATGTCGCTCGTTTGATGATCGATTTGAAACCGCGGTTATTACTCCTGAAAAACTTACCCAGGCTGGCGGATATCGATATATTCAAGCCCGAAGACCTGAATTATATAAAGATATTATTGGTCAAGATCATCAATCTGAACAAAAAGTGGTCTGGATTGATACTAAAAATGATTAAAAACCTTTTACAAAAGCTATTCTAGATTTAGGATAGCTATTTGTTTTTTATCTTAAATTTGTCAAGTAAAATCTTATTATGAAAGAAAATCTTTTACAAGCTTCTGTAGAACCTTTGATTGATTATTTTAATCAACTTATTCCATTAAATTCGGAAGAAAAAAAGCTTGTAACAGAACTTTTCAAATCAAGATTGTATCGTAAAAGACAATATGTTTTGCAGGAAGGAGATATTTGTAACCAGTTCAATTTCATCGTTCGTGGATGTTTAAGAATGTATAAAATTGATGAAAAAGGAAATACCCATATCATACAATTTGCTCCCGAAAACTGGTGGATGATCGATATTGGAAGTTTCCATAAAAGGACTCCTTCAGAATTGAGCATAGACGCTATCGAAGACACTATGGTATTGCAAATCAGTCATGAAGATCTTATCAAATTATATATTTCAGCTCCAAAATTTGACCGTATTTTTAGAGTTTTAATAGAAAATAGTTTTGTTACCCTTCAAAATCGGTTGCTTCAAAATATCAGTTCTACGGCAGAAGAACGGTATCTTTCTTTTATGGAAACCTATTCTCATTTATCCAATCGCCTTCCACAAATACAGATTGCTTCTTTTTTAGGCATCACTCCAGAATTTCTGAGCAGACTGAGAAACAGACTCGTAAAGTCAAAGTCTTAATCTAGATCAATACTATTTCTTGATGCAGTTCATTGGAAAGAGACCTCTTTTCAACAGAAATTTGCAGTATAAATTAAAAAGAAATAGTTATGACAACAAATTCAAAAGTAGCCGTTATCGGTTTAGGAAACATCGGACAGGCAGTTGCCGGAAATTTTGCAAAATCAAATACCAGCTTTATCGCCGCTGATAGAAATGTCGAAAAAGCAAAAGAACTTGCTGTAAAATGGAATGCAAAACCCAATGATATCGCAACCGCTGTAAAAGATGCAGACATTGTAATTTTGGCAATTCCATTTGAAACAATTGGTGGATTTTTAAAGGACTATTCAACAGATTTAGAAGGAAAAATCATTGTAGATCCATCAAATCCTATTGCTCCAGATGAAAATGGAGGTTTCAAAAAAATTGTAGGAGAAAATGAATCTGCAGGAGAAATTAATTCTTCTTATTTACCCAAAAATGCAAAATTGGTTAAAGCATTCGGAACTTTAGGTGCTGCATCTTTAGCAGGATCTTCTTATCAAACTCCTGAAAAAGCCGTTTTATTTTACGCAAATAACGATGAAACTATTGATACTGAAATTGAAAAATTAATTCAAGATAATGGTTTTGATGCTTTAAAAATAGGAGGGCTGGATCAATCCATCAGAATTGAGGTTTTTGGAGATCTTCATGAGTTTGGCGCATTAGGAAAAACCGTAACAATTGAAGAAGCAAAGCAAAAAATTTAAAATGACTAGAATTTTAATAATAATGTTTTCTTTGATATCGTTTTTTACTATATCTGCGCAAACCATACAATTCGAAAATAAGCAATTTGAAATTTCTAATGTAAAATCTTCTATCGTAGATCTTAAAGGCGAAAAAGTTTTAAAAATTGAAAGAGATTTAACTAAAATACCTTTCGATGTAAATCATCTCGAAAATACTGTTGATGAATCCACTTTTGTTAAGCTTACCAATGAAAATATTGAAAATGGGATTATTGAAGTGAAGGTTTTAAGTCAAATTCAGAATCCATCACCATTTGAATTTGCACAAGGTTTTATAGGATTGGCTTTTAATATTAATGATGATAATTCGGCTTTCGAAGCTGTTTATTTAAGACCAAAAGCGGGTAGATCTGACCTTCAATTTCATAGAAATCACAGCGTACAGTATTATGCATATCCTGATTTTAAATTTGAAAAATTAAGAAAAGAAGAATTTAAAGGTCAGTACGAAACCTACGCTGATGTGGGATTGAACGAATGGATAACTTTTCGACTAGAATTAAAAAATGAGAAAATTTTTCTTTATATCAATAATCAAAAATTTCCATCCTTTATTGTAAATGAAAGAAAAGGAAAAATGAAATCAGGAAGCATTGGTTTATGGGTAGATATCGGAACGATCGGATATTTTAAGAATTTAAAAGTAACTAAATTTTAAGACGAATGGATGAAACAACGAAAAAAATATTAAATGATCATCTCACTGCTTTTGGTGAAAATGATCTCGATAAAATTATGCTTGATTATACAGAAGAATCAAAAGTTTTAACAAAAGATGGTGTTATCAGAGGACTTGAGGATATTAGAGCTTTTTTTTCGAAGCTTTTTGAAATCATTCCTACAGGTTCATTTTTTGAAATGCAACAGCTTTCTATTACACAAAATGTTGCCCATATTATCTGGAACAGCAAATCTTCAGTTGCAGAGATACCTTTTGGAACAGACACCTTTTTTATGGAAAATGGCAAAATAAAATTCCATACGGTTTCAACGTATATTACTAATTAAACAACTCAATGTTTAGTTTCTCTCATTAGTTTGTATCGAAAGAGTTTTTTACAGCTCTTTCGATATTTTTTTATTTAAGACTTTTCTGCAGATCACTCCAGGCACCGCCATTGCAAACCTTTTTAAAGCCTTTTTCCTTTAAAATATGTTCAACTTTTACACTTCGAAGTCCGTGTGAACAGACGGTGATATAAGTTTTATTTGAATCCAGTTCTATGTATCTTTCTCTGATCTCTCCTAAAGAAATATTCAAAGATCCATCGATATGTCCCATTGCATATTCTTTTTCGGTTCTTACATCTAAAATGACGGCTCCGTTTTTAATCAGCTTTTCTAAGCCATTTTCTAATGTTTGGTATCTGTAAATGCGATAAACAACATATACAGTAAGAACAATTCCGCAAAAAATTAATATACTTTTCATAGTTTGCTTAATATTTTATAATCAATATAAAAGGTTCCAAACGGAATAAAACACGCCAAAATTACTTTCCAGGTTGTTTCTTTAAACTTCCAATGTTGCTCTACACCAACACTCAGTGTATTGAAAAGAAAAAGCAGGAATAGAGTTCCATGGATAGGTCCCATCATTTTAACTAAAGCAGGATTTTCCATTCCGTATTTTAATGGAACTGCAATGAATACTAAGGTTAATAAAGAGATTCCTTCCAAAATAGCAAGAATTCTTAATCGTCCGATTTTTGTTTTAAATAAATTTATCATAATTATCTGAAATAAGGCCTGTTAGCAAATGGAGAAAATGGCCACGGAATGGCTATGAAAATAATGATCAAGGCAATCGTATACCAGATCAACATCGTTTTAAATTTTTCTTTGTCCGTTGTTTTTCTTTTCGTTACTGCCGATCCGATCGTAATTAAGACAATAGAAAATAGCATCAGGAAAATGTGAATCAATCCGAAAAATAAGAGATCAAAAGATTCTTTTGCAGTGCTGAAGTTGTTCCAAAAGTATTTAACGATCGGGCTTTGAGAATATAAAGTGATTCCCAAAATTAATTGAACATGAGCTATAGTTGCCGTCCAATGTCTTATAGAATCATCTATTTTTGAAAAATTTTTATTAGAAAAATATCCTTTGTAAGCGATAAATAAGGAGGAAATAAGGCTTAATAAAACCAGCCAACGAAATGTAGAATGCAAAAAAGTAAGCGTTTGGTACATCTTTTCATTTTTAAGATGTAGCAAAGGTAAAACAAAAACATACTAATTAGTATGTTTTTTAATAAAAAATTATCTTAACGAATCAAAATAAGACTTAAGTTGCTTTAAATAAACAAGATAAATTGATTTTGAATTTTCTAATTTCCCTAAATTTCTTATTCCCCAATATCCGGACATCACAAAAACAGCAACTCCTTTTGCATTGACACCCTGATTTACCTCTCCATTTTTTTTCCCTTTTTCAATAGCTTCAATCATTGCGTTTTCCCATTCTGATGAAAGTTTGTTCAGCGCTTTGGTAAATCCAATATTCCACGGAGCCATTTCCTGTGTAAAATTGGAAGTGGGGCAGCCATATTCAACTTTTAAAAATTCATTTTCCATCAAAATATTTTCCATTAGATTATAAATTGTGTCTAACGGATTTGCCGAAACCTGAAAAGGATCAATAAAAGTATCCTGAAAAGAAGATCTCATCAGTTCATTAATGATTGCCAATCCCATCTCATCTTTAGTTTTAAAATGATAATAGAAAGCGCCTTTTGTAACCTGAGTGGTCGCAATAATTTCATCTACGCTCGTAGTTTGATAGCCTTTTTCATAGATCAATTCAAATGCTTTTCGTAGAATATTTAAACGGGTTGCTTCCGACTTTTTCATAAGATACTGATTGGTATTTTATACAAAGGAACAACTTTTTTTGGTGATTTCAAATGTAATTTAAAATCCAAACTATTATTTTAATGATAATTAACTACTATTTATCTAATTTTTATAATACAATAAATCATCGGAAATTTGTACTGTCAAAATCATTAAAATCATTCACAATGAACTATCAAAATGAGATCAATATCAATCCTGATCCTCAAATCATAAAAAAGAAAAAACTGCCTGCAGCACTTTGGGCATTAACGATAAGTGCTTTCGGAATCGGAACGACAGAGTTTGTCATTGTAGGACTGCTTCCAACCGTTGCCAGTGACCTGAATATTTCCATTCCATCAGCAGGACTCTTGGTAAGTTTATACGCTATCGGAGTTGCCATTGGAGCTCCCATTTTAACAGCTTTAACAGGAAAAGTACCAAGAAAAGCATTATTAATATCCATCATGCTGCTTTTTGTCATCGGAAATGGGTTAGCTTCAATTGCTCCCGGATTTATTACTTTAGTATTGGCGAGAATCTTAACAGGATTTGCTCACGGGGTTTATTTTTCCATCGGATCTACGATTGCCGCCTCTTTGGTTCCTGAGGAAAAAAGAGCAACAGCAATATCCATCATGTTTGCAGGATTAACGTTGGCGATTGTAACCGGTGTTCCGCTGGGAACTTTTATTGGGCAACATTTTGGATGGAGAGCCACTTTTATCGGAGTCGCAATTTTAGGAATTATAGGATTAATAGCAAGTACACTTTTGATTCCGAAAAACTTACAAAAAGGAAAAACAGCATCTTTAAAACAACAATTAAAAGTTTTAACCAACAGACGTTTAATTTTTGCCTTCTTAATGACTGCAATGGGATATGGCGGAACTTTTGTTGTGTTTACGTATTTATCGCCTATTTTACAGGAGATTACAGGATTTAAAGAATCAGTCGTAACGATTATTTTATTGATTTACGGAATTGCGATTGCATTAGGAAATTTAATCGGCGGGAAAGTAGCCAACAAAAATCCGTTGAAAGTATTACTTTGGATGTTTGCTACGCAAGGCTTGGTTTTATTGGCATTTTATTTCACGGTAAACAGTCCGATTTTGAGTATCATTACGCTTTTCTTTTTAGGGGCATTATCATTTGCTACCGTTCCCGGATTGCAACTTTTGGTCGTTCAGATTGCCGAAAAAGAATTGCCCGGAACGGAAGATGTTGCTTCAGGAATCAACATCGCTGCTTTTAATATTGGGATCGCGATTGGTTCATATTCAGGAGGTTTGATTGTAACTTCAGCATTAGGAATAGAAAGTACGCCGTGGATCGGAGCTTTATTTCTTCTCGTAACTGTTTTAATTACAATGTATAGCATCCGTATTTCTAAAAATAAATTGAAGTAAATAATTCATTGTCTTGTCGTAAAATAGGATACATAATTAAACGAATAAAACAGTATAGATTTCTTATCAGATATATAAGTTTTTTTTGCACCACTATTGCAGTTTGAAATACAAAAATGTCTCTCATTTTTGGGAGACGTTTTTTGTTTATTAAATTTTCAACTCTGTTTGTCATTCCAGGGGTCTAAGCACGAATCGTTCCATATTATTTTCTAATAATATACTAGCCCTCCGGATGACAAACTATATGATAATGAATTTCTAAACATTCACCTTTACTGAGTGTTAAAGCCTTTGCGAACTAAAAAAATATGCAAAATGAATTTCAAAAATCCTTGGAAACCTTGCGTTTAAAATTTAAGTTTAAAAAAAAATTGACAAACGAAGTGCATTGACCATTTACAATTCACCTTAAATTTCTCTCATATTTCAAATCAAATCACTATTTTTGACTCATGATTAAAGCAAAAAATATCCATAAATCTTATGGGAATTTAGAAGTATTAAAAGGGGTTGATATTCATATCAAAACTGGAGAGGTTGTTTCTATTGTTGGAGAATCAGGTGCAGGAAAATCTACTTTACTGCAGATCTTGGGAACATTGGATTCGCCTTCGAACTCTAATAAATATGATACAGAGATCTCAATGGCAGGGGAGTCATTTATTAATATGAATGACAAACAGCTTTCTAAATTCAGAAACCAGAATATTGGTTTTGTATTTCAGTTTCATCAGTTGTTGCCGGAATTTACAGCATTGGAAAACGTACTGTTGCCTACGAAAATCGCCGGAGCCAACGAAAAAGAATCATTGGAAAAGGCCTATGCTTTGTTTGAAGATCTAAAAATCGAACAAAGATTACAGCATAAACCCAACCAATTATCGGGTGGAGAAGCGCAAAGGGTTGCGGTCGCCAGAGCGTTAATTAACTCTCCTAAAATCATCTTTGCAGATGAACCAACAGGTAACTTAGATTCAAAAAATGCAGATGATTTACACAGATTATTTTTTGATTTAAGAGATAAATACAATCAAACATTTGTGATTGTAACCCATAACCCGAATCTTGCGGAAATTACCGACAGAAAATTAGTCATGAAAGACGGAATGATCATCGAGTAAATTCCTGTCAAATGATGAAAAACTTTATTTTTTTATTCCTTTTTATTATTTCCTGTTCAAAATTTGAATCTCAGGCTAATAATGTTGTTGATTATCTTCCAAAATCAAAAATTTCGGAGATTAAAAACTATATTAAGGGGAAAAATTATAATCAGGATTTGGCAGTTTTCATCAATTTTAAAATTCATTCCGGAAAATATAGATATTTCGTTTATGATCTGAAAAATGATAAAATGTTACAGAAAGCGATTGTTGCTCATGGTGAAGGCTCTGTAGTTTCTAGCTCAAATAATTTACAATTCAGTAATGTTGATGGTTCTCACCAATCATCTTTAGGGAAATACGAAATTCGCGAAAGCTATAACGGGAAATTCGGAAAAGCGTACCGTTTAGACGGGCTTGATGAAACAAACAGCAACGCAAGACCAAGAGCAATCGTTCTCCATTCCTATTATTGTGTTCCGGATAAAGAATCGATAAATCCAGCTTGTTTAAGTTTTGGCTGTCTAATGCTTTCAAAAGATGCATTCAACGAAACGGCAAAATACATCGATCAATCAAAACAACCCATTATTTTATACGCATTCTATTAAACTAATCCCTAAACCCTAATTCCTGCCACCTAAAAAATATGTCCATAAAATTCCTTGCAGAAGACGACAGACCCAGAGAAAAGTTTTTGCTGAAAGGCAAGGGCTCACTTTCTGATTCTGAACTCCTTGCGATCATTATGGGAAGCGGAAGTAGGGATGAAACTGCCGTAGAATTGGCAAGAAAGATTCTAGCTTCTGTCAATAATAACTGGCATCAGTTGAGTTTATTGTCGGTGAAAGATTTAACGAAATTCAAAGGAGTAGGCGAGGTGAAAGCTATTTCTATTGCAACAGCTTTGGAAATCGGGAGAAGAAGATCGAGTCAGGAAATTCCTGAAAAACCAATGATTTCCAACAGTAACGGAGCTTATCAGATTTTTAAAAATCATTTGGCAGATTTACGGACAGAAGAATTTTGGGCAATTTTTCTGAATCAAAGTAATAGAGTTATTCATATTTCACAATTAACGCAGGGTGGAATCAGTCAGTCGATTGTAGATATTAGGATTTTATTTAAAACTGCTCTGGATCACTTTGCGACCGGAGTTATTGTCGCTCACAATCATCCATCAGGAAATTTGAAGCCCAGCAAAGAAGATATTAATATCACTCAAAAAATAAAAGAAGCGGGAAATACCTTAACTATTCAGCTTTTAGACCATTTGATTATTACACAGAATTCATATTTTAGTTTCTCAGACGAAGGATTATTATGATTAGAAGATTGAAATACAACGAAATTGATTTCAAAAAATATACTGAATGTTTAGAAAATTCTGAACAGAGAAATTGGTACGCCAATAAAAACATTTTGGACGAACTTTCCGGAAATTGGCAGCTTTTGGTGTATGGCGATTATGAAGCGGTAATGCCTGTTCCATTGAAAAAAAAACTTGGTTTTAATTTTGTGCTGATGCCACTTTTCTGCCAGCAATTAGGCGTTTTTTCGAAAAAAGATGATCGTAAAATTAATACTAAATTTTTAAATTTTTTAAAGAAAAGCTCAAAAGTATTTTTGTATTCTTTTAATCAAAATAATGATTTTGAAGAAATTTTAAAAAAGAAAAAAAACTACATAATTCCAATTTCTGACTACGTAATTTTAAGGCGGAAAAAGTATTTTAAAGGAAGAAAGTCTACCGCAAAATGGGCGCAACACCTCTTTTATAAAGAAATTGATTTAAATGCCGATTCTATCAATTTCATTGAAAATAATTATAAAGGAATTCCCAAAAGATCCGATTACGAAAAGTTTTTAAGATATTTAGTATTTCTAAATAAAAACGGCTTCCTTAAGCTTTGCGGAGCCTATTTGGATGAAAAGCTGATCAATTTAGCTATTGTAATTTCAGAAGGAAAACAACTTTCTTTATTGGCATTAATTAATGATGAATCTTTTAAAAACGAGAACGGCCCCTCTTTTTTAATAGATAAAATTCTGGAAAATTATATTCACGAAAAAAGTTTTAATTTCATGGGGAGCAATATTCGTGGGATAGAAGTTTTCTTTAAAAGTTTTGGTGCAGAACTCCAGGAATACGGTTATTTGGAAAGTAAGATTTTAAAGCGAATCTCATAAATCGATTAATCTTATTTTATTGTTGATAATGACATGTTTTTCAGTCATAAATTCAGAAAATATTAGTAATTTTGCTTCCTCAAATTATGACAAGTTTTTCAGGATACCTACCATATGCATTTGCATTGATCATCGCAATCCCTTTTTTGGTTTTGCTGAGGCAGTTTGTACACAATTATATCAATCTTAAAAATCAGGAAATAAAGCTTCTTACCGTAAAATCGAATTCCGAAAATAAGACCCAGTCTTATGAAAGAATGACACTTTTTCTGGAAAGAATGAAGCCTTCCAACCTTATTCAGAGATTTGATAAAGATCTTGCGGCTCACGAATTCATTTTTCTTACGGAAAAAACGATCAATGAGGAGTTTGAGTATAATTCTTCACAACAATTATACATTACAAAAAATTCGTGGAAAAATATTGTTGATTCCAAGAATGCAGTGCTGGATCTGCTTCACAAAACCTATGAAGGATTAAGCGGAAATGCCAATCTTGATGAGTTTAAAACCATTTTCATCATGAATTATATGGAAAATGAAGACTATATTTCGGCAACAATAGAAGACTTGAGAAGAGAAATTTTAATAATAGCTTAACTAAAAATAAAAATAAATAATGATTCCAAATTTTAAAGCACATCCATGGCATGGAGTTTCTGCAGGAGAAGATGCGCCAAATGTTGTTAATGTATTCGTGGAAATCGTTCCTTCAGATACTATTAAATATGAAGTAGATAAAGAAACAGGATATTTAAAGGTAGACAGACCTCAGAAATTCTCAAATATCATCCCGGCATTGTACGGATTTGTTCCAAGGACATATTGCGATAATGAAGTAATGAAATTAGCAGTTGAAAGAGGGGCTACAGACGTATCGATGGGAGATCATGATCCATTGGATATCTGTGTTTTGAGTTCTCACAATATTCACGGAGGTGGGTTGTTCATGGAAGCTATTCCAATCGGAGGTTTCAAAATGATCGACGGAGGTGAGGCAGATGATAAAATTGTTGCAGTAATGATCGGTGACCATGCTTTCGGACATTTCAGAGATATTGCTGAATTACCTGAAGCTGAAGTGAAACGATTAATGCACTATTTCTTAACGTACAAAAACTTACCGGATGAGCCTGCAAAATGTAGAATTCAAGAGGTTTATGGAGCTGAACACGCTAAGAAAGTTATCATTGCATCTCAGAAAGATTACGCAGATAAATTCGGAGGATAAAATTCTCTTAATTAAATAATATCAAAGGATAAATGAATTTTCGTTTATCCTTTTTTTATTGAAATTTAGTTCAGAAACGATACAATCAATAATACATTTTTGGGCAGCTGTTTCCGCCTTCCGTTCCCGCAATTTTATAGTTTTGCCAATGCTTTTCCCTTTCCAAAAACTACAAAATGTGCTCCACTCAAGTCGGGCTGTGCCTTTCAACATGTTTAAAAAATCATCCCTTCCTGACTCTAAAAAAAGATTTGTATTATTAATTATTAAAAGCGTAAATATCATAAGTCCCTTTCAATAATATCCACAAAAATCTGTGTGAAATCTGTGGTAAAAAAACAAAAAAAATATCGCCATAGCTTAAGCGTTTAAACATTTATTTTTAAATAGTTACAATTGTTTTTGTCAATTTCGTGAGAATTATTTGTTATATTTAATTTTCTATTACCAAAAAAATATTAAACTATGGATCTATTTGTGTTAGTACCAATTTTTGGTGTGATTGCTTTGCTCTATACTTTTTTCCAAAGTAACTGGGTAAGTAAGCAAAATGCCGGAAATGAAAAGATGAAAATTATCAGCGGACATATCGCTGACGGTGCTATGGCTTTTCTAAAGGCCGAGTACAAAGTTTTAAGCTATTTCGTAGTTATTGTAGCCATTTTATTAGCCGTGATGGGTATGACCAGTGCCAATTCGCATTGGAGCATCGGGATTGCTTTTATTTTTGGCGCCATATTTTCTGCATTGGCAGGTTTCATCGGAATGAAGATCGCTACGAAAGCCAATGTAAGAACCGCAGAAGCCGCAAGAACATCTCTTTCAAAAGCGCTTAAAGTTTCATTTGCAGGAGGTTCTGTAATGGGAATGGGAGTTGCCGGACTGGCCGTATTAGGATTAGGATCTTTGTATTTAATTATAAAACAAATTTTTGCCCCGAATGCCCCCGTTGATTCATATGAAATGGAAAGAACGATAGAAATTCTTACCGGATTTTCTCTTGGAGCAGAATCTATTGCCCTTTTTGCAAGAGTTGGCGGTGGTATTTACACGAAAGCGGCCGATGTTGGAGCCGATTTAGTTGGAAAAGTTGAAGCAGGAATTCCGGAAGACGATCCTAGAAATCCGGCTACGATAGCAGATAACGTAGGAGATAATGTTGGGGATGTAGCAGGGATGGGAGCCGATTTATTCGGATCTTATGTGGCAACAGTTTTAGCGACAATGGTTTTGGGAAGAGAGACGATCTCTGATGATTCATTCGGAGGCTTTGCACCGATTCTTTTGCCGATGCTGATTGCCGGAACAGGAATTATATTTTCAATGATAGGAACTTTATTTGTCAGAATTAATGATAATGAAGGTTCATCAACTTCAAGTGTTCAGAATGCTTTAAATCTAGGAAACTGGGGAAGTATCGTTATTACGGCAGTCGCTTCCTATTTTCTGGTAACTTATATTCTTCCTGACAAAATGATTTTAAGAGGTCATGAATTCACTAAAATGGGTGTTTTCGGGGCAATCATGGTCGGGTTGGTTGTGGGAACTTTAATGAGTATCATCACAGAATATTATACGGCAATGGGCAAAAGACCTGTTTTAAGTATCGTAAGACAATCTTCCACTGGGCACGCAACAAACATCATTGGCGGATTAGCCGTTGGGATGGAATCAACTTTACTTCCGATCATTGTTTTGGCGGGAGGAATTTACGGTTCTTACTTATGCGCCGGATTGTACGGTGTTGCCATTGCTGCCGCAGGAATGATGGCTACAACAGCAATGCAGCTGGCAATTGATGCTTTCGGACCCATAGCAGATAACGCGGGAGGAATTGCCGAAATGAGCGAATTACCCAAAGAAGTTCGTGAAAAAACAGATATTTTAGATGCGGTAGGCAATACCACGGCAGCAACAGGGAAAGGTTTTGCCATTGCTTCTGCTGCTTTGACGGCTTTAGCTCTATTTGCCGCTTTCGTAGGAATTGCAGGAATCGATGGTATTGATATTTACAGAGCTGATGTTCTAGCAGGATTGTTTGTTGGCGGAATGATTCCGTTTATCTTTTCATCATTGGCAATTACAGCGGTTGGACAAGCCGCAATGGCAATGGTAGAGGAAGTAAGAAGACAGTTCCGTGAAATTCCAGGGATTTTAGAAGGAAAAGCAGAACCCGAGTATGAAAAATGTGTCGCTATTTCTACAGACGCATCGATCAGAAAAATGATGTTGCCGGGAGCAATTGCCATTATTTCTCCTCTTTTAATGGGATTTATTTTCGGTCCTGAAGTTCTAGGTGGATTTTTAGCCGGAGCAACAGTGTGTGGTGTTTTGATGGGAATGTTCCAGAATAATGCCGGCGGTGCGTGGGATAATGCTAAAAAATCATTTGAAAAAGGAGCGAATATCAATGGACAGACCTATTACAAAGGCTCAGAGCCGCATAAAGCTTCAGTAACGGGTGATACGGTCGGAGATCCGTTTAAAGATACTTCTGGGCCATCCATGAATATTTTAATTAAATTAATGTCAATTGTGTCATTAGTGATCGCGCCGACTTTAGCAGTTTTACATAAAGATAAAATTGAAACGAACAGAAAAGCTAAAATTGAAAGCTTACTGGCAATGGAAGGTGCTCATTCGGTTTCTTCTATAAATACAGGAAATACGGCGGTAACCTTAGCTCCAAAAGAAGTTAAAGGTCATTTAAATGAAGACGGAGATTTTGTATATGAAACCGGAACTATCGAAGAGATAAAACTGAAAGGTGGAAAAGCAATCAAGATTGGTGAAGGAAGCCAATTATATCAAATGTACAATGCTGTAAAACTGAAAAATCAAACAGTTTTAGATCCAAACAATTGGTATACGATCGAAAATCTGTATTTCCAAAGTGGTTCGAGTGATTTAAAACCTGGTTCGGACGCTCAGTTGACTAATTTAGCAGAAATTTTAAATGCCTATCCTGATCTGAAAGTAAAATTAGGAGGTTATACCGATAATACAGGAAACCCTGAAAGCAATCAGAAATTATCAAATTTAAGAGCTCAAACAGCAAAATTAAAATTATTGGAGCTCGGAATTTCATCGGACAGAATAGAAGCTGAGGGTTATGGCGCACAATATCCAGTTTGTGAAGGCAATGATACCGATGAATGTAAAGCAAAAAACAGAAGAATCGATGTAAGAGTCCTTTCTCTGTAAATAAGTTTTAAATATATAATCAAAGCACTGCATCATGCGGTGCTTTTTTATATGCAATCATCTGTAAAAATCTGCGAGATCTGTGGGAGAAAAAAAACTATAAACTCTTTCTCAAATGCTCGAAAGCCTGAATAATCACTTCATCTTTTTTAGCAAAACTAAATCTCACATAATCAGAATTTTGTCTTGAGTTATAAAATGCAGAAAGCGGAAGACAAGCCACTTTTTTTTCAATAGTCAGCCATTTTGAAAATTCAACATCGCTCATTGTTTTAGAAACATTCCTGAAATTAACTATCTGAAAAACACTTCCTTCTGCCTTTTGTTCAACCTCAAACGGAGTATCTTTAATCAATTCATTAAAAATATCTCTTTTATTCTGCATCAATTTTTGTGTTTCTGAAGGATCAAAAACCTCTAAATATTTTGCCAGAGCATATTGAGCCGGAGCATTCGCACTGTAAGAAATATATTGTTGATGGCATCTGAATTTTGCAGTTAATTCTTCAGGTGTCAACAAATAACTGACTTTCCAGCCGGTGCAATGAAACATTTTGCCTAAAGAAAAAATACAGAAAGTTCTTTTCTTTAATTCGGGATGAAGAAAGGAACTGTAATGCTCAATTCCATCATAACAGTAAATATCATAGATTTCTTCTGAAATTAAATAAATTTCCTGATCTTTTATTAATTCGTAAAATTGATTCCAATCAGATTTTGACCATATTTTTCCGGTTGGATTTTGTGGAGAATTAATAATAATTGCTTTTGTTTTTTGAGAAATACAATTTTGAAGTTTTTCCCAGTTTATGGTGAAATCATTATCAAGATCATAATAGACAGGAATTCCGCCATTTAATACAATTGAAGGCCCGTAAGTATAATAACAAGGTTGAATGACAATAACTTCATCTCCTTGATTTAAAACAGATTTAAGAGAGGTATGTAAAGCAAAAGTTGCACACGGAACGATAGTAACCTCATTATTTTTAAGCTGAATGCTATTTTTTCGGTTTAAATTAAATTGAATAATATTTTCAATTAACAGAGGGTTTCCCGCAAGTGGCTCATAATTATGATGGTTATAGTCTGCAGATTCTTTTAAATATTGTTTTAAACGGTCGTCAATATCAAAATCGGGCAGACCTAAAGACAAATCAAAACTATTATGTTTTGAAGCGAGTTCGGCCATATCGGTGAAAAATGAGTAATGAGTAAATCCGTAAATTTTTTCCATCTATTTTGCATTTAAATCAAATATAAGAAAAATTGTAATTCGTCAAAGATTAAATAAATTTTGTTATTTTTAAGCAAATTATTCTAGAATGAAAAAACTTCTTATTCCAATATTTTCTGTTGCTGTACTGGTAAGTTGTGGAACTTCAAAAGTTTCAAATAATATTTCAAAACCTACTGCACCGGTTGCTACTGTTGCGAAAGGAGATAAAGCTTTTCTTGTTGCTTACAAGACGATTACGGCTGATGATCTAAAGAAGAACTTATATGTAATTGCTTCTGATGAAATGGGCGGCAGAGATACCGGAAGTCCCGGACAGAAAAAAGCTGGGGAGTATATGATCAACTATTATAAAACTTTAGGAATTTCTTCTCCAAAAGCTTTAGGCTCTTATTATCAGAAGGTTCCGGCTGATTTTATGAAGAAGAGAGGTGGTGGAAATCTCCCTGATTCTGAAAATATTCTGGCTTTTATCGAAGGAAGTGAAAAACCTAACGAAATTGTTGTTGTTTCCGCACATTATGACCACGTCGGGACAAAAAATGGAGTAGTTTATAACGGAGCTGATGACGACGGAAGCGGAACAGTTGGCGTAATGGAGATCGCCAAAGCTTTTCAGAGCGCTAAAAAGGCAGGAAATGGGCCGAAACGATCAATCCTATTCCTTCATGTAACGGGAGAGGAGCATGGCCTGTTTGGTTCTGAATATTATACTGATAATCCTGTTTTTCCTTTAGCGAATACGGTGGTTGATTTAAATATCGATATGATCGGTCGAGATGATCCTGAGAACAGAGGGAAACAGTACGTGTATGTAATTGGTTCTGAAATGTTAAGCTCTGAATTAAAAGTAATTAATGAAGCCGCAAATAAGCGCACAAATAATCTGGAACTGAACTACAGATATGATGATCCAAACGATTCTGAAAGACTGTATTACAGATCAGACCATTATAATTTTGCTAAAAATAATATTCCTGTAGCATTTTTCTTTGACGGAATTCACGAAGATTATCATAAACCTACGGATAAGCCAGATAAAATTGACTATTCTTTATTGGAGAAAAGGACTCAATTGGTATTTGCAACAGCTTGGGAAATTGCTAATCGAACAGAGAGAATTGTAGTTGATAAAAAACAATAAATTACATTAAAAATAATAGATAAGCCTATATTAGATAAAACTTTATAGGCTTTTATTAAAGCTTTAATTAAAGAGTATGATTATTCGTGAAGCCAGAATTGAAGACATCCCACAGATCCAAATTGTAAGAAATTCTGTGAAGGAAAACATGTTGTCTGATCCTAATCTTGTGACAAATAAAGACTGTGAAGAATTTTTATTTGAAAGAGGAAAAGGTTGGGTTGGTGAAGTTGAAAATCAGATTGTTGGATTTTCCATTGTTGATCTGAAAGAAAATAACATCTGGGCTTTGTTTCTGCATCCTGATTTTGAAAATCAAGGAATTGGTAGAAAACTTCATGATATTATGCTGGACTGGTATTTTGAGCAGACAAAAGATAACATTTGGCTTGGAACTTCGCCCAATACAAGAGCAGAAACTTTTTACAGAAAATCAGGATGGAACGAGATCGGAACGCACGGAAAAGGAGAAATTAAGTTTGAAATGACCTACAACAATTGGAAAAACAGAAGATCATGAAACAGAATGTAAAATCCATCAGACCATTTATTGGTTCTAAAAACTTTCAGATAAGCAGAGACTTTTATAAAGATTTAGGCTTTGAAGAAATCATTTTAGAGCATAATCTTTCTTTGTTTAAAAAACAGGAAATCGGATTCTATCTGCAAAATGCCTACATAAAAGAATGGATCGAAAACACAATGCTTTTTATTGAAGTTGAGAACGTTGATGAATTTTGGACTGAACTTTTATCTTTAAATCTTCCAGAAAAATACGATGGAGTAAAATTAATACCCATCAGAACAATGGATTGGGGGAAAGAATGTTTCGTACACGATCTGTCAGGAATTTTATGGCATTTTGGAGAGTTTTTTAATAAATAAATTTGAAATTTATACTGTAAAAATTCACTTGCGAAGCAATATTGACCATTCACCATTCACAATTAAAACTCACTACCTAGCTAAATGATTTACGCTTTCGACACTTATTATTACGATGATTACGCCAATACGATCTGTATTGCTTTTGAAGACTGGGCTTCCGAAAAAGAGACTGAAATTTTCAGTGAAAAAACAGAGATCAATTCCGATTATGAAAGTGGAGCGTTCTACAAAAGAGAGCTACCGTGTATTGTAAGCTTATTGCAAAAAATCAATCTTAAAGAAGGAGATATAATCATTGTTGATGGGTATGTAACCTTGGATAATGAAGGAAAAATAGGTCTGGGAGGTTATCTCTATGATGCTTTAGACCAAAAATATCCAATCATTGGGATTGCAAAAAATGAATTCATAACACCTGATTCTCAAAGAAGAAATATTTACAGAGGAGAAAGCAAAACTCCCTTATTTCTTACAGCAAAAGGAGTAAATGTAGATGAAATAAAAATTAATGTTGAAAAAATGCATGGCTCATACAGATTTCCTACGTTATTGAAAAAACTTGATCAATTAACAAGAGTATAAATTATTTAAGTAAAATCATACTCAAGATAGAGAAGTCAACATCCCGTTCAATTATAAATTTACTAAAAATAAAACATGATCAAATTAAAATACATCATCCTCTATGTAGAAGACGTACAAAAATCCATGAACTTTTACAAAAACACCTTTAATTTTGAAATTAAATTTATAACTCCGGAAAATGATTATGGAGAATTAATTTCAGGCGAAACAACACTTTCTTTTGCTTCATTACAACTTGCCGGTTCAAATATTAAAAGGGGATTTTTAAAATCTAAAGCAGATGACAAACCTTTCGGAATAGAGTTGGGTTTTGTAACAGATGATGTAGAATCTTTGGTTGAAAAATCAATAGCTAATGGAGCTTCTCTATATGAAGAAATTACCGTAAAGCCTTGGGGACAAACAACTGCTTACATAAAAGATATTGATAATTATTTAGTTGAGATCTGTACCGAAATTCAATAAACAAAAATATGAGACACCATTTTGCAGATTTATTAGACCGAGAAGACGAATATTGGACGATTGTTCCGAATAATGAAAGAAATGCCTATTCTATAGAAAAAGAAATTAAAGATAAAGGAAGTGTCAGAATATTGACCATCAGTAAAAATCATGAAAACTGGCGACAGATTTTTGATTTTCCAAACCTTGAAGAGCTTACACTCCACGATCCAAGCAAAGAACAGGTAGAAGCTATAAAAGATCTCACACTGCTTAAAAGGTTAAGGCTTTCTTTTTTCAGGGCGAAGGACATAGAATTTATCGAAAATTTAAAAAACCTGGAAGAGGTTGTATTTGAATATGTTTCGGGGTTCTCTAATCTTTCACCACTTCAGAAATTAACAAAACTGCGATCTGTCCATTTTGAAAATCTGCGCAGGGTTTCAAATTTCGACGGATTGAAGGGAATTGACAGTTTAAAATATCTGCATATCGATGGCACACTCGACTGGAACCAGCCAATTGACAATTTTTCTTTTTTGGAAGGTTTACCCAATCTGGAAGTTCTGAGCCTTGGATTTGTAATTAATAAAACAGAATTTCCTGCTTTTTTACCCGTTCTGACATTAAAGAAACTGAAGCGTTTAATTATGGGGATGGCAACATTCAGCGCCAAAGAATATGCATTTTTAAATAAGGCATTACCGAATGTAATCAAAGGCTATACAGAGGATGACACTTCATGGTCTGCTTACTACCAAAAGAATAATAATGGAGATATCTATTTTCTGGGCAAAGGATCACGAACAGTAAAACCAAATGCTTCTAATGCTACAGAGAAAAAAGAAGCTGCCGTAAAACAATTTGAGATCTACGAAAGAGAAGCCGAAGAAACTCTTAAATCTTATCTGCCTTAAATATGAATATCAAAGAACATTGGAGAATAACGCTTAAAAATGCAATTTTCGGTGGCATAAAACCACAGGTTGATCCTGTTGATGATACTCATTTTTATATCAGCGATGGATGGGGATCATCATTTCCTTCCATGAAACTGAGAAAGCTTGTCCTTGAAGCAGGCGATGAAGTGAATAGTATTTCCATTAAAAATTCTGTACGCTGTTTATATTGGAACGAAAATAAAAAAGTTCTCTTTGCTGTTTCTGACAATAAAATATTTCAAATTGACAGAGCTAGCTTTACTATTGAAAAGAAGCTGACTAAAGGAGTTCCCAAATACAGTGACTATATAAGTTCGGATGATAAAAATGCTTTACTGTTAATGAATTTCAGTTCAAATTTTTTGAATATTTATAACACCGATACAGAAACCTCAATAAAAAAGAAAATGAAATCCTGCAGAGGAATCAGTAAAGTAAATGACAATAGTTTTCTTATTTTTTGTGGACATTATGGTTCTGTGATGAGATATGATTTATTGAAAAACGAAACGGATCAGGTTTTAAAAACAGAGATCTACAAAAATGTCATTCATCGTAAATCGGGAAGACTATATCTTCAATGCGGAATTTTAGAGCCTGCCACAGAAACAAAACATGAAAGAATAGAACCTATTCCAAAACTTATCATCTATCAGTCGTTGGATCATAAAACTCCATTTACAATAAACTTAGATTTTCATTTTAGTGATTTTTTAGTCTCTGAAGATGAAAAATTGATTTATTTCTACGAAGATAATAGAGTATGGGTATATTCTTTACAGGATAAAATGATCAAAAATCATTTCGAATTTGAAGAAAATATAAGAATTGTTCAGATTTTCGATAAACAGAAGAAAATAATAGGTTATCCTTATGATAATGAAAAGATGTTGATATGCTGGAAGTTCTGATCAAATAAGCATGTAAATAATTTGTTTTTTTAAGTAAATCACAATAAACGGATAAATATCATCACCTTTCTTATTTTTATTCAGTCTAAATAGATAAAAACTTATCTCAATAAAAATAAGTATTAATGAAGAAGACTTTTATCCTTTCTGCTGTTGCGTTTTGCACTCTTGTTGAAGCACAGTATTGCTCGCCAACTTTTTAATATGGTGCAGACAGCAATATGATCACCAATGTTACTTTTGGTAGCATCAAACAATACCTCGTCATTTCAATCTGGATCTACTAACTTAAGAGCTGGACAGACAGAAGATTACACCATCAATGCCGAGGCAAGCCTCGGGGAATTCTTTAGATTAAATATATTCAACATAAAAGAATCCGCTCTTTAGAAGCGGATTCAGTAGATAAATACATCTCATTTTTTTAATTAGACAACAATAAAAAAGCACAGCCGACAATGCTGTGCTTAAATTTTTATTTCAAATTTAATTGCAATTCCAAAGCTGAAAAAGGCAAAAAAAGAATTCATTTCAGTTTTATTACATAGTAAATTTAGCTATTATTTTAATACGAAGTGTAAATTTAATGTTAAAATTCACAAGTTATCAACAATTTTTTGTGGATAACTTGTTAGCTAGTTTTCATTAAGATATTTTAGCACAAAATCGGTCAGCGCTTTTCTTTCTTCTTCACTTCCTTTATTATCCATTTTTCCGTGATTGATATTGGTAAATTGTACCGTAATATGATATTTTTCCTGCTCTCCTTTTGTAGGTAAAACGCCTTCGTCAGCAGGATAATCATTAGAACGTAACGTATAAACTTTTGGAATTGATGTTCTTGGAAGATACATTCTTCTGTTATCCATCGTAATAATTTTATAGACCATATCCGGATGTTTATTGGCAAATAAAGCAGTCATGTCAGCTCCATTTGAATGTCCGATCATAGTTACATGTTTATAATCGAGTTCGGGCTTAGACTTTTTTAATTCATTCAAAACAAATAAAATATTTTCTGTACCGCGTTTCCAGAAAGGCATTCTTACAACTTGTGGAATTCCACCGGAAGGAATTAATTCATCCGTTGGTAATTCATGCTGAATACTCACTACAAAATATCCCTTGGAAGCTAATTTTTCCGTGAGATAAGAATACAATAAATAATCTCCACCGTGATTCGCACCGTATCCGTGACTGAAAATAATAACCTGCTGATTGGCGATTTTTTTATCCGTTTTCGGACTAAAATAGGCTACAGGAATTTTTCTGTTCCTTGATTGATCAAGCATTGTAAGCGTATCTAGCTTTACTTCATAATTAAGATTTGGTTCGATATTCTTTTTTGAAGAACAACTGAATATGAATACAGTTAATAAAAGAAAAGAGAGTGTTTTAAGTTTCATGGTTATGGTAAAAATGTTTTTTGGAAGTCCTAAAGATTATATTAAATTTTAAAATCAAAGATAAAGCTTTCTATATCACGAAAAAAGTCCTAATTTTATTCCATTAATATCTCTTTATAAATATTACAATTTATTCAAGCACAATTTCTTTTGGCTTGAAACTTTAAGGTTCAAATTTTCTGAGCCCAAATAATCTATTACATTAAAATTAAAAGGTAAAAGCACATCGCTGTTTTATGGCTTGCTAATTACCACAAATAAAGAGATCATTATGAAAACAAATAAAATTGCCGTTATTGGTGGAACAGGAAAATCCGGAAAATATCTTGTTCAAAATCTTTTAGAAAAGGGATATCCCATCAAATTATTACTTCGAAACCCTGAAAATTTCACCTTAAAAAATCCTTTGATTGAAATCATAAAAGGCGATGCAAGAGATTTTGAAGCAGTTGATCAGCTCATCAAAGATTGCAGTGCTGTGATCAGCAAAATTGGACAGCCAATAGGAGAGAAGTCAATATTCACAGATGCTACAAAAAATGTGATACAGTCGATGAATTCACACGGAATCACAAGATATATCGCCATCACAGGTCTGAATGTTGACACGCCTTTTGATCATAAAAATGATAAGGTAAAAATGGCAACAAACTGGATGTATGAAAACTACCCAAAAACAACAAAAGACAAACAGGATGAATACGAAATTCTTGTAAACTGTAAACTTGACTGGACGTTAGTAAGACTTCCATTGATCATTCCGACTTCGGATAGTTTTCCTGTAGACACAAGTTTAGAAGATTGTAAAGGAGAAAAAATCAGTGCTACAGATTTATCTGAGTTTTTGGTTTCTCAGATTGAGGATACAACTTTTATTAAACGAAGTCCGTTTTTGTATAATATTTAATTTTTCTAAACACGAATTTCACTAATTCTTTCACAAATAACACAATTTTAAAGCTCTTAGAAAATATTTTTTTTATTAAAACACAATAAATTAATTTGTGAACATTCGTGAAAAATATTTGCGCTATTAGTGTTTAAAACAAAAAAAATAGAGCGTCAATTTGACGCTCTATTTATATTTTACTGCTCCAGCTTTTCTTTAATATACTTCGCTGTGTGAGACTTTTTATTTTTTGCTAATTCTTCCGGTGTTCCTGTGAAAACCACTTCACCACCGTATTTCCCGGCTTCCGGACCGATATCGATAATATGGTCGGCAGATTTTATAATGTCGGGTTGATGTTCAATAACAATCACAGAATGTCCAAGATCGATCAAAGCCTGTAAAGATTTCAATAATTTTTGAATATCGTGGAAATGCAAACCTGTTGATGGTTCATCAAAAATAAATAAAGTCTTGTCTGTGGTAACGCCTTTCACAAGGAAAGAAGCCAATTTTACACGCTGCGCCTCACCTCCGGAAAGAGTAGAAGAGCTTTGTCCCAACTGTAAATATCCCAAACCAACTTCTTGTAAAGGTCTTAATTTGGTGACGATCTTTTCTTCTTTATTTTCTTTGAAAAATTCTAGTGATTCATCAACCGTCATGTGAAGAATATCTGAAATGTTTTTCTCATCGAATCTCACTTCCAGAATTTCGTTTTTAAAACGGGTTCCTTTACAAACTTCACATTCAAGCTCGATATCTGCCATGAACTGCATCGAAACATTGATCACCCCTTCACCTTTACATTCATCACATCTTCCGCCGTCAACGTTGAAAGAGAAGTGTTTAGGCTTGTAACCCATCATTTTTGATACTTTCTGTTTAGCAAAAAGATCTCTGATGTCGTCATAAGCCTTCAAATACGTTACAGGATTTGAACGGGATGATTTTCCGATAGGATTTTGATCAATTAATTCAATATTTTTGATTAATTTTTTCGGGAATTCTACAGAGTCGTAATCTCCTTTTTTTCCGCCCATTCCAAGCTGAATCTGTATGTCATTCGTAAGAATTTCTTTCATTAAAGTAGATTTTCCACTTCCTGAAACTCCTGAAATTACAACCAAACTTTCCAACGGAACGTCAACATCTATATTTTTAAGGTTATTTTGTCTCGCACCTTTTATATGAATCCATTCTTTTGCTTTTCTACGTTTTGCAGGAACTTCGATTTCCAATCTTCCTGTCAAATATTTAGAAGTAAGCGTATCAGCATTTTTCAACTGCTTGTAATCTCCTGCAAATACCAGTTCACCACCAAGATAACCCGCTTCCGGACCAATATCGATGATATAATCGGCTGCTCTCATCACATCTTCATCATGCTCAACAACGATTACGGTATTTCCAAGATCCCGAAGATTTTTTAAAACACCAATTAAATTTTCAGTATCTCTTGAGTGTAATCCAATTGATGGTTCATCCAAAATATAAATTGAACCCACCAAAGAACTTCCTAAACTCGTTGCTAAGTTAATTCTCTGACTTTCACCACCGGAAAGTGTATTTGAAGTTCTGTTTATCGTTAAATATCCCAAACCAACCTTCAATAAAAACTCAATACGGGTTGTGATTTCGTATAATAATCTTTTCGCAACTTCTTTATCGTGATCAGACAGTTTGAAGCTTTCAATCAAAGGAAATAATTCATCTAAAGGAAGTTCAATAACCGATTGAATATTGTGACCGTCAATTTTTACCCAGCTCGTTTCTTCACGCAGTCTCAAACCTTCACAAGTCGGACAAAGCGTTTTTCCTCTGTAACGGGAAAGCATGACACGGTATTGAATTTTATATAAATTTTCCTCAAGCATTTTGAAGAAATTATTAAGCGATGGAAAACTGCTGCTTCCGTCACCTTTCCAAAGATAATTTTTCTGTTCTTTTGATAATTGATGATAAGGCTTATGAATAGGGAAATCCTTTGCTTTTTTAATGAAATCTTTCTTCCATTCGCTCATGGTTTCTCCTTTCCAGGAAGCCACTGTATCTTCAAAAATGGATAATGCTTTATTTGGAATCACTAAATCTTCATCAATTCCAATCACTTTTCCGTAACCTTCACAAGTCGGACAAGCTCCATAAGGATTATTAAAACTGAAAAAATGAACGTTGGGTTCAAGAAATTCCATTCCATCCAATTCGAATTTGTTGGAGAATTCTTTTACACTTTCTGTTTCAATATTTTTAAGGGCGCAATGACCTCTGCCTTCATAAAAAGCCATCTGGATAGAATCTGCCAATCTTTGAAGAAAACTTTCGTCCTCTTCGTAAGAAAAACGATCGATCACCAAATTGATGGCCATTCCTTTTTCGGGAACGAAACCAAAACTTTCCAGATCTTCAATTCCGGCAACGTTTCCGTTGATCTCCAGTCTTGTAAAACCTGCAACTTTTAAGACATTTAAAGTTTCATTGAAATTGGCAACGTCATATTCCAATGGGGTAAGCAATAAGAAAGAAGTATCTTTTTTTGATGATTTAATAAAATCTATCACATCCGTCACCGAATCTTTTTTCACTTCTTCACCCGAAACCGGAGAAAATGTTTTCCCGATCCTTGCGAATAAAAGTTTCATATAATCGTAGATCTCAGTAGAAGTTCCTACTGTAGAACGCGGATTGGAAGAAATTACTTTCTGCTGAATGGCGATGGATGGAGCTAAACCCTTAATATCGTCAACTTTTGGTTTTTCTAATTTACCCAAAAACTGACGTGCATAAGAGCTTAAACTCTCGACATATCTTCTTTGCCCTTCAGCATAGATCGTATCGAAAGCCAAAGATGATTTTCCGCTTCCGGAAACTCCCGTAATAACAATAAGCTTGTTTTTCGGGATTAATACATCTATATGTTTCAGGTTGTTAAGGTGTGCGTTTTTAACAAAAACCTGTTTTTTTATATCTATTTCTGTTGTTGAAGCCATAGTAAATTTAAGACTAACAAAATTACGAATTTTAAACGGAAAATTTTACCGAGAAATGTTTCATTATCATTCAAAGAATCTATTTAAATAGGATGCTGATTTTTAGGGCTGAAATACGTTACAAATTCAGAAGGAAAAATTAAACAATCATCAACCAAAAAATAATATTCATAGCATATCATTGAGCGCTAATGTTAAATTTTGCTATTTTCATCATGTTTTTTCATTTTGGTATTGTTTTGTATATTAAAATTATTTAAAATTGTATTCATAAATATGTAATATAGAAATGAGAAAATTATTCAGAGATCTAGTTACACATTTAATGAGAAAAAGATAGAATTTACTTCCCAAAAAGTCTAAAGATGCAGTTTTCTGCATCTTTTTTTTATGACAACTATCATTTGCCTGTCTTGATTATCTCTGTTATTTTTGGGCTTGCTAATCTGCAAAAAACTAACTGAAGATAATTCTGATAAGACATGATTAAAAAAGTAGGAAGTGTTTTTTTTCTTGGAACGATGCTTTTCGCTCAGGCACAGGAAAAAACAACCGATATTGATACCATCGCTGTACAAGGTAAATTTATTTCAACACCATATAAAAGTGCCAACCAAAATATTACCATTATTACAAAAGCGGATATTATAAATTCTCCTGCAAAAAGCATTGATGAAATTCTTCAGCAAATTCCCGGAATGGATATCAGAAGAAGAGGAGCGAATGGTGTACAGAGTGATATCGGTTTCCGTGGAAGCTCTTTTGAACAAGTTCTTTTGCTTTTAAACGGAATCAGAATGAATGATTCCCAAACAGGTCATAATTCTATGAATATTCCTGTAGATTTGGATGATGTTGAAAGAATTGAAGTGATAAAAGGCCCTGCAGCAAGGAGATTTGGTCAAAATGCCTATGCCGGAGCGATCAATATCATTACTAAAATAAATCTCGGAAAAAGAGTTAAAATTAGCGCTGAAGGTGGAGATTACGAAACCTATGGCTTAGGATTAAATGCAAGTATCGGAACTGAAAAATTCTCAAACTCCATTCAGGCTAATTCTGCTTCATCAGAGGGATATATGCATAATACGGATTATGAGATCAGAAATGTTTTCTATCAGAGTAGATTGGCTATAAAAGACGGAGATATTAAGTTACAGGCTGGTTTTTCAGAGAAAAAATTTGGCGCGAATGGTTTTTATTCGTCTCCGCTGGCAACTGAGCAGTATGAAGAAGTTCAGGCTTCTGTCGTAAGTTTGGCTCATCAGCAAACGTTTGGAAGGTTCAGATTAAACTCAAATGTATATTGGAGAAGAGGACAGGATATGTACCTTTTTAACCGTGAAAAACCTGAAATTTACAGAAACATGCACATCGGAAATAATGTGGGTGGTGAAGTAAATTCCAGCTATCAATGGGGGTTGGGAACGACTGGCATTGGTGTTGAATTGAGAAAAGAATTTTTGGCGAGTAATAATTTAGGAAACAGAAACCGTTTTGTTTCTCAGGTCTTTTTCGAACATCATTTTTCTTTATTAGACAAAAAATTAAATATTACACCGGGAGTTTCCTGGGCAAACTATTCTAATGAAGGAAATTTCTTCTACCCGGGACTGGATGTAGGCTATAACTTCGATCCAAACAATAAAATCTACGGAAATATTTCAAAAGTTCACAGAGTTCCGACCTTTACAGATCTTTATTATGTAAGTAAAACAGAGCAGGGAAATGTTAATTTAACTCCTGAAAGTGCTGTTTACTCAGAAATTGGATATCAGTTTCAAAATAAAAATATCTTAGCTAAAGTAAGTGGATTTTTAAGAGGAGCCAATAACTCTATTGATTGGGTTAAAGCTTCTTTAAATGATCCGATCTGGTATGCTCAAAATGTAGGAGATACAACTATAAAAGGAGTAGAAGCAGAGCTTGATCACCGAGTTTTAGATTGGTTAAAATATACTGTTGGATATACTTATCTTGATAATAAATTTAATGCTTCCAATGATTTTGTTTCAAGATATGTTTTGGATAACTTAAAACATCAGTTTATTGCTAAATTAGAAACAAAATTCCTTAAAAACTTTACAAACGAACTCGTTTACAGATACAACGACAGGCTAAATCTAGGTAGTTATAATCTTTTAGATGAAAAATTAAGTTTTGTTAAAAAAGACTTTTCTGTGTACGTTTTAATTAATAATGTTACCAATACAGAATACACTGAAACATTCGGTGTAAATATGCCTAACAGGTGGTTTCACGTTGGTTTCTCATACAATATCAATATTAAGTAAATGTTAACTGAGAATGAATTAAAGTTAATGTTACAAAATTGTTAATCTAATATTAATTCAATTACATTTGCAAAAATTTTTTTAGATGAAACTCTTTTTAAGTCTCAGTTTACTATTAAGTCTAACATTTTTTAAAGCTCAAGAACATATTTCAAGCTTCAATGCGCTGACCCTGACTTATAAATTTCATCCAAAATTTTTCCTATATGCGGAAGGTCAGATAAGAAGTATTGAAGATTATACTTATCCTGATTATTACGAAATAAAAGGTGGGCTAGGATATAATCTTACTAAAAATCACAAGCCTTTTGTTGGATTAGGAAGATATGCGACCTATAAAGACCACGCCATCAATAAGGAAGAATTCAGGGTATGGTTACAGGATGTGATTGACATTAAAAAAGGTGTAGTAAAATTTGAAAACCGTTTTCGTGTTGAGAAATCTTGGTTTCATGAACCTCAAACGGATAAAAATTCCCAAAGAATGCGTTACCGTTACCGATTGAATGTAAGTGTTCCTTTAAACTCAAAAGAGGTTAAAAAAGGAACGGTTTTCGCGAATGTGTACAACGAAATTTTCCTTGTAAGCCCGATGAAACCTACTTTCGCAAGGAATAGAGTCTATGCGGGAGGTGGTTATCAGATTGACAATAATTTCGGAATTGCAGCAGGATATCTTTGGCAAAGAGAATTTAATGCATCTGGAAACCAAAATTTTCATTTCATTTATCTTGCATTAAATATCAATATCGACGGAACAAACCATCCTGTGAAAACGTTTGATTATCCGGGAGCGGATTAAAAATAAATTTCTTTTTTTAACTGAAAATAAAACAAATCCTCCTTAGATTCAATAGAATGTAAGGGAAAATTATATTTTTAATATTTATCAACCAAATAATGATAAGCTTTTAAATATTTATTAAATCTTTTAATATCCTTAGGAAGAAGTTCGCGGTTTACTCTGCGAAGATCCATATTATCACGAAGGTCATTAAGTTTTACAGCTACAGCCAAAGGAGATCTTTCGGTTCTTTTTACAAAATCGTCATACTCTTCATCAGGATCGAATTTTGTAAGACAACTGATCGCGAAAATAATATATTCCGGAAAACCTTGATCTCGTAAATAATCCAAACTGAATTCTACAGGATGATCTTCTACAACGTCGTGAAGTACGCCTACGATCTTTTCATCCATTGTTTTACCATATTCCATCACTCGCATAACGTGAGCAATGTATGGAGCGTGATATTTGTCTGTTTGGCCTTTATGTGCCTTATCGGCTATTTTTATTGCTCTGTGAAGCAGATCGTCTTTTGTCATTTCAAATAAAAGTAGATCACAAAAGTAAAAAATATCTTCCATTCTTTTTCTTAAAAATTTTCTGTAATGGTATTTTTCTTTAAATAAATTTTAGCCAGTGAAAATTTTTTATTTCAATAAAAGAGATTTTTTTTATTAAAAAGCAATGTTATTAAAAATAATCTTTATTTTTGAGTTTAACAATAAAACTAAAAACTATGAAATGGTATTTAAAAGTATTAAAACAGTACGCTGATTTTGATGGAAGAGCTAGAAGAACAGAGTATTGGATGTATCTCTTATTCAATACGATTTTTGCAATTATAGCAGCGGTATTGGATAATGTTTTGGGATTGAAATTTACACCGGAAATCCCTTACGGATATATTTATTTGCTTTATGGATTGGCGACTTTTATCCCTGGTTTAGCGGTATTCATTAGAAGAATGCACGATATTGATAAAAGTGGATGGTGGTTTTTCATAGCTTTCATCCCAATTATTGGAGGAATTTGGTTATTGATACTTTGTGCTACTGAAGGAACTCCAGGAAGAAATCAATATGGAGTAAATCCTAAAGAAAACTTCAACGAAATTAATGAAATTGGACAAAAGCAATTATAATTAAAAAAAATCCCGAAAGTAAATTTCGGGATTTTTTGTTTTAGAAAATCTGTTTCAGTAAAATGGAAATTCTTTTCTTTAAAATTACTTTTTAGTAATGTCCTTTTTCAATATAATGGGCAGCTACTTTTTCAGTTAATGCCACTACATTTGGACTATTTGTATATTTTGTGAATCTTCTTAATCCAGAAAGCATCATTCTCTGTTCGTCACCTTCCGCAAAAGAAACAATTCCTTCTTTTGCACCAGCAATGATTTTGTCGATTGCTTTGTAAAGGTTTAACTGAGCCATTGCAGCTTCCACAGAATCAGCAGAGAAGTGTTTTTCAGCTCTTAATACTGCAGATTCAGCCATGTAGATCTGGTTAAGAATTTCAGAAGCATTTAATAATAAATGTTGCTGTTTTTCAACATCCATCATGAATTTTTGAAGAGCAGCTCCTGAAACCATTAAGAAAACTTTCTTAAGATTAGAGATAATTGCTTTTTCTTCACTCATAAATGCAGAATAATCAGGAACTTCGAATGACGGAATTCCCATCAATTCTTTGCTGATTGCCATTGCAGGAGAAAGTAAATCTAGTTCACCTTTCATTGCTCTTTTGATTAGCATTCCAACCGCAAGAAGTCTGTTGATTTCATTGGTTCCTTCGTAGATTCTTCCAATTCTTGCATCTCTCCATGCAGCTTCCATTGGAGTGTCTTCTGAGAATCCCATTCCTCCATAGATCTGGATTCCTTCATCGGCAGTATTTTGAGTAAGATCTGATACAAAAACTTTAAGAATTGAAGCTTCTACTGCGAACTCTTCAACACCTTTTAATTCAGCTTGTTGATGATCCATTCCTCCAGCAACTAATTCTTCAATCTTATCTTCAACATTTTTTGCTAAACGGTAAGAACCAGCTTCACTTACGAAAACGCCAGTTGACATTTCAGCAATTTTCTTTCTGATTGCTCCGAAAGTTGAGATTGCAACTCCAAACTGTTTTCTTTCGTTTGAATATTGGATAGAGTGGTTTAAGATTCTTCTTTGTCCGTCAAGGTTTGCTGCAGCTAATTTAATTCTACCAACATTTAATGCATTCAAAGCGATTTTGAAACCATTATTTCTTTCACCCAACATATTCTCTACAGGAATCTTCATATCATTGAAGAAAACCTGACGCGTAGAAGACGAACGAATACCTAGTTTATGTTCTTCTTCACCGAAAGTCAAACTTTCAGGATTCTCCAATTCAGAACGATTAATTACAAAACCTGTAATATTTTTATCATCATCAATTTTAGCAAACAAAGTGAAAGTATCTGCAAAACCTGCATTAGAAATCCACATTTTTTGTCCGTTGATGATATAATGTTTCCCATCTTCTGACAATTTTGCTCTTGTTTTTCCTGAGTTGGCATCAGAACCAGCATCCGGCTCTGTCAAACAATAAGCTCCGAACTTTGTTCCTGTCGCTAAATCCGGAAGATATTTCTTTTTCAATTCTTCACTTCCGTAAAGAAGAGTTGGAAGTGTTCCGATTCCTGTATGCGCTCCATAAGCTGTTGCTAATGAGCCATTTCCTCCAGAAACGTAATCGCAAGCCAACATCGTGCTTACGAATCCCATTCCAAGACCGCCGTATTCTTCAGGAACTGTGATTCCTAACAGTCCCATTTCACCTAATTTACGCATTGTTTCTTCAGTCAATGCATAATCTTTTTTCTCAAAACGATCGTGGTGTGGAATAACTTCTCTATCTATAAATTCTTTAGCAGAATCGCGAAGCATTTTTTGCTCTTCGCTTAGTTCTTCAAGGCTGAAAATTTCGTTTGCAGGAATTTCTTTAATTAAGAATTCTCCTCCTTTTAATATATTTCCCATTTAATACTTGATTTTTTCTTATTAAGGAAACCTTCAAGGTTTTAAAAACCTTGAAGGTTTAGTTTTTATTTTATTATAAGAGTTCAAAAATTGAAGCTGCACCTTGACCCGTTCCAACGCACATAGAAACCATTCCGTATTTGTTTCCACGTTTTCTCATTTCGTCAAGAAGTTGAACGGTTAATTTTGTTCCTGTACATCCAAGTGGGTGACCAAGAGCGATGGCGCCTCCGTTTACATTTAAGATATCAGGATTTAAGTCTAATTCTTTTTTGATGGCAACAGATTGTGATGCGAATGCTTCGTTTAATTCGATTAATTCAATATCTTTTAATTCTAAACCTGCTTGTTTCAAAGCTTTTGGAATTGCATAAATTGGTCCCATTCCCATGATTCTAGGCTCAAGACCTGCAGCTGCGTAAGCAACTAATCTTGCTTCTGGCTCCAATCCTAATTCTTTTACCATTTCTTCGCTCATCACCATTACGAAAGCTGCTCCATCACTCATTTGAGAAGAGTTGCCGGCAGTTACGCTTCCTCCGTTTTTAAATACTGGTTTTAATTTAGTCAAACCTGCCAATGAAGTATCTGCTCTTGGCCCTTCATCTACTGAAAAGTCAAACTTTTTAGTCTGCATTTTCTGGTTTTCGTCTAAGAAATTATATTCAACAGGAATCGAAACAATCTGGCTGGCAAATTTACCTTCCTGATTGGCTTTTAAAGCCTTCATATGAGATTCAAAAGCGAACTGATCCTGTTCTTCTCTTGTGATATTATATTGTTTTGCAACCTCTTCGGCAGTGTAACCCATTCCCCAATAATAATCAGGATTTGTTTTTGCAATTTCCGTTTCAGGAACAGGCTTATAACCACCCATTGGTATGTAAGACATTGATTCTGTACCACCTGCAATAATACAATCAGCCATTCCTGCCTGAATTTTTGCAGAAGCAATTGCAATCGCCTCACTTCCTGATGCACAATATCTGTTTACGGTAACTCCGGGAACTTTGTCTGTATTTAATCCCATTAAAGAGATCAAACGAGCAACGTTTAAGCCTTGTTCAGCTTCTGGCATTGCATTTCCTACGATAAGGTCATCGATTCTGTTTTTGTCTAATTGCGGAAGTTCAGCCATTAATTTTTCAATAACTGTAGCCGCCATTACGTCAGGACGAGTAAAACGAAGGGAGCCTTTTGGCGCTTTTCCTACCGCTGTTCTAAATCCTTTTACTATGTATGCTTGTTTTGACATTTTAATTTTGGTTTTTATTTTTACACCGGGTTTCACCCGATGCTATTGTTGTTTCGCCACTTCGTGGCTCAAAACTTGACAGTTAATTTCTTAATGGTTTTCCGTTTTGTAACATATATTGAATTCTCTCCAATGTTTTTCTTTCACCACAAAGTTGTAAGAATGTTTCTCTTTCAAGATTCAGTAAATATTGTTCAGTAACGATTGTTGGTTCAGAAAGATTCCCACCGACCATTACATTCGCTAATTTATCTGCAATTTTCTTGTCGTGTGCAGAGATGAAGTTTCCTGTCAACATTTGGTCAGTTCCAACATAGAACATTCCCAATGCATCTTTACCAAGAACTTTTACTTTCTGCTCGATTGGTTGAGTATAACCTTGTTCAGCCAATAATTTTGCAATCTTTTTAGCTTCTGCAATCTGTCTGTTTTTGCTTACGGAAACAATATCTTTTCCTTTTTCAAGAATTCCCATATCGTAGGCTTCATAAGCAGAAGTTGCTACTTTACCCATCGCGATATTCATGAAAGCTTCACGAAGTCTGTTATTTTTAACATCATCGCTGTGGAATTCTCTTGAAGTTCTCAATGTCAGTTCTTTCGTTCCACCACCACCAGGAATTACACCAACTCCGGTTTCAACCAGTCCGATGTAAGTTTCTGCTGCTGCAACCACTCTGTCGGCGTGCATCGTCATTTCACAACCACCACCAAGCGTCATTCCGTGAGGAGCAACGACAACCGGAATAGAGGAGTAACGAACTCTCATCATCGATTTCTGGAAATAAGCAATTGCCATGTTTAAATCATCCCAATCCTGCTCGATAGCCATCATTAAAATCATTGCTAAATTCGCTCCAACAGAGAAATTTGTACCTTGATTTCCGATAACTAATCCGTCATATTCTTTTTCAGCTAAATCAATGGCTCTGTTTAATCCATCCAGAACTTCGCCTCCAAGAGAGTTCATTTTAGAACGAATCTCGAAGTTGATAATTCCGTCGCCTAAATCTTCAATCGAAGCTCCCGAATTACTCCAAAGCGTTTTGTTTTTTCTGATATTATCTAAAATAATGAAAGCATCCTGACCCGGAATTTTGTTGTATTCACCTGAGTTTTTATCAACATAAATACTTTGTCCTTCATCATTAACTTTATAGAAAGTCTCTACATTTTTCACCCAGTCTGAAACTTCGTAACCTGCATCTTTAGCCAATTCAATACCTTTTTGAACACCAACGGCATCCCAGATTTCAAATGGTCCGCTTTCCCAACCGAAACCTGCTCTCATGGCATCATCGATTTTGTAAACTTCATCAGAAATTTCAGGAACTTTATGCGAAACATAAGCGAATAATGCACCTAACGATTTTCTGTAAAGTTCTCCGGCTTTGTCTTTTCCACCAATTAGGACTTTAAATCTGTCAATCGGCTTATCAATATTTTTAGTTAATTCTAAAGTAGGGAAAGAAGATTTTCCTTGAAGTTCATATTCTAATGTATCAAGGTTTAATCCGTGAATTTCAGATTTTCCTTCTGCATTTTTCACCTTTTTATAGAAACCTTGCTCAGTTTTTGAACCTAGCCATTTATTATCAACCATTTTCTGGATATAACTTGGAAGAGCAAAAACATCATTGAAATTATTCGCTTCAGCACCGCTGTTACGAACGCCGTTTGCAACCATCACCAACGTATCCAAACCAACAACATCAGCAGTTCTGAACGTTGCAGATTTTGGACGACCGATTACTGGACCTGTTAATTTATCAACTTCAGAAACGGTTAATTCTAATTTCTGAACGTTGTGAAGCAAATCCATCATTGAGAAAACCCCAATTCTATTGGCAATAAATGCAGGAGTATCTTTCGCTAAAACGGTTGTTTTACCTAAGAATTTTGCTCCGTAATTCATATAGAAATCAATGATTTCCGGAGCTGTATCAGTTGTAGGAATAATCTCTAAAAGAGGAAGGTATCTTACAGGATTAAAGAAGTGTGTTCCTGCAAAATAATGTTTGAAATCGTCGCTTCTTCCTTCAACCAACATATTAATTGGAATTCCGGAAGTGTTTGAAGAAACTAAAGTTCCCGGTTTTCTGAATTGTTCGATTTTCTCGTAAACTGATTTTTTGATGTCAAGTCTTTCAACCACAACTTCAATAATCCAGTCTGTATTTTTTATTTTTGGTAAATCATCATCAAAATTTCCAACCTTGATTCTATCTGCGAATTTTGGAGAATAGAGTAGAGCCGGACTTGCTTTTTTCAGTTTTTCAAAGTTTTCAGAAGCGATTCTGTTTCTTACCGCTTTGTCATCTTTGGTCAAACCTTTTTTCTGTTCTGCTTCAGTTAATTCAAAAGGAACGATATCCAAAAGCGAAACCTCTACGCCAATATTAGCGAAGTGAGCCGCAATACCGCTTCCCATAATTCCTGAACCAAGAACCGTTACGTGTTTGATTCTTCTTTTCATTTGATTTATTGATTTGTTATATTATTTTTTATTATTTAAATCGATCGCAATTTTCATGATCTCAACCATCACTTCCTTGAAAGTATCCAACTTTTCGGGAGCAATTTTTTCCATTACTCTTTTGTTGAAATTAACTACAACTTCTTTAGACATGTTTCTGGAATTCAGTCCTTTATCGGTAAGTTTAATGATCACTTCACGTTTGTCTGTGGTTGTCTTTTCTTTATAGATATATCCGTTGTCTTCAAGAAGTTTTATAATTCTCGTTAAAGAAGTTGGTTCAATAGCCATTTTAGGACCTAAATTCGTACTTCTAGTCCCTTCTTTTGGATCAATTTTAAGAAGCGTAAGCGCCTGAACAGCCGTGGAATCATGTTCCTGAGCAAGATCTGTATACATTTTAGAAACAGCCAACCAAGTCTGCTTTAAAATTAGATCTACATTTTCTATTTTATCTTTATTGTTGTCCATCATGTTTGTGGAAATGGTTTAATTCAAATGTAGTAAATATTATGCATGCATAGTATTTATTAACGTTAAATTTTGTTAATAACCTGACTGCTAGATGATTAAATTGTATGATTAGCATAATACTATGCATGCATAGTATATGAAGTTAATAAAGAAAAACATGTATTAGTAAATGGTTTTCACGAAATTAACTATTTCTTCGAAGGATTCGCATTGTTGTTTGATTGAATCATTGGAAATAACCCAAAAGTTGTTTTGAAACTCAAAATTTAATGAAGAAAGGTCTTTTTGGAAGTTTTTTTGAAGCAAAGAATACAACATTTCTTTATAAAAATCAGGTGCGATGATTTTTGGAGCTACAAAATTTTCATTGACTTGAAATAAAGAAGCATTTGTTAACTCCTCATGTTGAAGCAAAAGATCTTCCACAATTCCGGAGTATAAATGACTGTCTTTTACGTACCAAATTTTATCTGCAAATTCTTTTGCCAGTCGCCAATCATGGGAAGAAAACAAGATCAATTTGTTCTGTTCTTTGGATAATTTTCTAAGCGTTTTTAAGATGATAATTTTATTCTTCTCATCTAAATGAGTCGTAGGTTCGTCAAGAATAATGATAGGAGAGTTCTGGGTTAAAGCTCTTCCAATAAAAGCTTTTTGAAGGTTTCCATCTGAGAGGTTTTTAAGAAGAGTATGTTTATATTGGTCTAAATCTAATGCTTTGATAATATCAGAAACTTCTTCTCTGTCTTCTTTTTTAAGCTCGAAATAGAAAGGGTAGTAAATATATTTCCCTAGCGAAATAAGATCTTCAACCGTATAATTCTGCGGAATTATCGATTTTGAAAAAACAACCGCAATATTTTCCGCAATTTCTTTAACGGAAAGATTTTTTATATTTTTATTATTAATAGAAATTTCTCCGCTTAATAAAGGATTTTGATGGAGAATAGATTTGATTAAAGTAGTTTTCCCGACACCGTTGTTACCAATCAATAAGCATACGTCTCCTAAATTCAAATGGGCAGAAGCATTTGAAATTAAGATTTTATTGTAGCCGATGTTTGCTTGTTTGATTTGTAAGTGCATTTCTCTTTGTTGGTTTTTCGCAAAGGCGCAAAGTTTATTTTACAAAATACTGTTTTAAGACGCAAGGAATTTGACTTTGTCAAATTTTAATGCTGATTATTTATATAAAGTTTACGATTCTTGTTATCCCATTTTTGAAAAGATCGCTTTGAAAATTTATTAATAATCCTAATTTGCAATTTGTCATCTTTAGATATGTTAGAAGTTGTGACTTATGTGTTGGATTAATATAATCAACTGTTTTTATTTCTAAAATTAATTTATTTTCGACAATCATATCCAATCTGAAAGCATTTTCAATTTTTAATTCATCATAGATAATTGGAAGGAGTTTTTGTTTTTCTACAAAAAGGCCAGCCTTTGTTAGCTCATAGAATAGACATTCTTCATAAACATGTTCAAATAATCCTGCCCCTAATTTCTTGTGTATTTTTAATCCTATCTCAAAAACTATTTTTGATAATTCATTTTCTGTCATTTGTGTTGTGTTTGATTTTATACTAATTTGAATAATACAAATATGCAGTTTTAAATTTTATCGAAGATAAAATCCTTGCGTCTTAAAACACAAACTTAAAGAAAATAACTTTGCGCCTTTGCGAAAAACCAACACCTAAACTTTATTCTGTTTCAAAAGCATCATCAATATCACAGGAATTCCAAATATAGAGCTTATTACATTTATTGGGACTTGCGTTTTTTCTGCAACGATTGAAAATAATAACATCATCAACATTCCCAAAAACATATTTAAAATCCATTGCTGCCAGAGTTTTGCGGGATTATAAACCAATCTGCAAAAGTGAGGAACAATGATTCCTATAAATAAAATAGGCCCCAAAAACGCTGTAATAGACGCGGAAAGTAGGGAAGAAGCTACAATGATTAATATTTTTAAACGATTCAAATTTACGCCTAAACTTTGTGCGTATGAAGTTCCTAAAGAATTTCCAATAAGAGGTTTTATGGTTTTAAAGCAGATAAATAATCCTATCAAAACTAAAATTGATAAAACATAAATCTGATTTCTCGTTACCATATTATTGGCTCCGAAAGACCATAAAATATAGTTTTTCAGGCTTTGATTTTCAGCATAAAATTGAAGTAATGAAACAATCGCTCCGGCAAATGCGGAAACCAAAAATCCAAAAATAATTAAGTAAGATTTATCCTGAAATTTATTCGACATTGATAATAAAACCAGCATCAAGAGTAAACTTCCACCAATGGCAGATAGGCTCAGAAAGCTGTTTTGAAGAAATTCAGGAAGAAGAATATTGTATGAGAAAAAGATATAAAATGCAACAGATAAGCTTGCGACAGAAGTAATCCCTAAAATGTCCGGCCCGGCTAATGGATTTTGAAAATATTCCTGCATCAAAAAACCTGAGGTCGGAATTGATATTCCTGCCAGAAGCATCACTAAAACTCTGTTAACACGAATTTCTGCAATTTGATTATTCTCAGAGCTCATGAAAAAATCCTGAACATGGAGACTTAAAAATCCTGTGTTCAGATTAATGATCGCTGTAATAATAATGGCGATTAAAAACAGTAAACACAGGATTTTAAATTTATTTGACATCATTCAGAAAGAATTCTGTAAGATTTATTTTAGAAAAAATTTTATTTTAGAATCTAATAGCTCAGGAGTTATCATTCCCAAGTATTCATCGGTCTTATCACCCTTTCTCATAAAGGTGAAAGGAATGGCTCCTCCGTCCCATTTTGTGAAATTGCTTTTGAAAAAGTTGGCATCAAGAAGTTTTCCGTCAAGCAATAGCGTGTTTTCACTAATGCCTTGTTCGTTTACAAAACGAGGAACATCTGTATTCCAGACATCTTTATTATCAACGCTTACAAATGTAATTTTTACAGGTTTTCCTTTTAATTCCGTGATTTTTTCTTTAAAATGTGGGATTTCTCTTACACATGGTCCACACCAGGTTGCAAAGAAATTGGTTACATATAAAGTGTCATTTTTAGTTTTTAAAAAGTCGGAAGCCTGTTGTGTAGTCAAAACTTTTAATGCTAAAGCAGGAGAAGCAGGTTCTGTATTTTGTGAAACAGTAACCGAATCCTCGGTAACAGCGTTTTCATCAGTTTTCTGGCTTTCTTTTTTACAGCTTGAAAGTGCAACTAGAACAAGCGTGGATAAAATTATCTTCCTCATAAATTATTTTTTAGCTATTTTTGAATTGAAGTATGGAACAACAAATCTATAAAGGGAAACTGACGCAGTTTCATTGGTTAAAAGTAACAAAAAAGGAAGAACTTACCAAAAATACTTTTTCTCTGGAGTTTGAGATTCCCGAGAATTTGCATGAAAATTTCCAATTTGAAGCAGGGCAGTTTGTAAGTGTAAAATTTCAATCTCATGGTAAAGATGTTATTAATGATTATTCGATGACGTCTGCTCCTTATGAGAAAAAAATAAGTTTAGGAATAAAAGTAAATTCGCCTGATGGAGCGACTTCCGAACTATTTAAAAACTATAAAGTAGGAGATGAGTTACTTGTAAGTGAGCCGAGCGGAAGATTTACATTGGTTTCCAAACCTCATGAATTCAGAACGATTGTCGCTTTTGCTGCAGGAATTGGTATTACCCCAATTTTAAGTCACTATAAAAATATTCTTCATACAGAACCGAGAACGAGATTGTTTTTATTCTTTGGAAATAAGAATTCTGAGGAATTGGTTTATCGAGATTTGTTAGATAATCTTGCAAGAATTTGTGGTGACAGATTACAAATTTTCTATTTCTTTTCTCAGGAAAAAACGGCCGATCAATTTTTTTATGGAAGATTAGATGCCAAGAAATTGAATTTAATTATTAATCAAATCCTACATTTAGATGATACTGATGAAGAATCTACTATCTGGGATGCTGTAGACGAAGTTTTGATCTGCGGAAAGGGTGAAATGATTAAAACGCTGGCAAACGCATGTTATCATCACGGGATTCCTAAGAAAAATATTCACTTTGAGCTTTTTGAAGAATTTAATGACGATATTTATCCAATAGAAAAAGAATTTCCTTTAATTGAAAATGTGGAAGTTGATTTTACCATGTTCGGAAAAGAATATCATGCAGAATTGCCGGATAATAAGGATAAAATTCTTCAACAATTATTGAGTCAAAAATTTTCTGTTCCTTATTCATGTAAATCAGGAATTTGCGGAAGTTGCGAATGTTATCTTGAAGTAGGGGAAGTTGAGCTGTTGGAAAATGAATATTTAACGGAAAAAGAAGAAGCTCAAGGAAAAATTTTAGCCTGTATGTCCATTGCAAAAACTAAGAAAATAAAGCTTAACTTTGATTTCATTTGAGAATCGTAAAAAACATATTTAACCTTGCCTTTATATCCGTAGAAATTGGAATTCTGCTGATATGTCTCGCCAATGCCTGGGTATTTGCTCTTACAGGAGGTCGTACGTATACGAAAATCTCAAAAATTCCGCCGAGGGAGATTGCTTTGGTTTTGGGCACATCGCCTAAAATGAGATCGGGAATGTCTAATCCTTATTTTACGAAAAGGATGGATGCAACAGCACTTCTTTATCATCACGGAAAAATTAAGCAAATCATTGTAAGTGGTGAAAAAAGTAAAGGTTACAACGAGCCCGCTGCCATGAAAAAATATCTGGTGTATCAGGAGGGTGTTCCGGAAGATATTATTACAGAAGATCCAAAAGGTTTTAATACTTATAAAAGCATTTTACGTTGCAAAGACGTTTATAAAAAAGACAATGTCATTATTGTTTCACAAGGTTTTCATAATCTCCGTGCATTGTTTTTTGCAAGAAATAATAATATGAATGCGCTGGGTTTTGATGCTCAGGACGTCAATAAACCTGAAAGTTTCTACAGAAATCAAGCCAGAGAAATTCTGGCTCGAGTAATTGCTGTAGTATATTTTGTATTGGGAATTTCTCCTGATTAGAAAGGATATCCGAACGCGATATTCAGAGTTGGTTTGAAGGGTTGGAAATCTTTAAATCTCCATCTGTCGCCATCCGGTTTGTTTGGATCATAGATTTTATAAGCAAGATCCAGTCTAAGCGTAATATAAGCTACATTTACCCTTAACCCGAAGCCACTACCGACACCCATTTGCCCTAAGAATTTATTGAATTTAAACTCATCTCCATAACCGTCATTTTGGTTACGAAGGCTCCATGTATTACCGATATCCGTAAAAATGGCACCTTCATACATTTCATTAAAAGGGATTCTGTATTCGATATTCGTAGTTAGTTTTACATTGTCTGTCATGTAAGTACGAACTCTTTCATCAACCTGAGAATCAGATGGCCCAAGACCTCCGTAAGCAACCCAAGCTCTGATATCGTTGGAACCACCATTGAAGTAAGACCTGATCACCGGCATTGAAGATGAGTTTCCATAAGGAATACCAAGACCTATGAACTGTCGCAATACCAAAGTTTGGTTGTTGCTGAATTTGAAATATTTTCTTACATCAAAATCAAATTTGATAAATTGAGCGTAAGGGATCCCGAAAATGGTTCTCTCAGGACTTGTTACGATACCCCCATCATTTCTTTTCTGATTGAATATACTTAAAATATTACCTGCTAATTCTACTTTTCCATTAAAATAAAATGCGTTTGGATAGTCTTTTTTACCAATTTCATTATAAACAAAATTATAGATCATCGAAGAAATAATAACATCTTGCGTCTGTCTGTCTTTATTCACCAACGTTCCCAAAAATGCCGTTAATCGATCTCTACCAGTCTGATCAAGAGTTCCTATATAATCGGTGTCATTAATAATTTCCTGAGAAATTTGATCAATTGTTTTCTGCCCGGAAGTAAATTCCTGCGCTGCATCTGTATTATGCTGAAAATAATCAGTGAAAATTTCATTTCTGATAATATTATCATTTACAAAATAATCGTAATAAGCATCTTTATTTTTCGTTAAACTCAGCTGTGTATTGAAAAGGGTAAGTCTGTGAGAAACCTTATCATTAACAGTTGCAAAATAATTTAAACCTGTATTAAAGTTAACTCTTCCTAAACCTATATTATTCTGAACCGCAGCTCCTAAAACAATAGAAGAAGTCGGACTGTATCTTTTTGGAAGGAATTTATAATAATCAAAAGGAAGCAATAATCTCGGGAAATTCAATGAAGCCTGCGCCGAAATTTCATACGCTAAAATACGTTTGCTAATATCCTTCGTACTTCTTATAGAACCAAAAGTTCCTGAAAGACTTGTTGAAAGGTTTTCTGCACCGTTGAAAACGTTTCTCGTTGTTAAATCTATCGAAGGAGAAACTCCTAAATTCAATAACTGAGAATAATTAACATCAGTTCCTAATTTCAATTCATATTTTGGAAGCGGTTTCAGTAAATACATTACATCAACAATACTGTCGTTGGGAGATGTTCCGCCGCCATGTCTTAAAGAGTCTTTTGCTTTTATGATGCTGAAATTGTTCATCGATAAAAGATTTCTCTTAGTAAGATCTAATTTTTTTTGATCATAAGGCTGTTTACTTCCCACAATAATTGATCTCCAGATTGACCTCGTCTTATATTGATTATTGACTTTATGAAATCTAATGCCTCTTAAACTGTCTTTCGTTGTATTTTTAAGATAATCACCCGCTTCATCAATGATAGCCACGTCTATATTTCCTATTGTCGCAACCTTATAAGGAGTGTCAATAGAATCTTTATGAATTTCTAAAGTAAGAGGAATCTGTTTTCTACTTTTTAAAGAATCGGCAACGAAATAAATTTCATCATTAAAATTATTAAACTTATAATAACCATATTCTCTCATAAGATCATTAATTCTTGTAACCTCTTTTTCAAGAACGGTCTGATCAAGGATTTTCCCAGATCTGATAAGAGTTTCGTGAATCTTTTGCTGATAAATATTTTTAACCTTCGGATCCGGAATGTTATAATAATATTCTTTGATAAGAGAAGGATCTTTATGCGTAATAAAATAAGTTACAGCCGCTTTTTTAGAAGCTGAATCTAAAGCATGTTTAAATTTAACTTCCGCATCCCAATAACCACGATATGTCAATCTTTTTTCAATAGATTGCGCGCTTTTTTCAGTTTTTGTCTGATCTAAAATTATCGGCGGTGATCCCCAGTTATGATACAATCTGTCTATTAAAAGGCTTTTCCCGACGCTACTTTTCATATTATATTTAATAAAAAGAGAATCACGTAATTTCTGATCTCTCATTTCGTTTGGGTAGGTCATGTATTCATTAAGAATCGTATCGTACTTAGGATTAGCCGAATTATACAGCCATAAACTTAAAGGCATAAAGAGAAACTGCTTTTTATTCGGCTTTTGCTGAACGTAATTCTTCAGTTCACCGTCGAAAAGTTCTTTCTTATCTTCAAACTCAAAATTGTTTTGTGTAAGCAGATATTCACCATCCGGAACTTTCTTTGTTGTACTACAAGCATAAAGAAGGCCAACAAATGTTGCAAATGAGATAATTTTATAATATTTTTGAGGAGAATTCTTATAATGCTTACAGCTCATACAATAAAAATTTTACAGTCTTTAGATAAAAAGAAGTTCAGACAAAAATACAATTTGTTTTTGGTTGAAGGTAATAAAATCATTTGCGAACTTCCCAATTCTAATTTTAAAATTAAAGAAATATTTTCTACCGATCCGCAAAAATTGGACCGTACGGATGCTCCCATCACTCATGTGTCTGAAAATGAGTTGAAAAAAATTAGTTTCCTGAAAACTCCAAAAGATTCTGTGGCAGTTTGCCACTTAAAAACAGAAGAAATATTTAAGGATAAAAATGTTCAGCTTGTGTTGGACGGAATTCAGGATCCCGGAAATTTGGGTACGATCATTCGATTGGCAGATTGGTTTGGAATTGAACAGATTATTTGCAGTGAAGACACAGTAGATGTTTATAATCCGAAGGTTATTATGTCGACTATGGGCTCTTTTACGAGGGTAAATATGGTTTATACTGATTTGGTTGAATATCTTTCAAACACAAAAAATATAAATATCGGAACCGATATGGAAGGCGAAAACATCTATACTTTCAAAAAACCTGAAAAAATGAATCTGATTTTAGGTAACGAAGGCAATGGAATGCGCCCAGAAACAGAAAAATTACTTCAAAAAAGCATCAGTATCCCAAGATTTGGTAAATCTCAATCCACAGAAAGCCTGAATGTTTCAATGGCTGCAGGGATTATTTTAGGACAACTTTTCAGGGTAGGAGAGAAATAGAGTTTTAGAGTGGGAGAGTTTGAGTTATTGCAAACCCTAAAATTCTCTGACTCTAAAACTCTACAACACTATATAAGCTGTTCCAAGCTTGAAACACTTTTATTTTTCTGATAGCTTTCTAATTTTTTTCGTACAAATTTCAATGCAATAGGAGCGATGTAGATCAACGCAGCGCCCAGAAGTTTCTTCTTCCAATTAGAACTGCTCATGTTTTTCTTTGCATAATTCCCTACCAACGCAGTGATTCCTAGCTTGATAAGGCTGTCCATTGCATTTCCTTTTAATGCAGAACTTGCAATTCCCATGGCGGTATTTCTATTGACAAACATATCTTTAACCTCAGTGGTCAATTGTTTGGCAATCACATCTTTTCTTAGAACAATTTTTTCATCACCATCTTCATCTACCTTTTCCTGTAGATATTGATCTGTTAAACCATTGGTAAATGCGCTTAAACTTTCTTTTGTATTTTTAAAAGTCAGAAGATTTTCCAAATCATTGATTTCACCTTTCAATAAATTTTTCTTGATTCTTAATTCTTTTAAGCTGTCGTAGTTTCTGCCCATAGTTTAATGATTTAAAAATTTAATTACCTGATCTGCTACCGAATTTACGATTCTGGTTTTAAAGAAAACAACAAGAATCATAACTACAAAGTAAAAGGCAGCAACAATTAAAAATCCATAAGAAATATTATCTAAAGCTTTGCCAATAAGAAATGCAATCCCAAAATTAAAAAGGATGATAAAAAAAGCAAAAGCGGTAAGTAATATGGCAAGATAGGCAATGATACCGGCAGAAAGAGAAGACTTTTCTGTAGCTTCAATCTTCAGAAGATCTATTCTCTTAGATGCATATTCTTTTATAGTTTCTATCATTCATTGTTTTTTTTAAAGTTACAAAAAAAGGAACTTTAGTACACAAAGTTCCTTCTTATAATTTACTTAAAAAATAAATTATTTATTATTTAAGATCGTTCAATTCTGCTTCTACATTTTTCACTACATCTGTAGTTTTAGAAACAATCTGATCTTTGTATTTATCGTAACCGTCTTTCATTGTATGAGCTACATTATTAGCTGTTTCTTTAAAAGTAGATGAAATATTACCATATTGGTCTTTCACTTTTTCAGAAACCTCTCCATACTTTTCTTTAGCCTGATCTTTAAGATCGCTAGCTTTAGTTTTAATTTTTTTTCTAGTTTCTTTTCCTTCTTCCGGAGCATAAAGCATTCCTAAGATTACACCTGCTGCAGCACCTGCAAGAAGTCCCGCTAATATACCTGCTGTATTTTTCTCTTTTCTAGACATTTTTCGTTTTTTTAATAGTTAATAAATATTAGTTTTTTACGCTTTAAATCTTACAATTAATGTACCAAAACAGGGTATTGTTTATTAAAAATTGTTAAAAGTTTTTAATATGGGAAAGAATACTTTCAATAGTTTCTTTTTTGGTAAGGTTGGTATTGTCGATAACAATGGCGTCGTCAGCCTGCTTCAATGGGGCTATTTCCCTCTCGCTGTCTATCTTATCACGGATAATGAGGTTTTCCTTTACTTGCTCTTCTTCTGCCTCGATTCCCAGACTTAAAAGTTCGTTGTATCTTCTTTTTGTTCTTTCGTCAATACTGGCAGTAAGGAAAAATTTGAAGTCCGCATTTGGCAGAACTACTGTCCCGATGTCACGTCCGTCCATAATAATCCCGCCTTTTTCTGCCAAAGAACGTTGAGAATGAAGTAAAAAATCTCTTACTTCTTTTTGTTTTGCGATTAAACTTACGTTAGAAGAAACTTCATTGCTTCTGATTTCTTTAGAAATATCAGTATGATTAAGATGAAGAACCAATTCGCCATCGTTATTTTTAAACTCAAGCTGAATTTGGCCTAAAGAAGAAAATAATCCTTCCAAATTGATAGACCCATTATCATTAAGACAGTTTTGAAGCGCAAACCAGGTAATACCTCTGTAAAGCGCACCTGTATCCAGATGAACAATTCCTAATTTGTCGGCAATGACCTTGGATATTGAACTTTTTCCGGTAGACGAGTACCCATCGATAGCTATTACAGGTTTTTTCATACCGCAAATTTCAAAATTTTTTCTAAAAAACCAAGAAATACTAAGAAATTTTATTAATTAAAATAATAATTTCTTAATTGGTGAAAATTAATATCTGTGTCCGCTAAGATCCATAGAAACTCCTATTTGGTTGACATTGGAAGAGTTATGATATCTTACGTGAGCATAATCTATCCTGAATTTTGCAATTTTGATCCCGAAACCTCCGGAAAGTCCAGAAAAATTTCTTTGATCTACTACTGCCAATTCATTTCCTCTTTTTACGTTGTAACCTAATCTGATGTTAAAACTTTTTTCAGGGAATAATTCTGCTCCGATAGAGAAGTGATCGGCAATTTTTCGTCCAACATTCACTTCCTGACCGTTTAAATTATAGTCGGAAGAAATATCAAGCTGTTGCAAATCATGAGCAGTAATAGTAATCGCCAAAGGAATTGCTGTCAAAATTTTAGTATATCCTAAATCTACTCTGAACGGAAGGTTTTCTCTCGTCCCGTTGAAAGATTTAAACTGATATCCAAAGTTTCTGGCAACTACGGAAACAACTTCTTTACGCTTCTTATTGTGATAAGTAACTCCGAAATTCCCTCCAATGGCAGAAGATGTATAAGTATCAATTTTTGAAGTGATGAAGTTTATGCCTCCACCAATTGTCCAATCTTCTTCAAACTGGTACGCATATCCGGCTCCCACAGCAACATCAGAGGCTGTGAAATTTCCGTTCTCAAAACCACTTTCATCCGTTCGCGGGATGTCACCATAGCTCATATACCTTGCATTGATCGTGGCCATATGACCATTATCAAAATCTTTGGCAAAAGCTATCGTTCCGTATTTTGAGTCGGCTAGATACGCAGCACCATTCACAGAGAGCTGTTTATCAGAATCTTTATTCAGTAACGCCGGGTTTGCAATAGCAAAAGAAACATCATAATCTCTTATGGTAATTGCGTCTCCACCCAAGGCCGCTTGTCTGGCAGATACAGGAATATTTAAAAATGGATAAACATTTGTTCCTGTTTGAGCAAAAGAAACAATTCCTGATAGAAACAATGAAAAAATGACAATTTTCTTCAATTCAATTTATAATTAATGCAAAAATAATCCTTTTTCGTACTTATCAAAATATTTCTAACATTATTTCTAATTAAATATTTTTCTTATTGCAATATTTTTAATGATTATATTTGCAAAATCAAATTTCTGGGAGCTATCCCTTCGTAAAAAAGTTATTAAAAATTAAAGATGAAATATAAAAGAATCCTTCTAAAACTTAGTGGTGAAGCCTTAATGGGGAACAGACAATACGGTATTGACACTGAAAGACTACAGGAGTATGCAGTGGAGATCAAAAAAGTAGTGGAAAGAGGCTGTGAAATTGCCATTGTAATTGGAGGAGGAAATATTTTCCGTGGAGTAGCTGGTGCTGCAAAAGGAATGGACAGAGTACAAGGAGATTACATGGGAATGCTTGCTACTGTAATCAACGGAATGGCTCTTCAAGGTGCTTTGGAAGATGCAGGAATCAAAACTAGACTTCAATCTGCTATCGAAATGGACAAAGTAGCTGAACCTTTTATCAAAAGACGCGCTGTGAGACACCTTGAGAAAGGTAGAGTAGTGATCTTTGGAGCTGGAACAGGAAATCCTTATTTTACAACTGATACGGCTGCAACGTTGAGAGCAATCGAAATCGGAGCTGATGTTATTTTAAAAGGAACAAGAGTAGACGGTATCTACGACAGCGATCCTGAAACAAATGCAGATGCTGTAAAATATAATTCTTTATCTTTCGATGAAGTTTTTGAAAAAAATCTTAAAGTAATGGACATGACTGCCTTCACTTTAAGTCACGAAAATAAATTGCCGATCATCGTATTTGATATGAACAAAGAAGGTAATTTAGTGAAGATTGTAGAAGGAGAAAATGTTGGAACTTTAGTTAATTTGTAATTAAGTTCAGGGTTTAGGTTCTTTTTGGTTAAAAAATTACTCATTACCCATTACTTATTATTCATAAAAATGTGTAACTATTCAAATTTTAGATATATAATGGAAGAATTAGATCTTATAGTAGAAACTGTAAAACAAGACATGGAGGCAGCTATTAAGCATTTGGATCATGCATTTCAAAGAATTAGAGCAGGACGTGCATCTACATCTATGGTTCAGGATGTTATGGTAGAATATTACGGAGCTCCGACTCCTATTAACCAAGTTGCAAACGTTTCTGTTCCTGATGCTATGACTATCGCTATTCAACCTTGGGATAGAACTGCAGTGGGTGCAATAGAAAAAGCTATTATCAACTCTAACTTAGGTTTTGCACCTTCTAACAACGGGGAAACTATTATCCTTAATGTACCGCCTTTGACGGAGGAAAGAAGAAGAGATTTGGCAAAACAGGCTAAAGGAGAAACTGAAGATACAAAAATCGTTGTAAGAAACGCAAGACAAAACGGTTTGAAAGAACTTAAAAGACTGGAAGGTGTTTCTGAAGATGTTATAAAAGGAGTGGAAGAAGATATCCAGGCTCTTACAGACAAGCACGTAAAGGCTTGTGACGACCATCTTAAAGTGAAAGAAGCTGAAATTATGAAAGTATAATTTTCAGTTTTTGAAAATAAAAAAAGAGGTTCCAATTTTTTGGAGCCTCTTTTTGTTTTATGGGAATAGTAGATTATTTACAGTTTTCGTTGTAATCGTAGATCACTTCGTTTACGATAGATAATTTGTCTACTGTTGCATTTTTGATTTCATCTCTGATGAATTTTCCAAGACCGCTTCTCTGTTTTTCTTCATTTTTTAAAGATCCGTATTCACCTTTAGCTGCTTTTGCTTTTGTGAAAGGACAGTCAGCGATAGCAATTTTTACTTTTGCAGGGGTAAAATCTTCAACTTTTCCTCCTTTTTTTGAGTAAACATAATCTGGAGTAGTTCGCAATCTTTCATTTTCCACCGAATCGTAGGCTGAAGCAGAAGTAGGATAACCGTACATTTTGTAAACTCTAATCTTTCCTTCTGTTACAATTTCTGCAAATTGTGAAGTTCTGGTCAAGTTGTTTAAAGCTTTTATTCCTGCACCAATTCCTGTAGAATTATTTGAACTGTTGATCGCTTCTCTTGTATTGGTATATTTTATAGATTGAAAAACTCTTGGAGTATCACCTTCATATAACATATATTCTTTGATGTCATCGGCGTCATAAGTTTTAAATTTGATCTTGTTTTTCACCTTATCAATGTCAGCAATAGCAGCAAATTTTACTTTTAACTGATTCTGCCACGGACTGGAATAACCTCCATTTAAATGAACAACACCTTCAACTTTCTTTCCAGATTTATCAATGATATATCCGTATTTTTCGCCATTATAAGTTGTTGTTTCTTCCTGAGCATAAACATTCAGAGAAAAAAGCCCGAATAAGCCAATAAGTAATAATTTCTTCATACAATTTAAATTAATTTCCGTAAAGATAATTTTTTATATTTAATATAAATATTTAGGCGAAAAAAATTAACAAACACATAAAAAAAGATCCAGAAAATTCTGAATCTTTATATTTTAATTTTTCAATTAAAACTATTGATATCTTGTATGTTCTTTACTTTTCGAGAACCTTTTTGTAATTGGTTTGAACAGCGCTTTGTATTTCTCTGCATCAAATAATTGAGAATCTGTAAGTGCTTTGTAAGTCATCCAAACTCCAAAAGGAAAGAGGATGATATTCGGAAGCCATGCTGCCAGATAAGGGTTCATTTTTCCTGCCCAAGCGATGTTTTCAACTCCAACATTTATGACGTAAAATATGATGAAAATTACAATCGCGATGATCACCGGAAGCCCCATTCCTCCTTTTCTGATGATCGAACCTAAACTTGCTCCAATCAAAAAGAAAATAATACAGGTGAAAGAATACGTCACAATTCTTTGCTGATAAATAACAACCTTACTAAAATATTTTACATTCGGGTTGATATCGTTATTTTTTGTATCTAAAGTTGTTTTTAAATTATCCAGCCTGTTATGAGCGTTGTAGATCATATCCAGTTTTTTGTCACTTTTTACGGTGTCTAATTTAATCTGAGCCTTCGGGATCGCTTTAGATTTATTCTGATCCATATAAGTGATCACAGAATTGGCTTGGTTTAAGGCATCATTACTCGAAGAAGTGAAGAATTTTTCATTATCCTTCTTACTTTTATCAATCGTTTTATTAAGCTGATTGAAGGTCTGGAAACGATAATCATCCGTAATTTGTTCTTCCTCGATAGCTTTATTAATGATTTCACTGATGTCGAAATGCGATGTTAAAGTATCAAATTTAATCGCCTGATCAGGCTGTTTTAACCTTACATTATCACCTTTTCCTCCGAAATTATCTTCAAAAATATAACCGTTGTAAAGAACTAATTTTAAATAATTCTTGTTAGCCGCAGGAACAAATTTCCCTTTTTCAGCTACAATCGATTGCTGATTTTCATAAGTACTCGCTTTTCTATGAACGAAAACGCCTTCAATATTTTCTCCATTATCCCCATAAATTTTATCAAATTTCACCATGTAACCGGGAAGCTGGTCGATGAACTGTCCGGGCGTAAAATTCAGTGCAGGTTTGGTCTGAGCAATATTAAAAAGCATATTCTTCGCCTTCCTCTGGAAATCCGGAATGATGTTATTCGAAAAGAAAAACAGCATAATCGCCAACGCCGTGGAAACTCCCAAAAGAGGCATCATTACTCGGGTTAGAGAGATTCCGGCAGCCTTCATTGCGGCAAGCTCGTACCGTTCTCCAAATTCACCGAAAGACATGATGCTCGCCAAGAGGATCGTAAGCGGTAAAACCATACTTATTACACTCACCCCAAGGTAGAACAGCAATTTAAGGATTTGCCAATAGCTTAATCCTTTTCCCATAAACTGCCCCAACTGAACCCAGATAATGTTTACAATAAATATGAAAAACAATACGCTGAATATAAAGAAAAACGGTCCAAAGAAGGTTTTTATGATATATCGGTCTAGTATTTTTAACATGCGCCAAAATTAATGAAAAAGCCACAAAGTTTTCTTTGTGACTGTATATTTTATTATTTTTTTATCATTAAGTAAAAACGCGAAATCGTAAAACAGCAAATTTGCTTTTGAATAATTGATTCTGATGCAGTTCTCCGATTTCGCTATTTTGCTTTATTTATAGTTCTGTGATAACGTAATTTTTGTATTTATTCTTATCAAATACAAACATATTAGCATCAAGATCCTGATTTTCCTTATATTCTTTAATGGCAATTACAGCAACGTCTTTATTATTTCCGTGCTGTTCTAGTTTTACCATTTGTTTTTTAGCAGAATCTACAAAAATGTAGACATATTTTAATCCGTTTGCTTTTACGGGAGTTAATTTTATGAAATCTGTGCTTACTCCATTTACAGTTTTCTTTCCGTCATAAGTTACATTATAATCGTTTCTATACGAAGAAAGATAATTGATAGGAGAAAACATCGTGCTGCTTGCGTTTGGCTTTGCAACAGTAACCTCCATATCTTCTGTATTGATGTTGTAAATTTTGCTACCGTCGAAGATCTGTTCTGTGTCCATAATCTTCAATTTATATTTATCTCCTGAAGCATAATAAATTCCCGGCTCTGTTTTTCCAACCGCTCCGTTTACACCGCTTCCGAAAGAAAATTTAAAATAGGTGTTCTTTTTAGATTTATAATTTGCTGTGATGTCGTCTAATATTTTTTTAGCCTTAGCATCAATTTTTTGTGCATTGGTAAATCCAACTGCTCCAATTACAAATCCTCCTAATATTATTTTTGAAATACTGTTTTTCATTTTTTTAATTTTATACTTTTAAACATTCCCAACTTCAAAAGATGTCGTCAAATGACGTTTATCCTTCTATCTACGCAGATCTTCCAAAAACTGTTCCAAAGAATGAAGATCACTAATAATCACTTCTCTAGCTTTTGCTCCATTGAAACCTCCTACAATACCGCTCGCTTCCAACTGATCCATAATTCTTCCTGCTCTGTTGTAACCTAATTTCAACTGTCTCTGAAGCATTGATGTTGAACCTTGTTGAGTAGAAACAATAATTCTCGCAGCATCTTCAAATAAAGCATCTTTTTCATTCGGATCAAAAGAACCGACATTGCTTGTAGCTTCTTCGGAAACATATTCAGGAAGCAGGAAAGCAGAAGCATATCCTTTTTGTTCACCGATGAATTCTGCCAGTCTTTCTACTTCCGGAGTATCTACGAAAGCACATTGAAGTCTTAAAATTTCATTTCCGTTAAAATAAAGCATATCTCCTTTACCAATCAACTGATCTGCTCCCGGAGAATCCAAAATAGTTCTTGAATCCACACTTGAAATTACTCTAAATGCTGCTCTGGCAGGGAAGTTAGCTTTAATCATACCTGTAATTACGTTTACAGAAGGTCTTTGTGTTGCAACAATTAAGTGAATTCCTACCGCTCTGGCTAGCTGGGCTAATCTTGCGATTGGTAATTCAACTTCTTTTCCGGCAGTCATAATTAAATCTGCAAACTCGTCGACTACCAAAACGATGTAAGGTAAATAACGGTGTCCGTTTTCAGGGTTTAATTTTCTTTCCGTGAATTTTTTGTTGTATTCTTTTAAGTTTTTACAGAATGCATTTTTAAGTAGGTCATATCGTTGATCCATTTCTACACAAAGAGAATTCAACGTATTAATTACTTTATTGGTATCTGTGATAATTGCGTCATCTGTATCCGGAAGTTTGGCTAAATAATGTCTTTCAATTTTTGAATATAAAGAAAGTTCCACTTTTTTAGGATCCACCATCACGAATTTCAATTCACTTGGGTGTTTCTTGTAGAGTAGGGAAGTAAGGATGGCGTTGATACCAACTGATTTTCCTTGTCCTGTAGCACCCGCCATCAATAAGTGAGGCATCTTTGAAAGATCGGCCATGAAGACTTCGTTCGAAATTGTTTTTCCAAACACGACTGGAAGATCCATATCTGTATTTTGAAATTTATGCGAAGCGATCACAGAACGCATAGAAACCATTGTAGGATTTTTTCTAGGAACTTCAATTCCAATTGTTCCTTTTCCTGGCATTGGAGCAATAATTCTGATTCCTAATGCTGAAAGATTTAAAGCAATATCATCCTGTAGTTTTTTGATCGCAGAAACTCTAATTCCCGCTTCCGGTACAATTTCGTATAATGTAACGGTTGGCCCGATCGTCGCTTTAATTTCAGAAATTCCAACGTTGAAATTCTTTAAAAGTCCAACAATCTTATTTTTATTTTCTTCTAATTCTTCTTTGTTGATAGAAATTTCTTCATTACCATAATCTGTTAAAAGTTCAACAGGAGGCATTTGGAAATTCGCCAAATCTAATTTGTGATCGTAAAGTCCGTGCTTATCAACGAGGTCTTTAGATTTTCTGTCAGATTCATCCAGAATATCAATTACCGGAGCAACTTCTACATTGAATTTAATCTCATCTTTAACAACCGGTTTTGGAGGATTAATATCAAATGCTTCTTCCGGAGTTGAAACCGGAACGGCAGGTTTTGTATTTAGATTTAAACTAACAGATGATGGTGAAAAATCATTTTTATCCTCTTCAAATGAAGTATGATTTGGAGTTGTGATCGGTTCTAAATTTGTTGAAACAGGAACCTCAGGAAATCCTTTTGGAACACTCACAGGTTCTTCAACTTTTATTTTTTGAGTTGTATCTGTTACCGAAACATGAGGTGCCGTTTCTTGGATTTCTTCTTCCAATTCTTCATCAGCTTCAAAGTTTTCCTCAGAATTTGGCATCATAGATTTTACCTTTCCGATCGTATTTTCATTGATCTTATCCAATTTTGCCTTCATCGAGCTTGGACGAAGATTAAATTCCAAAATAAAATACAATGCAATACTAGCAACCAAAACTGTCCAAAGTCCAACGCTTCCAATGATGGCATTCAAAGAATCCATGATTTGATACCCATAAACTCCACTTAAAACACCTTGTCCTTTAGTAATAGCTCCAAATAAAACAGGAAGCCAGCAAATAAAGAATAAAGAATGTCCGAAAGTCATCCAAGGTTTAAAGATCTTCTTTTTCAGGATCATTGTACCTGTCACTGTGAAAAGAAATGCTATAATAAAAGAGGCAACGCCTATGCTTTCAAAAATAAAGAGATTCCCGAGCCAGTCGCCCAGTTTCCCAAAAATATTCGATGACTTTATAGTCTTGTCCATCATTGTCCCTGCCTGGCTTTGGTCTGCTTTCCAATTCATTAAATAAGAAATGAATGAGAAAACAAGCACGACAGAAAAAAGTATAAAAGTAAGCCCGATAAAAATACGTGGCTTAGATAAGATTTTGCCTTTTTCAGGCGATTCCGCTTGTTGTTTTTGTGTCTTTTTGTCCATAATATCAGTGTGGGCAAATTTAGTGTTTTTTCAATACTAATGAATTTTTTTTAGCCAAAATAGAACTCTAATTTATGTTAATTTTTTTATAATAAACTTCACTTTTAAAAGGAAATTACTCTAAAATTTAAAACTATTGAAGCAATAAATTGATTTCACTAAAAAAAATCAAGCCATAAAATGCTTTTTTGAACTAGTTCAATTTTTTTGAATTGGAGTCTCTATAGTTTTGCATCATAATAATTAACAATAGAAATTATGAAAAATTTATTTAAAATCACGGTGACCATCTGTTTGGTCTTCATTTCATTAATTAAAATTAACGCACAAAAAAAAGGAAGCATGGAAAATACAGCATTATTAATCATTGATGTTCAAAATGATTATTTTAAAGGAGGGAAAATGACCTTAGTAGGAGCAGAAGAAGCAGGTAAAAAAACACAACAGGTTTTAGAATATTTTAGAAAAAATAATCTTCCGGTAATCAACATCAAACATATTGCAACCAATGAAGGAGCAGACTTCTTTTTGCCGGATACAAAAGGTGCCGAAATTAATTCTATAGTTGAACCGAAAAATGGTGAAAAAGTAATTGTAAAACATTACCCAAACAGCTTCAGAGATACTGAACTTTTGGAATATTTGCAATCAAAAGGAATCAAAAATCTTGTAATTTCGGGGATGATGACGGATGTTTGTGTAGAATCTACTACAAGAGCGGCTTTTGATTTAGGTTTCAATAATACAATTATAAGCGATGCAACAGCAACAAGAGACAGAGAGTTATTTGGAAAAATTGTAAAGGCAGAAGAAATTCAGAGATCATTCTTGGCGGGAATTTCAACATTAGGAAATCTTTACGCCAGAGTTATTACGACTGCTGATTTATTAAAGGGGAAATAATACCATCCAAATTAAATATAAATAGAGATATCAATAATTATTGGTATCTTTATTTTGCTTTAAACAGTAATGATGCTCGATTTACTATATAAAAATATTACTCGCCACATTTCACTTTCAGAAGAAGAATTTCAACGTTTTTCTGAGCCTTTTCAGCTTAAAAAATTTCAAAAAAAAGAAGTTGTATTAAGAGAAGGAGATTATTGTCTTTTTGAAGGCTTTGTTTTAAATGGATGCTTCAAGGTTTATTTTTTAACAGAAGACGGATTTGAGCAAACCCTATATTTTGCAGTCGAAAGTTGGTGGATTACAGATCTTGACAGCTTAATCAACAATGTTCCAAGTACTTTAAATATTGAAGCTTTAGAAAACAGTGAAGTTTTAATGATCTCAAAAAAAGACAAAGAGCTTCTTTACGAAACGATGCCGCAGGTTGAAAAACTTTTCAGGATTATGAATCAGCAATCTTCGGTGGCTTTGCAAAGACGGATTTTATCTTTAATGAATAAAACCGCAGACAAACGCTACCTGGAATTTCTAGAGAAATATCCTACACTCGAACAACGGTTAACCCAACAACAGGTTGCATCTTACTTGGGAATTTCGCATGAATTTTTAAGTAAAATCAGAAAGAAGACCATATTAGGAAATAGATAACCTCAATCGCGGGAATAGCTATTTTATATTCACATTTTCAGGGTTTTCGATTTTAAATTTTCTTCAATTTATTTTTGCTTATTAAGAATGTTTCAAAATAGCAAATATCGGCTTCAAAGTGACAAAAAACAGCTTTTTTTATCCTCTTTGTAGTTTATCATGCTTATTTTTGCATGTCAAGTAAAAAAAATCATGAAGAAGCTCCAAGATATTCTTATCTCAACCAGAACAATGGCTGTGCTGTTACTGGTATTCGCATTTTCGATGGCCTATGCCACGTTTTTAGAAAACGATTACGGAACTCCAACAGCAAAAGCATTAATTTATGAAGCAAAATGGTTTGAACTGATTATGGTTCTGCTTATGTTAAACTTCATAGGAAATATCGGAAGATACAGACTTTGGAAAAGAGAAAAATGGCCGGTTTTGGTATTTCACCTTGCGTTCATTTTCATTTTCGTTGGGGGTGCAGTTACCAGATACATCAGTTTTGAAGGAACAATGCACATCAGAGAAGGTGAAACTTCAAACGAAATTGTAACCGACAAAAATTTCTTTAAAATTCAGATCGAAGAAAAAGGTGATGTTCTTAATTATCAAGATGTTCCTTATCTAATGTCTCCTTTGCACAAAGATTTCAACGCTACCTACGACTTCCGAGGAAAGGAAATTAAAGTAGTCACAAAAGATTATGTGCAAAGAAAAAAAGACAGCTTAGTTGCTGATCCAAGCGGTGCCGAATATCTACATTTGGTATCTACAGGGAAAATTGGAAGACAAAATATCTTCATCAAACCGGGTGAAACAAAGTCTATTAACGGAACTTTAGTAACATTCAACAGAGCAATTGAAGGCGCTGTAGAGTTTAAAACTGAAGGAGGAAAAATATTCATTAAAACTCCTGTTGATGCTACGTATATGACGATGGCAACTCAGGCTACAGGAAATACAACGAAAAACGAATTCCAACCTTTAGCGTTGAGAAGTTTATATAGCATTAATGAGCTAAAATTAGTTGTACCTGAAGGTCTTAAAAAAGGAAAACTACTTTCTATTGAAGGTGATAGAAAGAAAGATGCTAATATTCCTGATGTTTTAACGGTTGAACTTCAAGGGCCAAAAACAAAACAATTGGTAGAGCTTTCTGTGGAAAGAGGAAATCCAAATGCTTACAAACAAGTAACAATGGATGGTTTAAACATTATGGTCGGTTTCGGTCCTAAAGTTTACAATACACCTTTCGCACTTAAATTAGATGATTTCGTAATGGAAACTTATCCTGGAAGTACATCTCCAAGTGCTTATGAAAGTCACATTAAAATCATTGATGAAGGAAAACAAACGCCTTATAAAATTTATATGAATCACGTTTTAAATCATGGCGGTTACCGTTTCTTCCAGTCAAGTTTTGATCCGGACAGAATGGGAACAGTACTTTCTGTAAACCACGATTTCTGGGGAACTTTGATCTCTTATATAGGATACACATTATTATTTTCAGGAATGTTTGTTATTTTCTTCTGGAAAGGAACTCACTTCTGGAAATTAAATAAAATGCTGAAAGACGTTAACAAAAAAAGAGCAGCAATGGTTGTGCTATTGTTCTTAAGTTTAGGCTTAAATGCTCAGAAAATTGAAACGCACGGAACAACAGACGGAAGCAGTGAACACGTTCATATAGAAGGAGAAAGCCATAGCCACACTCCGGCGTCTGAAACGGTTCAGCCACAAGCCGCGCAGCCATTTACAAAAATGAAATTGGTTTCGGCAGATGAAATTATCGCCAGAAACAGAATCAGTGCAGAGCATGCCGATAAATTCGGATATTTATTGGTGCAGAATATTGAAGGTAGAATTGTTCCAATCAACACTCAGGCTTTAGATATTTTAAGAAAACTTTACCAAAAAGATGCATTCAGAGGTACAGATGGAAAGTCTTTAACAGCTGATCAATGGTTTATCTCAATTAATACAGATACTCCAAGTTGGACGATGGTTCCGATGATTAAAGTAGACTCAAAAGGAGGAAAAGCGCTTTTAGAAAAAACAAAAGCCAATGAAGATGGGTATACTTCTTTGATGAGTCTTTTCCCGGCTGATGCTAATGGAAACCTAACGTATATTTTAGAGGCAGATTATAACACGGCATTTCGTAAGAAAGCATCAGAACAAACTGAATATGACAAACAGATCATTAAAGTAAACGAAAGAGTTCAGATTTTTAATGAATTCTTCAGCGGACAGTTTATGAAAATTGTTCCTGTGAAAAATGATGCAAATCACACTTGGCATTCTTGGTTAGACCAAAAGTTTGAACCGGATATGGAATCTCAGCAAGTGATGGGACCTTATTTTGCAGAAGTATTGACGGCTCAAAAATCAGGAGACTGGACTAAAGCAGACGCTGAATTAGCAAAGCTTTCAGATTATCAGCAAAAATGGGGGAAAGCGGTTGTTCCTTCAAAATCTAAAGTTGATTTGGAAGTATTCATGAATAAAGTGAATATCAACTTCAAATTATTAATATTCTATACCATTATTGGAGGACTATTATTGATGTTAGGTTTTGTTGAATTATTCAAGCCTAATAAGCTTTTAAACAAAATCATTAAAGTAATTATTGTAATAGGAATATTCGGATATATTTTCCATTTCTTAGGATTGGTTGCAAGATGGTATATTTCAGGGCACGCACCTTGGAGTAACGGTTATGAAGCAATTATTTTTATTTCCTGGGTTGGAATTTCAGCTGGTTTAGCTTTATACAGAAACTCAAATGCATTAATTCCTGCAGCAGGATTTATGGTTGCAGTAATTATGATGGGATTTGCACACGGAGGTTCTGCGCTTGATCCTCAGATTACACCATTGGTTCCGGTATTAAAATCATATTGGTTGATCGTTCACGTGGCGATTATTGTTTCAAGTTATGGTTTCTTTGCCCTGTCAATGATTATTGCGGTAATCAGTTTAGTATTTTATATTATTTCTAGTAAAGAAACATACAAAATTCACCACGATACAACATTAAAAGAATTAGTAATTGTATCTGAAATGTCTCTTACCATCGGTTTATTTGCATTAACAGTAGGTAACTTCTTAGGAGGAATCTGGGCGAATGAATCTTGGGGTAGATACTGGAGCTGGGATCCGAAAGAAACTTGGGCTTTCATCTCAATCATGGTATATGCTTTTGTTTTACACATGAGATTGGTTCCTGGATTAAGAAGCAAATGGGCATTCAACGTAGCAACAATGTTTGCTTTCTGTTCAATGGTTATGACGTATTTTGGAGTAAATTATTACTTAAGCGGACTTCACTCTTACGCGGCAGGAGATCCTGTTCCGGTTCCGGCTTGGGTATATATCGGACTTGCATCGATGGTTATTTTATCTGCAGTTTCTTACGTTAAGTTTAAAGCTTTAAATAAAAAATAGATTTTTAAAATCATATTTAAATTGAATCCCGGAAAGTAATTTTCGGGATTTTTTTTGTGACATGATTTGAAATGACATAGGAAACTGAAGCGTTAAGAAAATTAAAAATTAATCCGTTAAAAAATTCCCACTGTTTGAAGCGCGAGACGAATTTAGAATCGAATAACTGATAATGAATTCGCGCAAGTTTTGGGAATTTTAGGATTAAGTTTTAATTTTTAGCATTCAGTTTCCAAGTCTTGAATTTTTGTTTCTTTTGTTTCAAGACAAAAGAAATTTTAAATAATTACTTACAATTCAAATTTTACTTATATCTTTATGATATCAAAATAATATCATTTTAAAATCTACAATTATGGAAAAAGTTTTAAAACCAATGTCAGGTTATCTTGCTTTGGTAATTTGTCTAGTCTTGTTTATTGCATCTGTATTTTTCTTTATTACAGGAGCGGGCAGTGAAAATATTGCAAACATTGTGTTGGCTGGGGTATGTTTTGTTGCATTTTTCTTTTTTATTAAAGGTTTAATGATCATTCAGCCTAACCACTCAAGAGTATTGAATTTCTTCGGAAAATATGTGGGATCTGTAAAAGACAACGGATTATTTTTCATTAACCCTTTATACTCTTCACAGAAAATCTCTCTTCGTTCAGAAAACTTACAAGGACAGACTTTGAAAGTAAACGATAAAATGGGTAACCCGATTGAGATCGCAGTGGTAATGGTTTGGCAGGTAGGAGATACGTATAAAGCGGCTTTTGATGTTGAGCGTTATTCAGACTTTGTGAAAATGCAAAGTGAAGCGGCGGTTCGTCATTTGGCGATGAGTTTTCCTTATGATAATTTGGAAGATGATCACGCTCCGATTACTTTAAGAGAAGGTGGTGACAAGATCAATTCTATATTGGAACAGGAATTAACAGACCGACTTTCAAAGGCAGGAATCGTTATCCAAGAAGCCAGAATTTCACACTTAGCGTATGCATCTGAGATCGCAGGAGCAATGCTTCAAAGACAGCAGGCAACAGCAATTGTAGCAGCAAGAACTAAGATTGTAGAAGGTGCAGTCGGAATGGTTGAGTTAGCCTTAAAAAAGCTTTCAGAAGGCAATATTGTTGAACTAGATGACGAAAGAAAAGCAGCAATGGTAAGTAATTTAATGGTTGTTCTTTGCGGTGAAAAAGCAGCACAGCCTATTTTAAATGCAGGAACTTTGTATAATTAAATTTCTTACATTCTTTGCTGAGTGAAACGCCTTTGCGAACTTAAAAACGAAATGATGGTTAAAAACCTTTGCATCCTTTGCGTTTAAAAAAGCATTACAAAACAAGTAAAATGAAACCAGAAAAAGCTCAAAATTCTACCGAAAACAAAAGCAAAAAATCTTTCGTCATAAGGATAGATGAGTCTACGTACAAACTTCTGGAAAAATGGGCAGGTGATGAATTCAGAAGTGTAAACGGACAGATTGAGTATTTGCTACATCAAAAACTGATGGAATCGGGAAGAAAGAAAAAAGAATAAAAATAATTACTTTCAACAAAAAAGAAAAGCAGAGAAATAGTTCTCTGCTTTTTTATATTCAAATATATCAATTAATTAATCAAATATCCCTGTAAAGTAACCGCTGATAATGCTCCAGAAATTTTTTCCAAGAAAATAGATAAGCGTAGAAGTAATGATTCCTTTTACGGTAAAGAAGATAATTCCGCCAATCCCAAATTTTTTAAGCAATTGCTTCCATTTGGAGTTTTTCTTTTCTTCCACCGGCTCGTTTACCGTTTTATTATTTTCCATTTCTGAAATTCAAATGATTACCCTACAAAGATAAGCATGTTTATAATTAGTCCAAATAAAAAGTTGCTAAAAAATTAAAATTTTGGGATTCGCATAATATTTTTATCTTTAGAGGAAACGAAAAGTAATATTTATGTCTAAAAAAGTCAAAGATTTCGGGATCGAAAAAACACTCAAAAATCTAGGTATTAAAGATGAAAATAAAGGAACTTCCATAGGTGGAAAATACTTTGCTTCAGGCAAAACGATTGAAAGTTATTCTCCTGCTGATGGAAGATTGATTGGTAAAATAAAAACTTCCGGAGAGAGCGATTATGATAAAGTAATAGAATCTGCTCAAAAGGCATTTTTGGAATTCAGAATGATTCCGGCTCCAAGAAGAGGCGAATTAGTAAGACAGTTAGGATTAAAACTAAGAGAATATAAGGATGATTTAGGTAAACTTGTTTCTTATGAAATGGGTAAATCTTTGCAGGAAGGTCTAGGTGAAGTTCAGGAAATGATCGATATCTGCGACTTTGCAGTTGGTTTATCAAGACAGCTTCACGGGTACACAATGCATTCTGAAAGACCTGGTCACAGAATGTACGAGCAATATCATCCGCTTGGAATTGTAAGTATCATCACAGCTTTCAACTTTCCGGTAGCAGTTTGGGCTTGGAATACAGCTTTATCATGGATCTGTGGTAACGTTACGATCTGGAAACCATCAGAAAAAACACCTTTCTGTGCGATAGCTTGTCAAAACATTATGGCTGAAGTTCTTAAAGAGAACAATATTTCAGAAGGAGTTTCAAGTTTATTGGTTTCTGATCATGAGATCGGACAAAAATTAGTGGAAGACAAAAGAGTTTCTCTGGTTTCTTTCACAGGTTCTACAAGAGTCGGAAGAATGGTTTCTACTAAAGTGGCAGAAAGATTCGGGAAATCTATCCTTGAATTAGGCGGAAATAACGCCATCATTATATCTAAAGATGCAGATATCGACATGTCGATCATCGGAGCTGTTTTTGGAGCTGTAGGAACGGCTGGACAAAGATGTACAAGTACAAGAAGACTAATCATTCACGAAGATGTGTATGAAGAAATTAAGAAAAGATTGGTTAAAGCTTATGGTCAGTTAAAAATTGGAAATCCATTGGATGAAAATAATCACGTTGGACCGCTTATCGATGTTGATGCAGTAAATCAGTACGAAGAATCAATCAAAAAATGTAAAAAAGAAGGTGGAAAATTCATCGTTGAAGGTGGAGTTTTGGAAGGAAAAGATTACGAATCTGGATGTTATGTAAAACCATGTATCGCTGAAGTAAAAAATTCTTTCGAAATCGTACAACACGAAACTTTTGCACCGATTTTATATTTAATTAAATACAAAACATTGGACGAGGCGATTGCTATTCAGAATGATGTTCCTCAAGGTTTATCTTCTGCGATCATGACTCAAAACTTGAGAGAAGCAGAATTATTCCTTTCTCAGGCAGGTTCAGACTGTGGAATTGCTAACGTAAACATCGGAACTTCCGGTGCTGAAATCGGTGGTGCTTTCGGTGGTGAAAAAGAAACAGGAGGCGGTAGAGAATCTGGTTCTGATGTTTGGAAATACTACATGAGAAGACAAACTAACACTATAAATTACACAGCAGAACTTCCTTTAGCACAAGGTATTAAATTCGACTTGTAAACTAAAGCTTTAAATCAAATAAATCATTCAAAGATTAAGGAATATACGATTGGAATTGTCTGATTTTTAATTTCTTTAATCTTTGAATTAAAACTTTTCAATTCACACAAAAATATGGAACACACATTAGATATACAGGCAAATAAAGTAAAAGAAACAGTAGGAAAGCACGTTTTGGCAGACGGTTTTGATTTCGTGATGGATATCGAAAGATCTCACGGATCATGGCTATATGACAAGCTTTCAGACAGAGAATATTTAGATATGTTTTCGATGTTTGCATCGGCTTCCATCGGTTACAATCACCCTTACCTTCTTGAAAGATCGGCTTGGTTAGGGAAAATGGCTGTAAACAAACCTACTTTAGCAGACGTTTATTCTGAGGAATACGCTCACTTTTTAGAAGTTTTCGAAAGAGTGGTAATTCCTGAAGAACTACAATATGCTTTCTTCATTGAAGGCGGAACTTTAGGCGTTGAAAATGCAATGAAAGCATGTTTCGACTGGAAAACCCTCAAGAATTTTGAAAAAGGACTTCAAACGGAAGCCGGAATTTGTATCCATTTCAAACAGGCATTTCACGGAAGAAGCGGTTATACATTGAGTTTAACCAATACTTCTGACCCAAGAAAATATCAGTATTTCCCAATGTTTGATTGGCCAAGAATCTTGAATCCAAAACTAAGTTTCCCAATTACTGAGGAAAATTTAGAAGAAACGATAAAGAACGAAAGATTGGCTTTATTAAATATCGAGGAAGCAATTTTAATGCATCCTGATAAAGTTGCGTGTATCATCATTGAGCCGATTCAGGCTGAAGGTGGTGACAACCATTTCAGAGATGAATTTTTATCAGGTTTAAGAAAAATCTGTGATCAAAACGAAATTCTGTTGATTTACGATGAAGTTCAGACAGGTATCGCAATGACAGGAAAAATGTGGGCTTTCCAACATTTTACGGCAAAGCCGGATATTATTTCTTTCGGTAAAAAAGCGCAGGTTTGTGGAGTTTTGGCGAATAAAGAGAAATTTGATCAGGTTCCGAATAACGTTTTCAGAGAAAGTTCAAGAATTAACTCCACTTTTGGAGGGAACTTTATCGACATGCTTCGTTTCCAATTGGTGATGGAAGTTATCGAGCAGGAAAACCTTGTCGAAAATGCGAGAATTGTTGGTGATTATTTATTAGATGGATTGAAAAATCTGGCTCAAAAATATCCTGAGAAAATTTCAAATGCAAGAGGAAGAGGTCTAATGTGTGCGATAGATTTGCCAACGTCAGAAGAAAGAAATCATTTAATTAATGAACTTTTCAATGATGGATTAATCATCTTATCGTGTGGAGGTAAGTCAGTTCGATTCAGACCACACTTAAATGTGACGAAGGAAGAAATTCAATTGGCTTTAGATAAAATCGAAAATAATATTAAGAAAATTTAAAACTGAAGATTTGTAATTTTAAAAAAAACATTGTACATTTAGATACTCAAACGATATAGAACATGGAAAGAAGTACGAGAGTATCCGTTTTTGAAAGTGATAAACCTTCAGAAATACAGTTAATCAAATCTAAATTGGATGATGCACAAATTGCAAATGCAGTTGAAAACAGTTATCTGACTTTTACAACAACGCCGACGGCAACATCGTTAAAAGTTATGGTAGATTTGGAACAGGAGAGCAAAGCATTTGAAATTATCGATGCTTATCTTCAACAAAGTGAAAACCAATAAAAAAACAATTTCATAATTTTAAATTTTACTACTTCGAACCGAAAATTAACTAACATTAATTTTCGGTTTTTTTTATCCCTTTTTTGAATACAGATATAAGTATTTATGATTATTTGTAATTCGTAATTTGTTGTGAGCTTTGCTGAGTGAAACGCCTTTGCGAACCCTAAAAACAGCTAGTAGTCAAAAAAAACTTTGCGACCGTCGCGTTAAAAAAAACAATAATTTTATTTAAAATATAATTTAAATTTTGTTTTACTTATATAAACGAAGTGCCTTTGTTTTTCTTTAATTAGGCAATTTATTATTTAAAATTCATTGTTTATCCTTGCGATAAATTTAAACACAAAGCAACACAAAGCAACACAAAGATTTGATTGGCAAAAATTTAAAAACAAGATAAACAAAGCCGTTTCACTTATTTTTGAAAAACAAAAAAATAAAATACAAGCATGTTGATTAACTCTTATTTAAACAAAATTTAATCATTTTATTTAATTAAATTATCTGATATTCAGGGTTTAAATAATTATTTTCACAAAAATGTATGTTTAGCATTTAACTTCTGCTCTCAAAAACAATCAATAGATGTAGTTTTCATGAGCTTTTCAGCCTAAGATCAGGAGATAAACTAGACTTTTAAAATATTTCAATTTTCAATACTAAAATAAACATGACGCAAGAAATTAAACTAAGGAAAGCAGAAATTGAAGACAGAGATCTAATCTGGGAAATTATCCAACAGGCAATTGAAAGAAGAAGAATAGACGGAAGTACACAATGGCAGAACGGATATCCCAATCTCGATACCATAGAAAGTGATATTGCAAAAAACTTTGGATTTGTTTTAACAGTAGACGGAGAAATCGCCGTTTATGTAGCCCTGATTTTTAATGATGAACCAGCTTACAGCACGATCGAAGGTGCTTGGCTGAGCGATGGAGAATTTGTTGTTGTTCACAGAGTTGCCGTTCATGAAAAGTTTGCCGGACATGGATTAGCTAAAAAACTTTTCGATCATATTGAAATTTTCACCAAAGAAAATGGAGTTCAAAGTGTAAAAGTAGACACGAATTACGATAATATTGCCATGCTGAAAATCCTTGAAAAACAAGGATATTCTTATTGTGGAGAGGTTTTTCTGGCTGGTGGAATGAGAAAGGCTTTTGAGAAGATTATCATTTAATCCAAAAGTTAAATCAATCTTTATTGAATTTTTAAAAGATACTTCATTTATAAACTCTATTGAGTTTGTTCGTTTAGTTCTGAACTAATTTATATTTTTGTTCTCAAATTATATACAATGCATAAGAGTATAGAAATTGACGAAAAAATTTTTCAGGATGCTGTGAAATTCTATGGCACCGTTTTCAATTTACCACCGTTAGCTTCAAAAATTTACGCCTATCTTCTTTTCGATTATGAAAAGATGGGGATTACGTTTGATGAGTTTGTTGAAGTGCTTTCTGCAAGTAAAAGCTCTGTTTCTACGAGTATTTCTTTACTGCTGAGCTCGCAACTTATTGTAGATCACAATAAAATGGATGAACGAAAAAGATATTTTTTTATCAATGATGAGTACAAAAAAATAAGATTTGAAAAAATAGTTCAAAAAATGAAGGACGAATTAAAATTACTGGATGACTTAGACAAGTTTAAAAAAGTTAAAGATGATGGTTACGACGAAAAAATTGAAGCTTATAAAGCTCTTTTAGATAAAAACATAATAAATATTCAAGAATCTCTTAATAAACTATAAAATGAATAATAAGCTAGTTATACTTTCTATTGCGGCATTCTCACTCACTGCCTGCAAAAAAGAAGCTCCAAAACAGGATGGCGCAAAACCATATCCTGTAGTGAATGTGGAGGTAAAAAATATCGTAGGTTATCAGACATTTCCGGCTACCATTCAGGGTAGGGTGAATAATGATGTACGTGCGAAAATACAGGGATATATCACTCAGGTTTTGGTGGATGAAGGACAATATGTTACAAAAGGACAGCCTTTGTTCCGTCTTGAAACCAATATCTTAACAGAAAACGCCGCTGCTGCAAAAGCAGGAATCGGCGCAGCTGAATCTACAATTGCAGCTTCTCAGGCAGGTGTAAATGCAGCTCAGGTTGAAGTCAATAAATTAAAACCTCTTGTTGCAAAAAATATCATCAGTGATGTTCAGTTGCAGACTGCACAGGCGAATTTAGCTCAGGCAAAAGCTCAGTTGCAACAGTCAATGGCTGCAAAACAACAGGCTTCGGCAAATTATAAAGGAGTAGCTGCAAACATCGAATATTCTATCATTCGTGCGCCTATTTCCGGAGTTATCGGGAAGCTTCCTTTAAAAGTAGGGAGTTTAGTTGGTCCGACAGATCAAACAGCTTTAACAACAATTTCAGATACATCAGAATTATTCGCTTATTTCTCGATGAATGAAAAAGAATATTTTGATTTCTTAGAAAAATCTCCGGGAGCTACGTTGCCAGAAAAGATCAAAAATCTTCCAATGGTAGAATTACAGTTGGCAAACGGAAGTATTTATTCTGAAAAGGGTAGAATTGAAGCCATTACAGGTCAAATTGATGCTACAACAGGAACAATTCAGTTTAGAGTTGCTTTCTCAAACCCTCAAAAATTATTGAGTAACGGTAACAGTGGATCTATCAGACTTCCAAAAGCTTACGATAACGTATTGGTTGTTCCGGAAAGCGCAACATACGAACAACAAGGTATTGTTTACGTTTACAAGGTTGATAAAGGAGACACAGCGAGAAATGTTGTGATTAATGTGATCGACAGAATCGAAAATATGGCTTTAATAAAATCTGGCGTAAATAAAGGCGAAACTATTATTGCTGCAGGAATCGGAGGTCTAAAACCGGGAACTGCCGTTAAGCCAAAACCAGTAAAAATGGATAGCCTTGTTCAATCTATAAAACCGAAATTCTAAAATGATTAAAAATTTTATAAACCGACCGGTTTTATCCACCGTAATCTCAATTTTGATTGTGATTCTCGGTGTTTTGGGATTAATTTCCCTGCCAGTCACACAGTACCCCGATATTGCACCTCCCACAGTAAGCGTTTCAGCGAACTATACCGGAGCCAATGCGGAAACTGTTATGAAAAGTGTTGTAGTACCTTTGGAAGAACAGATCAATGGGGTGGAAGGAATGGACTACATTACTTCTTCTGCTGGAAATGATGGTTCAGCGCAAATTCAGGTATTTTTTAAACAAGGAATTGATCCGGATATTGCTGCAGTAAACGTACAGAATCGTGTTACCAGAGCGACACCGTTGCTTCCAAGTGAAGTTACACGTTCAGGGGTTGTAACACAGAAACAGCAAACGAGTGCCTTGATGTATATGTCTTTCTATTCTGAAAATAAAGATTTAGATGATGTATATCTTCAAAACTTCTTGAATATCAATGTTATTCCAAACTTAAAAAGGATCAATGGTGTAGGTGATGCTAACGTTTTCGGAGGTAAAAACTACTCAATGAGAGTTTGGTTGGATCCTTCAAAAATGGCAGCGTACGGATTGACTCCGGACGATGTTACAACAGCGATCAACGAGCAGAGTAGAGAAGCTGCGGCTGGTTCTATCGGACAAAACAGTGGGAGTTCTTTTGAATATATCATTAAATATGTCGGGAAATTCAACGAGAAAGATCAATACGACAATATCATCATTAAAGCGCTTCCTGATGGACAGAATTTGATGCTGAAAGATGTTGCTAAAGTTGAATTGGCAGGACAATCCTACACAGGAATCGGGGAAAACGGAAACAATCCATCGATCAGTATGGGGATCTTCCAGACACCGGGTTCTAACGCTCAGGAGATCATTAAAAATATTAAAACTTACCTAAAATCAGCAGAAGGAAGCTTCCCTGAAGGAGTAAAATATACATTTAACTTTGATACCAACGAATTCTTGGATGCATCAATCGAAAAGGTAGTGCATACCTTAATTGAAGCCTTCATCTTGGTATTTATCGTGGTTTATATTTTCTTACAGGATTTCAGATCTACGTTGATTCCGGCAATTGCGGTTCCGGTATCTATTGTAGGAGCATTCTTCTTCCTGAATTTATTTGGATATTCATTAAACCTTTTAACTTTATTCGCATTAGTTCTTGCGATCGGTATTGTGGTGGATGACGCAATTGTCGTCGTCGAGGCCGTTCACGCCAAGATGGAGCACGGTATTTCCGATGCTAAAAAGGCAACCGTTGAAGCGATGGACGAGATCACAGGAGCTATTATTTCAATTACATTGGTAATGGCAGCGGTATTCGTTCCTGTGACGTTTATTACAGGGCCGACGGGAGTTTTCTATCAGCAATTTGGTATTACGCTGATTATTGCGATCATCATTTCTGCAGTTAACGCATTAACGTTGAGTCCGGTTTTATGTTCACTATTCTTAAAACCTCACGATGCGCATCATGCTGAATACAAGAATTTAAACTTTTTACAGAAGTTTTTCTATAAATTTAATATTGCTTTCAAAACGACAACAGATCGTTACGGAAGAGGATTTGTGTTCTTATTAAGACATAAATGGGTTACCTTGATCATCTTTGCAGTTACAGGAGGTATTTTATTCTGGGCAAGTTCTACGATGAAAAAAGGTTTCGTACCAACAGAAGACAGAGGGATCATCTTTACTGACGTTCAGCTTCCTCCAGGTGCTTCAATGGAAAGAACGTACAATGCTTTGAAAACGCTTCAGGCAAATGCAATGAAGGTTCCGGGAGTACAAAACGTTACGATTTCTACAGGTAGAGGTTTCTTATCAGGAAACGGAAGTAATAACGGTCTTGCTTTCATTAAGCTAAAACCATTTGACGAAAGAAAAAAAGACAATCAGACTTCTGAAGATATTACTAAAAAACTATTCGGAATCTCAGGAAAAGTTCCGGATGCGAAAGTAGTATTCTTCCAACCGCCAAGTGTACCGGGTTTTGGTAACAGTGCCGGTTTTGAAATGGTATTGTTGGATAAATCAGGTGGAGATTATGCCGCTCTTGATGATAAAACAAATGAATTTATCGGAAAATTGATGCAAAGACCTGAGATTGAATTTGCTCAGTCATCATTTAATACAAAATATCCTCAGTATCAAATGGACATTAATGTTCCTTTGGCCAAGCAGGTTGGTGTTTCTGTAAGTACAATTTTAAGTACAATGCAGGGATACATCGGAGGGGTTTACACCGCTGACTTTACGAAATATGGAAAACAGTTCAGAGTAATGGTTCAGGCACTTCCTGAAAACAGACAAAACATCAATAACTTAAATGAATTGTATGTAAGAACTGCTTCCGGAGTAATGTCGCCAATCTCTCAATTTGTAACGCTGAAAAAAGCATACGGTCCACAATCTGTAAGTAGATATAACTTATTTACTTCCGTGAAAATTACAGGAGCTAACTCTGCAGGATTCAGTTCCGGAGATGCGATTACGGCAGTTCAGGATGTAGCGAAGGAAACTTTAAATCAAAATTACGATGTAGAATTTACGGGGTTAACAAGAGAAGAATTAAATTCAGGATCTCAGACATTATTGATCTTTGGTTTAAGTTTAATCTTCGTTTACTTCATTCTTTCTGCTCAGTATGAAAGTTATATTCTTCCGTTGGTTGTGGTAATTTCTCTTCCTCTTGGGGTAATGGGAGCTTATTTTGGTCAAAAAGTAATGGGCTTGGAAAATAATATTTATTTCCAGATCGCCTTGATTATGTTGGTTGGATTGCTCGCGAAAAATGCCATCTTGATCATCGAATTTGCTGTTCAGAGAAGGCATCATGGTGAAACGATTGTAATGTCTGCCATCAATGCTGCAAAAGCAAGATTAAGACCAATCTTGATGACGTCATTTGCCTTTATCTTCGGTCTATTGCCATTGGTTTTAGCAAGTGGAATCGGAGCTGTTGGTAACAGATCTATTGCAACAGGTGCCGCGATTGGATTATTAATAGGTACAATTTTAGGACTTTTCGTAATTCCTGTTTTGTATGTTATTTTCCAAACGTTACAAGAAAAAGTGAAGCCAATTAAAAGAGAAGAAATCAATTTAGCAGAATAAAGTTTAATAGGATTTAGGGATTAGGATTTAGGAGGTAGTTTAAATCTAACTCCTAATCCCTAACTCCTAATTCCTAATCCCTAATTACAAAAAATGAAGAGTTTATTAAACATCATAAAAGGAATAACTTTTTCAGTCGCAATTCTTGCAGCCGTTTCATCTTGTATGGCGAGAAAAGAATATGAAAGACCGAAAAGTGTTGTAGACGAAAAGCTTTTCCGTACAGATATGCTTCCTACAGACAGTACCAATATCGCGAATGTTTCCTGGAAAGAAATTTTTACCGATCCGATACTTCAAGGACATATTTCTAAAGCTTTAGAAAATAATTTAGATATCAGAATTGCCTTACAGAGCATTACTTCTGCAGAGGCTTATTTAAAGCAAAGTAAAGCAGCCTATGAACCGACAATAAGTGTTGGTCCTGGATATTCTTTCCAGACTCAGTCTTTGAATACCCAAACGGGACAGTTGTTCGGAGACAGAAGATACATCAATCAAATTGATATTACAGCAAGTGTTGGCTGGGAAGCTGATATTTGGGGTAAATTAAAATCTCAGGAAAAAGCTCAGTTAGCCACATATTTAGGAACTGTTGCTGCTCATAAAGCGGTAAAAAGTGACTTGGTTGCCTCTGTTGCTTCTGCCTATTATCAGTTGTTGACGTATGATTCTCAGAAGAAAATCATTACGGAAACAATCGCTGTTCGTGAGAAAAATTTAGAAACAACAAAAGCTTTAAAAATATCGGGAACTGTAACAGAAGTTGCTGTTCAACAAAGTGAAGCGCTTGTTTTCAATGCACAGTCTTTATTGATTGATATTGATACTCAGATCCAGTTATTGGAGAATACAATGAGTTTATTAATGGGAGAACCGTCTCACACGATCGAAAGATCTACATTGGAAACACAGAATATTCCAATCGATTTAAAATTAGGATATCCTGCTCAATTGTTGGCAAACCGTCCGGATGTGATGAGAGCAGAATACAGTCTGATGAATGCTTTTGAATTAACAAATTCAGCAAAAGCTCAGTTTTATCCTACATTGAAAATTACAGGAAGCGGAGGAATTCAGTCTTTGGATATTGATCATTTATTCAGTGTGAATTCATTATTTGCGAGTGTAGTTGGAGGTTTAGTTCAGCCTATTTTAAATAAGAGAACGATCAGAACCAACTATGAAGTAAGCTTAGCCAATAAGGAAACGGCATATTTAAATTTCAGAAAAACGGTTCTTACAGCCGGAAAAGAAGTTTCTGATGCGATAAGAGTTTTCTCTGTTCAGGATTCTTTTATTGCTTTAAAGGAAAAAGAATTGGGAGCTTACAAAAAATCTGTAGATTATTCTCAGGAATTGGTGAACTACGGTATGGCAAACTATCTTGAAGTATTGAATGCCAGCGTAAATTCATTAAACGCAGAATTGAATATCTCAAACGCAGAATATAGTAAAATGAAAGCCGGAATAGACCTTTATCAGGCTCTAGGTGGCGGATGGCAGTAGTCATTTAATCATAAAGAGTAAAAGCGCATGTTAATTAATTTTAGCATGCGTTTTTTGTTTTAACTAAAATTTAAACGTCTAATTTTTAAATACTTAAGCTATTATTAGTTCAATTTATTTGCACATACGTAGTTAACTACGTAGTTTTGTACGTAAATTAAATACAATGTTAGAAATCAGCCCTGTAAACAATACACATTCAAAATCAATCATAGATTTAGTTCTGAATATTCAGCAAAAGGAATTTAATGTTCCTATCACAATAGATGATCAGCCGGATCTTATGCAGATAGAGGATTTTTATTTTGCCAATGGCGGAAGCTTTTGGGGAGCTTTTATCGATGGAGAACTGGTCGGAACAATAGCTTTGGTGAAGTTTGATGAAAAAGCTGCTGCGATCAGAAAGATGTTTGTGAAAAAAGAATTCAGAGGAAAGGAGCATAATATTGCCCAAAAACTATTAGAAATCCTGATTTCATACTGTCACGAAAACGGAATAGATGAAGTATATTTGGGAACTGTATCAATACTAAAAGCAGCATTACGTTTTTACGAACGAAATCACTTTACGATCATCGATAAGGAGTTGCTTCCGGCTAAATTTCCTGTGATGAATGCCGATAATGTATTTTGTTTTCTTGATCTAAAATCCAGCTTATGAATGTTATCAATGAATCCGGCACTCTTGCCTTATCAACGAGATTGCAACGTCTTAGTGAGCAATTGCGTAAAGATGGAGCCTTAGTTTATAAAGAATTCGGGATCGATTTTGAGCCTAAATGGTTTCCTGTTATATTTACATTACATCATAAAAAAATACTCAGCGTCGTAGAAATTGCGAACGAAATAGGGTATACCCATCCATCAACCATCAGCCTTTTGAAAGAACTTGAAAAACAGAAAATGATTGTATCTAAAAAAGATAAATCGGATGAACGTAAACGCTTAATCGAATTAGCTCCAAAAGGTCTTGAATTAATAGAAAAAATGAAGCCGGTTTGGGAACTGGTTTCAAAAGTATTGGGTGAAATTTCAGATAACGAGAATCATTTATTGAAAGCTATTAATGAAGCTGAGGAAAAAATTGCTGCTCAATCGTTTTTGCAGAGAGTCTTAGAATTGAAAAATGCCAAGTAAACAGTACTGATAAATTGACAGTTAAATAATTTTCTTTTGCGATTACATTCAAAGAAGCTTTCAAAAAAATGATTATTACATAGCTAATAAGGTAACTTATTAAATAAAATTCAATAAAGTATTTGTATATGTGGTTTAAATACTTACTTTTGTACCGCTTCGAAAAGAACGAGGGGAATTAGCTCATCTGGCTAGAGCGTTAGACTGGCAGTCTAAAGGTGACGGGTTCGATCCCCGTATTCTCCACAGATTTGATTATTTCATAAACGTATAAAAACTATGAAGAAACTTTTTTTACTCTTATTAACGGCTTTTATATTTATCGGATGTAGTTCTGATGATGATACTATTTACGATTTTATCGGAACATGGTCCGGAACATATGAAGGAAGTGACAAAGGTGATTTTAATTTCGTTGTTGCAAGTGACGGGAAGTTAACAGGCACTATGCATTCTACTGTAAAAGACGAAAATTATGTGATTACAGGAAATGTAACTGACACAGGGGATCTAACAGGAGTAATTGGTACACCTTCAGACGGTGATTTTCATGGGACTTTAACAAGAGAAGATAAAAAAGGTACCGGAGGCTGGACAAATTCAGTTCCTACACCTACAAGAGCCGGAACTTGGACTGGCGCGAAAAACAAGCAGTAAAATAATATTAAAATATATAAAAGACTATCCGTTTGGGTAGTCTTTTTTTTGTTTAAAATTCTCGAATTTCCCTGATATTATTACACAAATCCCATATTGAAAATTTCATCGTTCTTCTTTAAAACAATAAAATAAAGAATTAAATCATCATTAGAAAATTGTTTGGTAAAAGATATTTTTTCTTTTTCTTCAACTAAAATTTTCTCTTCAAAATGTTCCGTTAAATAATTTCCGAAATCAATTTTTAGACTAATTAAAACTGTTTCATCCGCTGAAAATGTATTGTTTAAATATAATTTTTCATTTAATAAATCTAAAGAAACAGAATTTTCACCGTCAAAATTATTTTTATTTCCGAATTGAAATTTACGCAGAAGAAGTTTCCCTTTTTCAGTTATAATTCCATTTTCGACTGTTCTTTTTCCTCTTTCTGAAACATTGTCCAAATCTTTGATTTCAGTCATTAATTTAGCAAACTTTTGATAGAGTAGAGGTTCTTCCGCTTGTTTAATATATTGATCTAAAGCTTGTCTGATAATTTTCCCAACTTTAGAACAGTGACCAAATTCAGAGCTGTTTTGTCGAACTTTTTCATAGGTAGGACTTTTCTTAAAAGCCGTTTTATTGAACCCACTTTTCTTTCGAACAACATTTTTGCCATTCAAAGTATAAAAAACGAGGTCGCCAACTGCGCCATTAATTTTAATTAAACTTTCATATGTCGCCATAATTCATTGATAAAACGAATGTTTATAAATGTCACAAAAGAGATTCGTGTAATTAGTGAAAAAACATTTGTGCATTTTGTGTTTAAAACTCAAATATAATGATAATTAATTGAATATAAAATTTTAACATATATTTAGTATATAGTTCTAGTATAGTTTAATTATAATTTAAATATAAAATGTATATTTGTAAATAATTAGTTACAATGTTAAAAATCAGATGAATATGAAAATGGGAATATTTGAAAATAACTTTAGAATAAAGCAGTTATCTGTTTTGCTGATTACATCCTCACTTATTATTTCTTGCGGAAGCTCAAAAAGTGTTGCAACTAAAAAAAATACAAATAAAACTATTGTTAAATCTGAAAATCTCAGAAAGCTAGATTCAAAATTCGACGGAAAAGTTCCAAAATCTATAAACAACGTTCTAAAAGATGCTGAAAAATATATCGGAACACCTTATAAATTTGGAGGAAATACTTCTTCTGGATTCGATTGTTCCGGATTTACAGTTAAAGTGTTTGAGGAAAATGATTTCAGTCTTCCACGCAGGTCAACCGATCAGGCGGAAGCAGGTCAAAAAATCGATATCACTGAAGTAAAACCTGGAGATCTTTTGTTTTTCGCAACAGCCGGAGGAAGCAGAGTTTCTCATGTAGGAATTGTTCATGATATTAATACGGATGGCGAAGTGAAATTTATCCACGCATCGACATCAAAAGGAGTAATTATTTCTTCATTGAACGAGAAATACTGGAATAAAGCCTATCTACACGCCCAAAGAGTTTTATAAAAAAGTTTATTTGATAAGTAAATAGCCGATGATAAATAAAACTTTTGCTTTCATTAAAACTGATAAAAAGTTGGTTAAACTTTTCTTTGATGACATCACAGTCATAAAAGGATTGGGAAACTATGTCGAAATTTATACAACTTCTGATAAAAAATTCATTTATTATAAATCACTTAAAGACTTAATTGAAAGTCTTCCTGACGAATTTATGCGGGTTCATAATTCCTATATCGTCAATCTGACAAATATTGATTATTTCGAAGATAATCACATCACATGCAAAGATTTAAAAATTACAGTAGCAAAAAGTTACCGCGAATGTTTAATGAATGCTTTTCTCAAAATGATGCTATAATTCATCTACATTAGAAAAAGGCCTAACTAAATAATATTTCCTGCAGACCAAATAATAATATTTTCTAATATTCATATTCACTTTAGTTTTGTCAAAAATTAAAACAAAATGAATAAAAATATTGCATTAGACTACATCAAAACTTATAATCTTATAGGAATAAAAGCAGGTGCAAATCGTTCCACTTTTTTAGAAATTTGGATGGTTGTGGTTAACGATAGGGTTTTTGCCAGATCTTGGGGACTTGCTGAAAAAAGCTGGTACAATAGTTTTCTTCAAGATTCAAAAGGTCAAATACAATGTGGTGAGTTTATTTTTAACATAAAGGCCATTGTTCCTATAAATAATGATCAAATTACAGAAGCTATTAATAACGAATATCTTACAAAATACAATTCGGGTCACAATATTGAATACGCAGAAGGAATAATCCAAACAAAGCATATCGAAAAAACAATGGAATTCATTATTGACGAGTTATAATTTACCGTTTCCAAACCTTGTATATTAAGTCTATTTAATCATAAATTCCAACCCTTTCCCATAGAATTCAATTTGTATACTATAACAAACTTTCGTATTTTTATCGCTTCAAACAGCGGAAAGATAAGGCACGTTGTGTATTGAGAAAATTAATTTAAAACTGAAATATGTCGTTACAACAAACAATTGAAAACATTTGGGATAATAGAGATTTACTACAAAATGAAGATAGCAAAAAGGCAATAAGAGAGGTTGTTTCTTTATTAGATTCTGGAGAGCTTCGTGTTGCTGAACCTACAGAAAACGGATGGCAGGTAAATGAATGGGTAAAAAAAGCTGTTGTAATGTATTTCCCTATTCAAACAATGGAGACTATCGAGGTAGGTCCGTTTGAATTTCATGACAAAATTCCTTTGAAGAGAAATTATGCTGCAAAAGGAGTGAGAGTTGTACCTCATGCGATCGCGAGAGAAGGTTCTTTCATTGCTTCAGGAGTTATTTTGATGCCGTCTTATGTAAATATTGGCGCTTATGTAGACTCAGGAACAATGGTTGATACTTGGGCTACGGTAGGAAGCTGTGCACAGATCGGTAAAAACGTTCACCTGAGTGGTGGTGTAGGTATCGGTGGTGTTTTAGAGCCTCTTCAAGCAGCTCCGGTTATTATTGAAGATGATTGTTTCATTGGATCAAGATGTATCGTTGTAGAAGGTGTTCACGTAGAAAAAGAAGCTGTTTTAGGCGCAAATGTTGTTCTTACTGCATCTACTAAAATTATCGACGTAACAGGTCCTGAGCCTATCGAAATCAAGGGGAGAGTTCCTGCTCGTTCAGTGGTTATTCCTGGAAGTTATACAAGACAATATCCGGCTGGAGAATATCAGGTTCCTTGTGCTTTGATCATTGGTCAGAGAAAAGAATCTACAGATAAAAAAACGTCTCTTAATGATGCATTGAGAGAAAATAATGTAGCGGTTTAAGATTAATTCTTTACACTAATACCACCCAATTTTGAAAGAAAAATTTCTTAAAATATTGCTAAACCCTAAATATATATTTGGGGTTTATCTTATTATATCGGTTGTTACTGCGATTTCCAAATATTTCAGGGGAGATTATGCGATCAATAATTATCTGATCTTTAAAAATGTATTTTTTAATACTATTCATCAGAAAAACTTATTTATCCATTACCCTGATCTTTATTTTGATTTAAATCATTACGGAATATTTTTCAGTGCCCTAATTGCTCCTTTTGCCATGATGCCCGATTGGCTCGGAATTTCTCTCTGGAATTTGGCCAATACTTTTATTTTCGTTTATGCGATCTATAAATTACCATTTTCAGATTCTAAAAAGGCAATTTTTGCATTACTTTGTTTGCAGGAATATATTACAGCAGCGTTAAGTTTGCAGTTCAATGTGGCTTTAACAGGGCTTTTATTGTTATCAGCAACCTATATTTATGAAAGAAAAGAGGTAAAATCTGTAATAGCAATTTTAATCGGAATTTTCGTTAAAATCTATGGAATTGTAGGATTGACACAATTTTTCTTTATTAAAAATAAAATTAAATTTATTCTTTCAGGATTAGCGATTGCAGTAGTATTTTTTGTGCTTCCGATGGCATATTCCAGTCCGCAGTTTGTGATTCAAAGTTATGCAGATTGGTTCCATTCAATTGTTGAAAAAAACAGTGAGAATCAGGTATTAGGAAACATGCAGGATATATCATTGATGGGATTTTTCAGAAGAATTTTAGGAGATGCTTCTATTTCTAATCTGGTATTTTTAGCCGTAGGATTACCTTTATTTGCTGCACCTTATATCAGAATTAAACAATATAAAAATTATGCTTTTCAACTCATGATTTTGGCTTCAACATTACTGTTTTTAGTATTGTTCAGTTCAAGTTCTGAGTCTCCTACCTATATTATAGCCGTAACGGGGGTAATGCTTTGGTTTTTTCTTCAAAAAGAAAGAACACCTTTTACCGTAGGATTATTGGTTTTTGTTATTATTTTCACTTGCTTTTCAAGTTCAGATTTATTCCCGAAAAGTGTAAAAAATGATTATATAATCAAATATTCTTTAAAAGCTGTACCTTGCATTGTAGTTTGGTTGAGGGTTGTATATGAACTTTTAACTAAAGATTTTGAAAAAAATTACAGCTTGAATTAAGATAAATATGAAAAAAATTTCCATCGTAATTCCCGCCTACAACGAAGAAGGAAACGTTGCCATGATCCATCAGAAAATTAAAAAAGTTTTTGAAGGATTGAGCAATTATGATTTTGAAATTATATTTGTAAATGACGGCAGCAGAGACAATACGCAGCAAAAATTAGAAGAACTTTCCCGACAGTTTGATGAAGTGAAATTCATTGAGTTTTCAAGAAACTTCGGACATCAGCCTGCCGTAAAAGCAGGAATGGACAATGCTCACGGAAACGCTGTCATATCAATGGACGGCGATCTCCAACATCCGCCGGAACTCATTCCTGAAATGATCAAAAAATGGGAAGAAGGCAACGATATTGTTTTTACCATACGAACATATCCAAAGGAAATTTCTTTTTTTAAGAGAAAAACTTCCGACTTTTTCTATAAAATATTATCCAGTCTTTCCGATGTTAATCTCACAAAAGGCGGTGGATCAGATTTTAGATTAATGGATGCCAATGCGGTAGAGGTGATGAGAGGTCTGAATGAAGACGATCTGTTTTTAAGAGGATTAACCAGCTGGATGGGTTTCAAACAAACAGGAATCGACTTTACAGCCTGCGAAAGATTGTCTGGAGAAAGCAGTTATAATCTGAAAAAAATGATCACTTTTGCTTTTACAGGAATCACAGCTTTTAGTGTAAAACCTTTGTCAATTGCAGCTTATTTAGGATTTTTATTCTCAGGAGTTTCTGTAATAGGGTATATTTTATATGTTATTTATGCTTTTGTAGTTGAAACAGAAATTTCAGGTTGGGCATCTTTAATTATGACTATCGTTTTCTTTGGTGGATTACAATTAATTATCTTAGGAATTATAGGAATTTATTTAGGTAAGATCTTTAAACAAGTGAAAGAAAGACCTAATTATATTATAAAAAATAAAAATTTTCAATAATGGTTTTATTAAGTTTTGACATTGAAGAATTTGATATGCCATTCGAATATAAAGGTGAAATATCCTTTGAAAAGCAGATCTCGATCTCACAAAACGGACTGGAAAGAATACTTGATATTCTTAAAAAATATAACGCAAAAGCTACCTTTTTTTCAACCGTGGTTTTTGCAGAAAATAGTAAGCATCTTATCGAAAGGTTATTGAGAGAAGGTCACGAACTGGCTTCTCACACTTGGTTTCATTCTGAGTTTAAAGAAAAACATTTAAAAGAATCCAGAGAGAAATTAGAAGAATTATTTTCTACAAAAGTGACAGGATTAAGAATGCCAAGAATGATGCCCGTTGACGAAAAAGAAGTTGAAAAAGCTGGATATTCTTACAATTCATCTGTGAATCCTACTTTTCTTCCGGGAAGATATAATAACTTAAAAGTTTCAAGAACGTATTTTAAAGAAGGAAATGTTACACAGATTCCGGCTTCGGTTTCGCCTAACTTTAGAATTCCTTTGTTTTGGCTGAGCTTTCATAATTTCCCGTTGTCATTTTATAAAAAACTAGCTTCGGATACATTGAAGAAAGATAATTATCTGAATGTGTATTTCCACCCATGGGAATTTGCAGAAATCAAAGATGAAGCGTTTAAACTCCCTGGTTTTACGGTAAAAAATTCAGGAAAAGATATGGTGAAAAGGTTTGATGAATTTGTTTCTTGGCTAAAAAGTAAAAATTATTCATTCGGAACATTTCAGGAATTTCAAAAACAAATAGAATCATGAAAATAGCTTTCGATGCCAAACGTTTCTTTCACAACACCTCAGGATTAGGAAATTATTCAAGAGATCTAGTGAAAATTCTTGCTCAATATTTTCCTGAAAACGAATACATTTTACTCAATAAAAATAAGTCTGAAAGAGGCTCTGCTATTCTTGAAAATGCTAATGTTCAGTTTGTTGAAACATCAAAAGGAACAATGTCTCGCCAACTCAAAATGGGAAAAGATGCACAGAAACAAAATGCAGATATTTTCCATGGTTTGTCGGGCGAATTACCTTTAAAATGGGACAATAAGCCAATCAAAAAAGTGGTTACAATTCACGATTTGATTTTCGTTCGCTATCCTCAATATTATTCTTTTTTTGATCGAAAAATTCACTTGTGGAAGTTTAAAAAAGCAGCTCAAACTGCCGATAAAATCATTGCGATTTCTGAACAAACGAAAAGAGACATCATCCAATATTTAAAGGTTCCTGAAGGTAAAATTGAAGTCATTTATCAAGGATGTCATCATGCTTTTAAAGAAAATCAATCAGAAGAATTTATTCAAAAAACGAAAGAAAAATTCAATCTTCCAGAAAGATTTATTTTAAATGTCGGAACGATTGAAGAGCGTAAAAATTTATTGAATATTGTAAAAGCAATTGATAAAACAGAAATACCATTAGTTGTTGTCGGTAAAAAAACAAAATATTTTAGCAAAATAGAGCAGTACATCAAGAAAAACAAAATGGAAAAACAAGTTCATTTCCTTGAAGGAGTTTCTATGGATGAGCTTGCTGTCATCTACAAATTAGCCGATGTTTTTGTCTATCCAAGTTTCTTTGAAGGCTTCGGAATCCCTGTCATAGAAGCACTTTTTTCAAAAACGGTAACAATTACCAGCAATACGAGTTGTCTTCCGGAAGCGGGCGGACCAGACTCAGTTTACATCGATCCTAAAAATCATTTAGATATTCAATCAAAAATAAAATTTTTATGGGATAACGAATCCGAGAGAAAACGCCGTGCTGATAAGGGTTTTGAGTTTGTTCAAAAGTTTAATGACGAGCCAATTGCCAACGAATTAATGAATCTTTACAAAAAAATTCTTTAGAAAAACCTTTGAAGTTTAAAAATAAGTTCTACATTTGTACCACAAAATTTCAACAATGAAACCCAATTTTTTAACATTACATCATTATCATCATCATCTCTGTTAGACGGAATTGATTGATATAAACATGTGTTAAAATCAAAAATATTTAAAACCGTCTGAGTAATAGACGGTTTTTTTGTTTCTAAATTTTCCAGGAAATTTCTTTTCAATAATCAGTTTTTATTTGCTCAGACTCAATGTAGAAAAAATGAGTAAATTAAAAATTGCAATCCAAAAAAGCGGTCGGCTTTACGAAGATTCGTTACAACTCCTTAAAGACTGCGGGATTTTCGTCAACAACGGAAAAGACCAACTCAAAGTTTCGGTAGAAAACTTTCCTATGGAGATTATGTACCTGCGAAACTCCGATATCCCTCAATATCTGGAAGATGGCGTGGTTGATATTGCCATTGTCGGTGAAAATCTTTTAGTAGAAAAACAAAAAAAGATTAATATTATTCAAGAGCTCGGATTTTCAAAATGCCGTGTCTCACTCGCTGTTCCTAAAGAGATTGAAACGAACGATTTGAGCTATTTTCAGAATAAAAAAATCGCGACTTCTTATCCCAACACCCTTAAAAAATTCTTATTAGAAAATAGTGTTTCAGCAGATATCCACGTTATTTCCGGCTCTGTAGAAATTGCTCCAAATATTGGTCTGGCAGATGGAATTTGTGATATTGTGAGCTCTGGAAGTACCTTATTTAAGAACGGATTAAGAGAAACGGTTACCTTATTGAAATCAGAAGCGGTGTTGGCTAAAACGCCGAATCTCAATCAGGAAAAAGAACTCATTCTTAAAAAATTCTTATTCAGAATTCAGTCTGTTTTAAAAGCTAAAAATTCAAAATATATTCTGATGAATGTTCCCAATACAAAGATTTCAGATGTTTCTAAAATACTTCCTGTGCTTAAAAGTCCGACTGTTATTCCTTTAGCAGAAGAGGGTTGGAGCAGTATTCATTCTGTGATCAACGAAGATCGTTTTTGGGATGTTATTGATAAATTAAAAGAAAACGGAGCTCAGGATATTTTAATTATTCCAATTGATAAAATGGTGATTTAATATGAAGATTTACAAATATCCCAACCAAGAAAATTGGCAGGAACTCATAACACGACCAGCTTTTAAAAGAGAACAAATTTCAAAAACGATCATAGAAATTTTCTCAGAAGTCGAAAAGAACGGTGATAAAGCTTTAATCGAATTCAATAAAAAATTTGACTCTGCAAATGTTGAAAATATTACGGTTTCACCAGAAGAAATTCAGAATGCGGACAGTTTGATTAGCAAAGAATTGAAGCAAGCAATTCAACAGGCAAAAGAAAATATCACAAAATTTCACGCTTCACAGCAGTCTAAAATTGAAAAAATTGAAACAACAAAAGGAGTAGTTTGTTGGAGAGAAAATAGAGCCATTGAAAAAGTAGGAATCTATATTCCGGGAGGTACAGCTCCTTTGTTTTCTACTGTTTTGATGTTGGCAATTCCGGCTCAGTTGGCAGGTTGTAAAGAGATCGTGCTGTGCAGTCCGCCAGATAAAAATGGAAACATTAATCCTGCGATTTTGTATACAGCTCAACTTTGTGGCGTTTCAAAAATATTCAAAACAGGCGGTGCTCAAGCTATTGCTGCGATGACATTGGGAACGAAAAGTATTCCGAACGTTTATAAAATTTTCGGACCTGGAAATCAGTTTGTGGTTGCAGCGAAAGAATATGCTCAAAATTATGGAGTTGCCATCGATATGCCTGCAGGGCCGAGTGAAGTTTTAGTGATTGCAGATGAGAAAGCTATTCCCGCATTTTGTGCTGCAGATCTGCTCTCACAGGCCGAACATGGAAGTGATAGTCAGGTTATTTTTATATCAACTGATGTGAAAGTTTTTAACGAAACCATTGAAGAAATTGAAAGACAGATCAAAGAACTTCCAAGAAACGAGTTTGCTCAACAATCTTTAAATAACAGCCATTTTATTCTTCTTAATACTATTAATGAAGCCATAGATTTCAGCAATTTATATGCTCCGGAACACCTTATTTTAGCATTAAATGATTTTGAAAAATATATCCCTCAAATTCAAAATACTGGATCAGTTTTCCTCGGAAATTATTCATGTGAAAGTGCTGGAGATTACGCAAGCGGAACCAATCACACCCTTCCAACGAACGGTTTTGCAAAGAATTACAGCGGAGTTTCTCTAGACAGTTTTGTAAAGAAAATTACTTTCCAGCACTTGTCAAAAGAAGGACTTCAAAACTTAGGAAATACAATAGAAATCATGGCAGAAGCGGAAGGATTATTCGCTCACAAAAATGCCGTTACCATCCGATTAAATCAATAAAAAATGAAACAATTTACCTTAAATAATTTCGTTCGAAAGAACATTTTAGCATTACAGCCTTACATCAGTTTTAGAGATCATAATGAATTTAACGCTCCTATTTTAATGGATGCTAATGAAAGTCCGTTCGGAGAGTTTAATCGTTATCCAGATTCTACTCAGAAAGCGCTTAAAAATAAATTATCGCAGTTTAAAAATATTCCGTCTAATCAAATCGCTGTAGGAAATGGAAGTGATGAATTGATCGATTTAATTATTAAAATCTTCTGTGAACCTAAAAAAGATTCAATCTTAATGATGAATCCTTCGTTTGCGATGTACGGATTTTATGCCACAATTAATGAAAATGCAGTTTTAAAGCTTGACCTAGACGAAAATTTTCAAATTAAAAAAGATGAATTTTTAAAAAGTACTACAGAAAATCAGCCGAAAATTTTCTTTTTATGCTCACCGAACAATCCAACAGGAAACAGTATTGAAGATATTGAGTTTTACATTCAAAATTTTAACGGAATTGTTGTGGTAGATGAAGCTTACATTGAGTTTTCAGATCAGAAATCGAGCCTTGAGCTTCTTAAAAGATATCCTAATCTTATTGTTCTTCAAACGTTTTCAAAAGCGTGGGGAATGGCGGGAGCAAGAGTGGGAATTGCGTATGCCAATGAAGAAATCATTAAGTTGATTAATACCGTAAAAGCACCGTATAATGTCAATTCTTTAAGTCAGGAATTGGTTTTAAATGTGATTGATAATAAAGATCAATTCAATCAAAACTTGAATGATATTTTTGAGGAAAGAGAATGGTTGAAAAATGAATTTCAAGGTATAAGTTGTATTACAAAAGTCTTTCCAACAGATGCCAATTTCTTCTTGATTGAATTTGAAAATGTCGAAATTGTCTATCAAAACCTTTTGGATAAAGAGATTTTAACAAGCAAAAGAACTCCACAAATTCCTAATTGTATCAGAATTAATATTGGAAATAGAGAAGAAAATATTCAATTAATTCAGGCTTTGAAGCAGTCTGAAACCTTATAGGTTTTGAAAACCTATAAGGTTTGATAGCGTTAAAAAATTAAGAAAATGAAAAAAGTATTATTCATAGACCGAGACGGAACATTAATTATTGAACCTCCAACAGATTTTCAGGTTGATTCGTTAGAAAAATTGGAGTATTATCCCGGAGTATTTCAAAATCTTTCAAAAATAACCAAAGAGTTGGATTATGAATTGGTCATGATCACCAATCAGGATGGTCTGGGAACGGAAAGTTTTCCTTTTGAAGATTTTATTAAACCTCAGGAAAAAATGTTAAAAGCATTTGAAAATGAAGGAATAATTTTTAGTGATATTCTAATTGATAAAAGCTTTGAGTATGAAAATTTACCTACAAGAAAACCAGGAATTGGACTGTTAGGAAAATATATTTATGGGGATTATGGTTTACAAAATTCTTATGTGATCGGAGATAGGATTACAGATATTCAATTGGCTGAAAATTTAGGCTCAAAAGCAATTTTTATTAATAAAATTCAAAATGAAAATGCTGAATTGACAACCGAAAATTGGTCTGAGATCTATCAATTTTTAAAGCAAAAACCAAGAAAATCGAAAGTTTCAAGAAAGACGAATGAAACTCAAATTGAGATTGAAGTTAACCTTGATGGAAAAGGGAATTCTGAGATTTCAACAGGTTTGCATTTTTTTGATCATATGTTGGAGCAGATTTCAAAACATGGAAATTTAGATTTAAAAATCAAAGTCGATGGCGATTTGCAGGTTGATGAGCATCACACGATTGAAGATACAGGAATTGTTTTTGGAGAAGCAATTCTTCAGGCTTTAGGAAAGAAAAAAGGGATTGAAAGATATGGTTTTTTGCTTCCGATGGATGATTGTCTGGCTCAGGTCGCGATAGATTTTGGAGGAAGACCTTGGTTGGTTTGGGAAGCTGATTTTAATAGAGAAAAGATTGGCGATGTTCCGACTGAAATGTTTTATCACTTCTTTAAATCTTTCACTGATTCTTCTAAATCTAATGTAAATATTAAAGTTGAAGGAGATAATGAACATCACAAAATAGAATCTGTTTTCAAGGGCTTTGCCAAGGCCATAAAAATGGCTGTAAAACAGACTGATGAAAACTTTAATTTACCCTCAACAAAAGGAAGTCTTTAATATGATTGCAATTATAAAATATAACGGCGGAAATGTTAATTCAGTTCAAAATGCATTGAATAGATTAGATACAGAATCAATAATTACAGATGATTTTGAGTTAATTCAAAAAGCTGATAAAGTAATTTTTCCGGGAGTTGGAGAAGCCTCTTCTACGATGAAATTATTAAAAGAAAAAGGTCTGGATTTATTAATTCCTACCTTAACACAACCTGTTTTAGGTATCTGTTTGGGAATGCAACTGATGTGTAAAAATAATGAAGAAGGGAACACAGATGGATTAGAAATTTTTGATATTAATGTAAAGAAATTTCCTGCAAAAGACATTGTTCCCCACATGGGCTGGAATACAATTTCAGAGATAAAATCACAATTATTTTCAAGCATAGAAAAAGAAAATGACTTGTATTTTGTTCACAGTTACTATTGTGAATTATCAGAGTATACAACTTCTGTTTGCGATTATATTTTGCCTTTCAGTGCGTCTTTGCAGAAGGATAATTTCTTTGCGACACAATTTCACCCTGAAAAATCGGGAAAGATTGGAAATGAATTATTAAACAACTTTTTAAAATTGTAAGTATGAAAATTATTCCTGCTATTGACATTATTGATGGAAAATGTGTTCGTCTTTCAAAAGGCGATTACAGCACAAAAAAAATATACAATGAAAATCCTGTAGAAGTTGCGAAAGAGTTTGAAAGCTTTGGAATCCAATTTCTTCACTTGGTAGATTTAGACGGTGCAAAATCTAAGCATATTGTCAATCAAAAAGTACTGGAAAATATTGCAAAAGAAACCAATTTATCTATTGATTTTGGAGGTGGTTTGAAAACATTGGAAGATATCGAAATAGCTTTCAATTCTGGCGCAAAGCAAATTACGATTGGAAGTATTGCCGTTCAGGATCCTGAGTTTTGTTTTGAATTGATTGAAAAATATGGAGCTGATAAAATTATTTTGGGAGCCGATTGCGATAATCGAAAGATAAAAACTTCAGGCTGGCTGGAAAGCAGTGATAAAGATGTGATTGATTTTATTCTTCAATATCAGAAAAAAGGAATTCAGCAGGTTATTTGTACTGATATTTCAAAAGACGGAATGTTACAAGGTCCATCAACAGAGCTTTACAAAGAAATTTTAGATAAAACTTCAGCTCAATTAATTGCAAGCGGCGGAATTTCACGTATTGAAGATGTTCAAAGGTTGAAAGAAATTGGATGTTCCGGAACAATTATCGGAAAAGCAATTTATGAAGGAAAAATAGGCTTGCAAGAACTTGAAAAATTTATTGAAAATGCTTAAAAAAAGAATAATTCCTTGCTTGGATATCAAGGATGGAACAACGGTAAAAGGAATCAATTTCGAGGGACTTAGAAATGCCGGAGATCCTATAGAACTGGCGAAAAGGTATGAAGAAAACGGAGCCGATGAATTGGTTTTTCTTGATATTACGGCTACGATTGAAAGGAGAAAAACATTCGTTGAATTGGTGCAAAATATCTCTAAAGAACTGAGTATCCCTTTCACGGTTGGAGGTGGAATTTCTTCCATTCAAGATGTACAAAAACTATTGGAAGCAGGCGCTGATAAGATTAGCATTAATTCATCCGCCGTTACCAATCTTCAGTTGATTTCTGACTTGGCTAAGGAATTTGGAAGTCAGTGTATTGTTGTGGCTATCGATACTAAATTCATAAATAATTCCGATTGGGTTCATGTAAAAGGCGGACGAGAAATAACCAATTTAAAAACAGTAGATTGGGCAAAAGAAGCTGAATCTTTAGGTGCGGGTGAAATTCTTCTCACCTCGATGGACGGTGACGGAACTAAAAATGGTTTTGACATAAGAATAACAAAATTAGTTTCTGAAAATATCAATATTCCCGTGATCGCTTCTGGAGGTGCGGGAAAAATAGAAGATTTTCAAAGAGTTTTCAAAGAAACGAAAGCAACAGGTGCGTTGGCTGCGAGTATTTTTCATTTCGGAGAAGTAAGCATTCAGGATTTAAAAAAAGAATTAAAAAATCAAAAAATTGAAGTAAGATGGTAGTAGATTTCAATAAAACAAGCGGATTGGTTCCCGTAATTATTCAGGATAACAGAAACTTACAGGTTTTGATGTTGGGATATATGAACGAGGAAGCTTTTGAGAAAACAAAAAAAGAAGGGATTGTTACTTTTTTCAGCCGTTCTAAAAACAGACTTTGGACGAAAGGTGAGGAGTCTGGTAATTTTTTAAAGGTTGAAAATATTCAAATTGATTGTGATAACGATACTATTTTAATTAAAGCTATTCCTAAAAATGTAGTTTGCCACACGGGAAGTTTCAGTTGTTTTGGAGAGAAAGAATCAAAAGGCTTTTTATATGAATTGGAAGCTAAGATTTCTCAAAGAATTGATGATAAAGTAGGATCTTCCTATACCTATTCACTCTTTCAAAGGGGTATTAATAAAGTGGCTCAAAAAGTAGGAGAGGAAGCCGTAGAATTGGTGATTGAAGCTAAAGATAATAATGATGATTTATTTAAAAATGAAGCGGCTGACTTGTTATATCACTTTTTGATTTTATTGAAAGCTAAAAATGTTGATTTAGAAGAAATTGAAGAAGTTCTTATTACGAGAAATAATTAATTTTTATTGCTGTATTTCAAGAATAGGGAAGGAAAATAAAAAAATATTTTAGCATAAATAAAGTATTATTTTTACATTGAATTAAAAACAATTACCATGTCAGAAAAAGAAAAGAAAGAAAGTCCTCAGCCGATAAAAAAGGAAGAAGAAAGCCCGAAAAGCATTTCCCAAAAAGGCGGTGAGCATTCAGAAAAAACTATTGATAATGAAACAGCAAAAGGCGGTACAAGAGGAGGATAAAAATAGTAAAAGAGTCAATTATAGAAATTGACTCTTTTTTTTGCAATATTATCTTTCAATCAAGACCTTTCTAACAACCGTCTGCCCATCAGCTTTAAACACACCAATATAAGCTCCATTAACTAGACTAGAAGTATTAATCTGAGTCTTATTTCCTTCTTTTATCAAAGTATGACCAATTAAATCTGTGATTTCAAAACTGAAATCTTTCACTTTGCTGGGTAACTCTATATGAAGAGCATCTTTTGCAGGATTTGGATAAATTTTTACAGATTCTAACTTATTTGCTTGAACATCTCTAGTTCCTAAAATAGTTGTAGCTGCCACTGCAAAATGTTGAAGTGCACCAACCGTTGCTTTTCCAACATTGTAAATATAGACCGGATCTGTATTGGCAAAAGTATCGTTTGCTGTGTGAGGATAATTGCTTCTAATTTTTTCAAAATAGCCCGTAATTACTTCACCTTTTGTTTCAAAAGGGATATAATCTGTATCTTCTGCTTCATCAATATCAGTTAAAAGAGGAGAATAAAGACCTGTAAGCGTTATCAATTCCTGAGTTGCAGCAACACCTGCAGCTGTATTATTTGCATTTCCGCCCATGTCTTCGTCGCAGTAAATGGTATCATTGTTATTTCCCATTTTTCCGCCAACCTGATCTAGGTTAAAAACTAATTTTATATCTAAAACACGGGTACTTCCCTGATAAGCCACGGTATTCGCATAGTGCTGACTTCCTCTCAATCCTTGTTCTTCACCGGAAAAGTGAATAAATTTAATAGAATATTCCGTTGGAACATCCTTCAAAATTCTTGCAGCTTCTAAAATAATTGAAGTTCCGCTTCCATTGTCGTTAACTCCAGGACCAACAATACTATCGAAATGACCACAGATAATTACATATTTATTAGGATAAACTGTTCCGGTTTTAGTTATCACTAAATTTTTTGAACTTGTTCCACTAAAAGTAAAGGGATCCTCTACAACTTGGCTAGCAGAATATCCGAAAGAGGCATACTTGTTTTTTAGCCAATTTAAAGCATTTGTATTTGCTACAGAACCGGTAGTTTTAACTCCCAAATTTGAAAAATCCTGTAAATTGGTTGTAATATTAGTCTGCGTAACCATATTGGCACGATCCTGATAAGCCTGAATAAAACTTTGAGCCTGTAAACCGTAAGTTGCTAACGAAAAGAGTAGAAAAGTAGATAATTTTTTCACTTTTATATAAAGTTTTAAATATTTAATAATTTAGCAAATGTAGATAATTAAAAAATCCCGAGCAAAAAACTCAGGATCAATTAATTATATTATTGTAATGCAATTTACTTTTCTATGATTACTTTTCTTGTAACGCTCTCATTATCTGTCTTTATAGTACATAAATAAGTTCCATTAACTAAGCTTGAAACATTTATTTTTGTTTGATTTTGTACTGAAAATACGGTGCGTCCGCTTACATCTGTAATTTCAAGGCTAAAATCTTTCACCTTTTTCGGTAATTCAACATTTAAAACATCTTTTGCTGGATTTGGATATACTTTTACAGACTCCAAAGAGCTTTGAGATGTAGCTTCATTTACGCCCAAAACTGTAGTTGAAGCAACCGCAAAATGCTGAAGTGCACCAACAGCAGCTTTTCCAACTTTAAAAACATAAGTAGGATCTACATTGGCAAAAGTATCATTTACCGTATGTTCATTGTGACTTTGTGGAGTTTCGTAGAAACCTGTAATGATATCTCCGTTCTCTTCAAAAGGCATATAATCAGATGAATAAGCATTAGACATCACCGTTTGTAATGGTGAATATAGAGTAGTACAAGCCGCTAATTGCTGTGTAAAAGATAATGATGCAGCATTATTTCCAGACTGACCAGCCTGATCGCTTTCACATTTTATTGAATTGCTCGGGCTCGATAATTTACCTCCAACCTGATCTATATTGAAAACTAATCTTACATCTAAATCACGAACCCCATTTTTGAAAACAACATTATTCGCGTAATGGTCACTTCCATAAAGTCCTTGTTCTTCTCCTGAAAAATGGATGAACTTCACAGAATATTCCGTAGGAACATCTTTTAAAATTCTAGCCGCTTCCAAAATAATAGAAGTTCCGCTTCCGTTGTCACTTACTCCAGGTCCTACGATTGTATCATAATGCCCACAAATGATTACATATTTATTAGGATAAACTGTTCCTATTTTGGTTATGATAAGGTTTGTAGAACTTAAATTTCCTACTGTAAAAGGATCTTCTTCCATCTGACTAACCGTGTAACCGTAAGACAGATACTTATTCTTGATCCAGTTAAGCGCATTGGAATTGGCTACAGAACCTGTAGTCTTTACACCAAAATTTCCAAACTCCTGCAAGTTTGTCGTAATATTCGTTTGAGTAACCAAGTTTGCTCTGTTTTGATAAGCCTGAATAAAACTTTGAGCCTGCAAACCGCAAGTTACTAACGAAAGGAGTAGAAGAGTAGATAATTTTTTCACTTTTAAATAAAGTTTTAAATATTTAATAATTTAGCAAATGTAGATAATTAAAAAATCCCGAGCAAAAAACTCGGGATTTATATTGATAACAAAAAATTTTACATTATTTTACTTGATCTACAACAGCTTTGAAAGCTTCAGGATAGTTCATAGCTAAGTCAGCTAAAACTTTTCTGTTAAGCTCGATGTTGTTCTTTTTAAGAGCTCCCATAAACTGAGAGTAAGACATTCCGTGCTCTCTAGCTCCTGCGTTGATACGCATGATCCAAAGTGATCTGAAATTTCTCTTTTTCTCTTTTCTACCACGGTAAGCATATTGCATTGCTTTTTCCACGGCATTTTTAGCTACAGTCCAAACGTTCTTTCTTCTACCGAAAAAACCTTTAGCTTGCTTAATAATTTTCTTTCTGCGAGCTCTTGAAGCTACGGCATTTACTGATCTAGGCATAATTTAAATTGTTTTTTTGAAAAGGGCGGTAAACTGTTTCATTACACTTATCTGCACCATTCCAGGGTTAAAATATTGAATTGTTATTCTTATAAACCGAATAAGGATTATAAAAACTACTGAATTGCTAATTGACGCTTAACACTTTTTTCGTCCACTTTTGCAACATAAGAAGTTTGCGTAAGATTTCTCTTTTGCTTAGTTTCTTTCTTTGTCAAGATGTGGCTTTTGAAAGCACCTTTTCTTTTAATCTTACCAGTTCCGGTAAGTTTAAAACGCTTCTTAGCACCTGATTTCGTTTTTAATTTTGGCATTTTTTTGCTTTTTATTGTTTTGTTATCAATATCTGTATTGGTTATCCCTAAAGACATCTAGGAATAATAGTTTGCAAAATTACGAAAAATAAGTGAGACGAGAAAGAAATTTTTAAAGCTATAGGAAGGAAGTTGAATGTTGAAAGTTTCTTGTCTAATTTTAAACTAAACACTAATAAAAATAAAAAACCTCAAATTGCTTTGAGGTTTATATTTTAAAGAATAGATATCAAATCTATTAAAATTATTTTGCTGGTTTTTTAGGACTCATCATCATAATCATTCTCTTTCCTTCAAGTTTAGGTAGCTGATCTACTTTTCCAACGTGCTCTAATTCCTGAGCAAGTTTTAGAAGCAAAATTTCTCCCTGATCTTTAAAGATAATCGAACGTCCTTTAAAAAATACGTAGGTTTTCAATTTTGAACCTTCTTCCAAGAACTTTTCAGCGTGCTTTCTCTTAAACTCATAATCATGGTCGTCAGTCTGAGGTCCGAAACGAATCTCCTTTACTACCACTTTTACTTGCTTAGCTTTAAGCTCTTTCTGTTTTTTCTTTTGCTCATATAAGAATTTTTTGTATTCTAATATTCTTGCAATAAACGGTTCTGCCTTATCAGAAATTACCACAAGATCCAATTCCTGCTCTGCAGCAAATTGTCTTGCTTTATCAATTGGATAAATTCCCGGCTCTACGTTATCGCCCACTAAACGAAGCTCTCTCACACGAATTTTATCGTTGATCAAGTGTAAATCCTCCTGTACAGGACGTCTTTGTGGGCCCCTGTTGTTAAATCTTTGTGCTATTGTATTAAATTTTATTGGTTAACTTTCTATTTGACAATAATTTATATTGCCGCTTCTTTTTTAAAATAATTGACGAAATCTTCCATTTTCATCACTCCAAGATCTCCTTCTCCACGTCTTCTCACAGAAATCGTGCCATCTCTTTCCTCATTTTCTCCTATAACCAGCATGAATGGGGTCTTGTTTAATTCTGCATCACGGATTTTTTTACCCGCTTTCTCATTTCTGTTATCAATCTGACCGCTAATATCGTGATTTTCTAAAAATTGTGAAACTTTTTTCGCATAATCTGCATATTTTTCACTGATTGGTAGAATTATGAACTGCTCAGGGCTTAACCATAACGGGAAATCTCCTGCAGTATTTTCTAATAAAATCGCGATAAAACGTTCCATAGAGCCAAATGGTGCTCTGTGGATCATTACTGGTCTGTGTTTTTCATTATCGCTTCCGATATAATGAAGATCAAATCTTTCCGGTAAATTATAATCTACCTGAATAGTTCCCAACTGCCATTTTCTTCCTAAAGCATCTTTCACCATGAAATCTAACTTAGGACCGTAGAATGCAGCTTCACCATATTCAACAACAGTTTTCAAACCTTTCTTTTGAGCAGCGTTGATGATTGCACTTTCGGCTTTTTCCCAATTTTCATCAGAACCGATATATTTTTCTTTGTTATCAGGATCTCTTAAAGAAACCTGAGTTACAAAATCTTCAAATCCTAAAGATTTAAACACGTAAAGCGTTAAATCAATTACTTTTTCAAATTCTTCCGAAAGCTGATCCGGAGTACAGAAAAGGTGAGCATCATCCTGAGTAAATCCACGAACTCTAGTTAATCCGTGAAGTTCTCCACTTTGCTCATATCTGTAAACAGTTCCGAATTCTGCATATCTCTTAGGAAGATCTCTATAGCTCCATTGTGAAGTTTTATAAATTTCACAGTGGTGAGGGCAGTTCATTGGCTTCAGCATGAATTCTTCTCCTTCATTCGGAGTTTTGATCGGCTGAAAGCTATCTGCTCCATATTTATCCCAGTGACCAGAAGTTACATACAATTCTTTTGAACCGATATGTGGTGACATTACAAATTCGTACCCTCCTTTTTTCTGAGCAACAGAAAGAAAATTTTCTAATTTTCTTCTTAAAGCAGTTCCTTTTGGCAACCAAAGTGGTAAACCGGCACCTACTTTTTCAGAGAAAGCGAAAATTCCAAGCTCTTTACCTAATTTTCTGTGATCTCTTCTTTTAGCTTCTTCTAATCTTTCAAGATATTCTGTAAGCTCTTTCTGTTTAGGGAAAGAAATACCATAAACTCTTGTTAATTGAGGATTTTTTTCACTTCCTCGCCAATAAGCTCCAGCTGCATTTAAGATCTTCATTGCTTTCACAATTCCTGTATTAGGAATGTGCCCTCCACGACATAAATCTGTGAAGTTATCGTGTGTTACAAAAGTGATTTCTCCATCATTAAGATTAGAGATCAACTCAACTTTGTAAGGATTATCTGCATATGTTTTTAATGCTTCTTCTTTAGATACAGGGTATAATGAGAATGTTGAAGCTTTTTTAGCATTTTCCAATACTTTCTTTTCAATCTTCTCAAAATCTTTTTCAGATAAATTTTCGTCTCCGAAATCTACATCATAATAAAAGCCACTTTCGATCGCAGGACCGATTGTTAACTTAGCATTTGGATAAAATTCCATGATCGCCTGCGCCAAAAGGTGGGCAGAAGAATGCCAGAAAGCTTTCTTTCCAAGATCGTCATTCCAGGTTAACAACTGTACCGTAGAATCCGTGGTTATAGGTGTGGTGATCTCTACTTGTTTGTTATTAACAATTGCGGAAATGGTGTTTCTAGCCAATCCCTCGCTTATAGATTTTGCCACATCTAAAGGAGTAACTGCTCCTTCAAATTCTTTGACACTATTGTCTGGAAGTGTAATTTTTATCATTGTTTACTAAGAAATTTTAAGTTGCAAAAATACGCATTTTTTATTTAAAAAGCGATATTTACGTATATTTGAAGCAATATTTAATGCTAAAGGTAAAGAAAAACTTTTTTAATTTTCTATAAATAATTTACACTCTCATTATGAATGACTTAAATATCGACTTACACTGCGATTTATTATACTATTTATTAAGACCAGATTCAAAAATTGATGATAAACAAGTTAGATGCTCTTTATCTTATTTAAAAGAAGGCCATGTAAAGCTCCAGATAATGGCAATTTATTCTGCGACAGCAAAGAATAGTACGGCAGAAGGAATTAAACAAAGTGAAATTTTCGCAAATCTATTAAAAAGCGATGATTTTTTTCTTTTCGACACTAAGAATTACAACAATATTGAAAACCAAAATCGAGTAGGAGTTCTTGCTTCTATTGAAAATGGTTCGTCATTTTGTGAGAAAGATACTGATTTAGATATTGGATTTAAAAATCTTGAAACTATCATTGAAAATACTCAAAAAGTATTATATATAGGAATTACCCATCATTCTGAAAATCGTTTCGGAGGTGGAAATAATTCTGAAGTAGGTTTGAAAGATGACGGAAAAATTTTAATCGATTATCTTGCAGATAAGAAAATCGCAATTGATTTGGCTCATACAAGTGATCAATTAGCCTATGATATTCTTAATTATATTGATCAGAGAAATTACAAACTATCAATCCTTGCAAGTCATTCCAACTATAGAAACGTGTACAAAAATAACAGAAATCTTCCTGATGAATTGGTTAAAGAATTGGTTAAAAGAGAAGGGTTGATTGGACTTAACTTCATCAAAGATTATATTGACCATCACCATCCGGAAAGGTTTTACGAGCATATTCAGTACGGTTTGGACTTAGGTGCAGAAAATTGTATTGCGTATGGAGCAGACTTTTTCTTTGATGATGAGCATCCGGATCAATCTCGTTATCCTTTTTTCTTTGATGAATTTAAAGATGCAACAATGTACAATTCGATCAATAAAAGATTAAGTGAAAATTTTTCACCTGAGATTATGAAAAAAATCAGTCATAAAAATGCGCTGGATTTTATTAGAAGATTATGGAGTTAAAACAAAAAAATACTAAGTTTTCACTTAGTATTATCTGTTTTTCCTGTTTTATTTTTAGAAGCCTTTTGAACGTCTTCTTTATCAATATCAGGCGGATTTGTCTTTTTCGAAGAAGCAGGAATATCAGGGAAATCCTGATTTTGCTTTTTTGATTCTGCAGAATTTGTAGATTCTTTCTTTTTGTTATCGTCTTTTGAATTCATAGCTTTAAATTTTTAAAGTCCTAAAATACCTAGTTGACCGGTTTTGTCTTCTATAGTATAATTCAAAGCCTTTGCCAAAACGAAAATATTATTAAGATTTTCCATTAATTGTTGACGTCCTTCGTTTCTTAGCTTATTTTGATCAATAGATTTAATGGCAACATCTTTTGCCTTTTGAGTTACATTTTTAATGTCTTTCTCAGAGATTCTATTGAAAAAAGAGTCGTCAAGAGACTGTATTTCAACACTTGGAGTAATCCTTATATCTGCATTAGGTAATTCTGTGATAATCAGTTTTTTATTAATAGAATCAACCTCCATTTTCATTTTGTTCAGATCATAAGAAACCTGTGCATTGGTCTTGGTATAAGTAATGATACTGTTGCTCGAAACCTCGCTTCCGAACACTTCATAACCCATCTTTGTTTTCTGCATCGAAGAAACATCCTGCTCCAACACAACCATTTTATTCATTTTGGAAATCTGGTTTGTCAGAATATAATAATCTGATTTTTCCGTTTTTCCGGCAAGGTTTAGACAAGATTTAAGACCAAAGAACAGAAGTAACATGATCGCAATTCCTGCCAAAAAGGGTAATATGATTCTATTATTTCTCAATATCTATTTTTTAAATATTTCTTTTATTACAGATTTGTCATCTTTCTTTAAAATTTCAACCAAATCTCTTTCAATATAACCTGTTGTAGGCATTTCTATAATCCTTCCAATTTCCTTGCCATATTTTTGAACAATAATTGTAGGAACTTTCTGAATATTATAAAGCCCTTCGTCACCAGAAGGCGATTCTTTTTTACGATTTACGGCAATAATGGTTAATTTTCCTTCAGGATATTTCACTTCTTCCAAAATCTTCATCAATCTTGGGAAATCTCTGTGACTGTCCTCGCACCAAGTTCCCATGAAAACTAAGATATTGTAAGAATTTATTTTATCCTTTCTAAGTTCACTGATTGCCTTTTGATCAATCGCATATTCGTCATGCTCTTTCACATACCAATCTGCGTAAGGCGCTTTTGTAAATTGATCTTTAGTTTGGGTTCCTAAAAGCATTTTTCCATCCTTAGTAGTTTCAACTTCGCGGTTCACCACTACTTTTTGCGCGCTGAACTGCTGAGTTGCAAAAACCAAGCATGAAATCGTAACAACATTTGTGATTATTTTTTTCATATTATTTTTCGATAATTGTTTTTAAATCGGCAGGAGAGTAGTATTTGTTTTTCAACACTTTATGGTCTGCCTGTCTATAAACATTGAATTTTTCACCAGATTTTTCATAGAAAGATTCAACTTCTTTTGCTTTATAAAACTCAACCGTTTCCTGTGCCTGTTCTTCATTATCGCAAGCTTTAGACATATTGGAACGCTGAACTTCGTTGAATAGCTCTACAAATTTGTTGCCAAGTCCGAATTCTAATACCGCACCACTTAAAACATACTGTAAATCACAAAGTGCATCTGCAATTTCTACGATATCATTATCTGCAATCGCTTGTTTTAATTCGTTTAATTCTTCCTGTAAAAGCTCAACTCTAAGGTTGCATCTTTCCGGAGAAGGAATTTGTGGAGTATCTAAAATAGGCGCTTTGAAAGTTGTGTGGAATTCTGCTACTTGGTTCAGGCTGTCAATTTTTTCCATGAAATTTTAAATTTAGAGCAAAGATAAAAATTAGGAATTAGAAATTAGGGATTAGGGGATAGGTTTTTCACGTTTTGTCATTGAATGAATGTAGAATTTATTTTTTTTGCTTTAAAATAATACTTCGGGATTGAATCCCATACTTTTACAGGCTCCTAGTGTAGTAGAGAATTCCCCTTTTTGCGATTTCCTCTACAATATTTAATTTAAAACTCAGACTGTAGTCTCGCTGAGAACGTTTTACACAATGCCATGATGAGTCCATAATAATGACTCTTTTTTTCTATCACTATTTCAGGACGGGACAAAGTTTGAAATACAAAAACTTCTCTCATTTTTAGGAGACGTTTTGTTTTAAGTTTTAGTAAGAGAAATTTTATTTTAATGAAATAAATAATGCAAAAAGAATTAATTAAAACCAAACATTTCACTTTTAAATTGAATAATTTCCGTTTCTAAAGGATAAAAAAAGAACTCATTGATTCCAATTATTCTGGCGTCCAAAAGATGTCCGGCTAAAGTTGTGTAATTTTCTCTTTTCAAGGTTGTTTCAAGGTGAAATTTTGGTGTTCCGTCAAGTTCAGAAACAGTTCCAAAAATGTCTGAAAAACTTATCTTTTCTTCAAATTTTATATTGAAATTTTTCATTATTGAAGGATTAAAAAAACTCAATGTAACTTCTGCTAACGTACCGATTCCTTTTATTTTCCCGTGGTTAATTTTTTGATTTAGAGCAAAATCGGTCAATCCATCCATCATATTTGTAAGATTTTTTAACCGTACAACATATGTATTTTCTATTTTCCGCGCGGTCCACAAATCACCTTCAAAAAAACTGACATTCATAATATTAACTGTTTTGATAGTTTTAATAAAAAATTTCTACTGTTAATCTTCAGGATATTATTAATATCATTTTCAAGTCCAATACAATCAAGCTTTCTATCAAAAAATAAAGAAAGAATAATTTTCATGAATATTAACCAAAAATAATACCACACATGTACCACAAATTATCTTTTTCAATGTTTTTCAGTCTTAAATTTAATTAAAAAAAACACAAAAATATTGACTAAGGTCATAAAAAGTCAATATCATAATCTGATATATTTGGTCATTAACAATTAAAATAAAATCGATTTTAGAAAACTTGATAAAAAACAGTGAAATTAGACGGTCTAATGGTGTCGCGTGGTATGTATGTGGTATTTCAATTCAGTAAAATTTTAATCATTTTTTCTTTCTTTGTCTACAATTATTAATTACTTGTTTCGATTGCTTTTTAAGAATAATTTTAAACATAAATACAAATATTAAGAAAATTACATCAAGACAAGAAAATAACTTTATTTGAGACTAAAGTTGAATTAAAAAACATTGTTAAGAGACTTCAACTCCTTATTTTTATTAAAATTAATGGTTGAAGTATGTGACGAAAATGAGAAATTAAATTCTGAAGCCGAACTTTAAAATCATAAGTACACCGGCAACAGAAAGTACTGTAGAGATGAGAAAATTATTATGAAAAACGAAAAACCTGAGTTCAATTTAGAAGATTTAAATCAAAAATTCTTAGCTCAAGACGAAATCATTGCATTAGCTAAAGAAAATTCACCCCGTTTGTTAAATAAATTCAGATTGGCATATCCTGATTTTTTTGACAAAATATCTTCTATACAGCCTAATCTTAAAAATTCGGAACTTATTTTTTGTATTTATTTAAAGCTCAATCTTACAACCAAGGAAATTGCGACATACACTTATGTGACGCCAAAAGCAATTCAGAACCGAAAAAACCGAATAAGAAAGAAACTGAATATTCCTTCAGAATTGGATATTTATAAATGGTTTAATGATATTTAAACCATTTTTTTAATTAAAATTCCACAATAGCTTTATCTAAATCATGATAAAGCAATACTGTCCAATGGTTTTCTATGGCTTCTTTTTCCCATTTTTGTCTCAATTCACTTGCTCTTTTGCCATCAAAATCACTTTTGTAGGCAACGTGATATTTTAGATAAGATTCCTGAGGAAGATCGTCTGCTCCATAAAAAGCAGTTTCACCATTTTCTTTGATCCAAAAAACCTGCATAAATGGAGTATGACCACCAACAACTTCAAAAGAAATTTCATTATTTATTTGTCCTTGATCATCATTCATCCAAACGATATTGGGCAATTGAATAAGCTTTTCTAAGATGTCGAAATCAAAGGAATGATTGCCGTTGTTTTCCATTGCAAAATCTAGCTCGCGCTTTTGAATATAAATTTCTGCATTGGGATAGCTAGCCTCATAACCGCTTTCCGAATTCTTTATAATGCCATCAATATGATCTTTATGAAGATGGGAAAGCAGAACTTTTGTAATCTGATCAGAAGTAATATTTTCCCGCTCAAAAATTTCAGAAATAACAGTTTTTCCGGCTTCATTTTTCCATCCGATACCAGTATCTAAAAGGATATAATCATTTTCAGTAATGATAAGAAAAGGCTGTACAGACATTTTTATTCCTTTAATATCAGCAATATTTTCTTCTGTTAAAAGGGTAAAGTCTTTAGTTTTACTTGCCGAAAAATTTCCTTCTTTTAGTGGTACGATCTTCATATTACAAATTTCCCGATAATTTATCAATCTGGAAAACGTTTTTTTTCGATACAAATCATCGGTAAAACCGATTATTTAAACAACTAAATTGATTTTCCAACAAAGACAACCAATTTTAATTGTTTACTAGCTAAGTATTTTAACCAACTCAAAAAAGTCCCAAACAATTACGCTCAGGACTTTTGAATATATAATTTGTAAGCTATTTTTTCTTACAGTTTTCAGGAGAATTTGAAGGATTACATCTTGCCGTTTCGCCTCCGGGTAAGGTGACATAATAATCTGTTCCATACGTATTTCCTTTTTTGAAGAAATCCGTGGAAACGATTTGTGCTCCACTACTAAAGGCAGCTTTTTCTCTTGTTCTGTCATTAACTTTTGCTTCGTACGTTTCTATATCAGATCGAGTTCTTACCAAATATCCTTCTTTTACTGATTTTTGAATTTCATTCTGTCTTACGATGGCATTGTCATACAATATAAAAGCGGAGTGATCTTTTCCGGGTGTAGATTCTATAAACATCATTCTTCCTTTAAGACCTGGATGTTCTGCCAGATAAGGAGATTCGTTATTGCTGATTCCTGCGCTGGAAGGTAAGAGGATAAATACAAACTTTCCTTTTGCATCACTCACTGTTGGCCAATTGTTATGAAGAACGGCTTCATTTAACGTTTTATATTTCCCTTTAACATCATCCGGCGTAATGATCTTTTTTCTTCCCAAAACAGCAAGTACTTCCTGATCCAGATCATCAAATGCTTTTTTATCGAATTTCAAGACTTCTGCAGAATTAGGTAAAATAGGCATTCCTGAATCTTTGGCTTCAATTTGAATGAAGATCGGAATGTGATCAGGGTTTTTATCAGACCAATCTTTTAAAGCCTGAAGTGCCTTTTTTAAAGTCGTGTAATGGGTTCTAAAATCAATATCTGCAATATGCATTACTTTAAAACCTGGTTTATCCAGATCTTCTGTAGAATAAGGAGCAAGGTCTGTTACACCTTGTTTTTTCAACATTTCATACGCTGCGGGTTTGTTGAACCTGTTTCCTGTAGGATCGTAATACACATCGATTTCGAGATTTCTTAAGCCTGCATTCAGTTGTTCATTAAAATCGGGGTGATTGTAGTTCAGTGCTTCGGAGAAATCTAATCCGTTCGGGTGATATTCCTGAAATTTTGCTTTTTCGTCTGGCGACATGTTGTCAAAAAATGAATTTTTGAACTTGTCCATGATACCGGTTGCTAGTTTAATCACTTTAGGGTCTACAGGTTTTGCATAGCTGTTGTGAGTTCCTAAGACCTGAATCTGATTAATCTTTAAATCTTTCGGATAACCGCTGAATTCTTTTTTATTTTGAGCTATAGCCATAGCTGATAGCAATCCGAAGATGGATAGTATTATTTTTTTCATGTTGAAATATTTAGATTAAAAGTTGAATGAAACTCCCATTTGTCCACGGAAGCCTGTGTAGGAAACACTTTCTGTTCTTGACTGTTCTGCGTGATAAAACCTGTTGGGTTCGTTTAAAAGATTATTAAGTTCTACAAAAAGTCTGATCTTTTTTGAAAGAGCATAAGAAGCAGTGGTATCAAGAGTAAAGTTTTTATCAAACCACTGATAATGTTCTGGTCCTGCGAGAGAACGGATGGCGTTAAGGTATTTTCCTTTGTAATTTCCAGCAAGTCGTATCATGAATTTATCCGTTTCGTAAAAAATACTTACGTTGAAAATATGTTTGGCCTGTTTAGGTAGAGTAGTCTCAATTTTCTCTAAAGCAACTCCGTTTTGATACACCGGAATTTCTGTTTTTGAATCTACAAAAGTATAGTTCCCTTCCAATCCGAAATGTTGCAATATGCCCGGCAATTCTGTAAAACGCTTGCTGAAATTAGCTTCTAGTCCAAACAGCCAACCTCCTTCTAAATTACTTGGTGAAGTTTTAAGATAGGTAAGTCCGTTTCGCTGTTCCGTCGTTTGATCCTGATAGATGATATTGCTTAATCTTTTATAAAAACTTCCGACAGAGATAATTCCTAAATTAGAAAAATACTTTTCAAACATCAAATCAAAACTATTGGCGTAAGTTGGCTTTAAACCTGCATTTCCTTCTGTAATTGTTTGAAGTGCATCGTTGATCTGTAATCCGGGATTAAGATCGCTAAAATCGGGCCTTGCAAATGATCGGGTATAAGAAGCTCTGAAAATCGTATTATCATCCAGATTATACTTCATATTCACCATAGGCAAGAAAGCGTTGTACTTGTTTTCCTTTTGTACAGGCTCTGCTGTTGCCGTATTTCCTTGCTGTACCACACGGTTTCCTTTGAAATTGGTAACATTATATTCATTTCTGAAACCTCCAATGACGGTGAATTTTTCAGTAAGTCTGAAATTCCCCATCAAATAAGCAGAATACACATTCTCCTTTCCTGAATAAGACGAAGCCAGATTACTTGCCGTGTTCGCTCCCTGCACATTAGTCATCGTATGATTGGCCATGAAATCTGGGTTGTACATTTGATCGATCTGACCGTTGGTGATTTGATTGATCAACACATTATTGTAAGGATTTCCTAAAGGATTAAGAAATCCGCCATTGTACGGAAAATCTTCTGTCTGTAGCTGATTTAGATACACCAAAGGCGCTGCTGCCGGAATTCCCAATAGCTTGGAAGGCATCCATGCATAAACACTTGATGTGAAGGTTTTATCTTTATTAATGAGCTTTCCTCCCGCTTTTAAATTAATATTATCATTCAATTTATAATTAAAGTTGAATTGCGCTCTGTAATCTCTTTCACTGTTTTTATTTCGGCTGATAATGTTTTGATATAAATACAGTTTAGAAGCGTCTAAATTATTAAGATTATGAGGTAAGACAACATCCGAAGTATCTCCGACACCGTCGGGAGAATCCATGGCTAGATATTTCAGTCCGTCACTTGAAAGATTTCCATACGTCATATCCTGTCTGAAAAGGACAATAGGATAGCCTCTTTCATCTTTGCTTAAATTTTTAGGAGAATTAAATTCAAAGCTCGATTTTGAATTCACCAAAGACCAATCTAGTTTTAATTTATCTGATAATTTATGTTCACCTCCAACGTCAAAAGAGTAGAGATCTGTGATATAATCTGCATGTCTGGCCTGTAGCTGAACATTTTTAGTATTAAAATTAAAATAAGATTCTCTTACCGTCTGCTGATCAAGATACTGACTGTATAATCCTTTGAAATAAAGCTTATTGTTTTTATTAATTTGATAATCCAGCGCACCATTGAAACCTAAGGTTCTTCTTTCCGCAATATAATCTCTTAACTGTAATTGGTTGATTGCAAAAGATTTAGTTTTGTCTTTGTTGTTGAAATCATAAACCATCTGGAAATTATCAATTCCTGTATCTCGGTTCCATATCACCGCAGACGTGATGAATTTTAATTTATCGGTGATCTTATTTCCATAGACTACCGATGCATTATAGCTTGGCGATTGAGATTGATTAACATAGCCACCTGCGACATTTACTGAAAAAGTTTCTTTATTTACCGCCGTTTTGGTAATAAAATCAATGGTTCCTCCGATGGCGTCTCCATCCATATCGGGAGTTAAGGTCTTAGATAATTTTACATACTGAATCAATTCTGAAGGGAAAATATCCATCTGCAATCCTCTATTGGCATTATCTCCACTAGCGCTGGGCATTCTGTTTCCGTTCAGCGTAGACGAGCTCCATTGAATAGGCGTTCCTCGCACAGCAGCAAATCTACCTTCGCCCATATCTCTTTCGATGGTTACTGCGGGTAATCTTTGGATGGCTTCTGCGGCATTTCGATCCGGTAATTTTCCAATCGCATCTGACGCTAGCACATCAGAAATAGTTTCAGAATTCTTTTTGATATTTAACGCCCTAGCTTGGGAAGGTTTGTACGCAGAAGTGATGGTAACGCCTTCAATACTCTTTACCTTTTCTCTGTTTTCTAAGACAATAACTCCCAAATCTGCTATTTTCGGATTTGCAGAAGCATCTATATTAATCGTCTTATCAGCATATCCTTCATACGTTATGATAATAGACGTATAGCCTTCAGGAACAGTAATATTAAAATTCCCTTGATTATCGGTGAGAACAAAAGTTTTGTTGTCATTCGTTAGAACTTTCGCCTGAGGAAGTCTTCCTTGTGAATCTTCCACCTTTCCGCTTACCTGAATCTGGGCATAAGAATGGATGGAAGCAAAGAAAAGAGCAACAGCCAAAGTCGATGTTAGTTTTTTCATTTTTACGGTACAGTTTGATTTGCTGCAAAACTATTCCGCCTTTCATTTTTAAAAGTTCATTTAGATTGAGATGAACTTATTTCTTGAAATTGAACTTTTAAATAATTAATAATCAACACTTTGATATGTTTTAATTATTTATTAACAGATTGTTACCAACAACTACATTGGTTGTACTATTGTTTTTTCTTCAAGTATTTTTTTTCTGTAATCGTTAGGGTTTACCCCTGTTTCCTGTTTGAAATATTTGTAAAAAGTAGCCTTAGATCTGAATCCACATTGGTAATACAATTCGCTAATTTGAAGATCAGGTTTTTGATTGATTTGTTCAATAAATTCTTCGATTCGGTATTTATTGATAAGATCGTAGAAAGTGGTCTCAAGACCTTCAGAAATGCATTGAGACAGATGATTCTTAGAAATATGAATCATATTGGAAATATCTTCCAAGCTTAAATCTTCTTTCGTATAGATTTTTTTGTTTTTTAAAAGTTCAATTAATCGATTATTAGTATTGATGATGTAATCTTTGCTCAGGACAGAAGTTTTATACTTTGTATTTTTTTTAGCATCGATCATGATATTAGGAATTTCAATAACGGTTATGTTTTCAGTTTTTTGCTGAATATTTAAAGCTTGTTTGTCTATTTGGTTTAATCTGATCAAAAATGCGAACTGAATAAAAAAGGAGAGGGTGTAAATGGTTCTCAATAGTTCTTTATCTAGAAGTTCCCCATAATGACAAATAGCATATAAGATCACTAAAGAAAGAACGAAACCTATAAACTTGATAAATAGTTTTTGAAATGCATTTTCTTTATTTCGATGTCTGATCTGTTGTACCAAAGTCACTGTTAAATAGCCAGCCCAGTACAACGGATACAGTTTAAAAATCCATAAATAAAACTGATGAAAACTCTGAGATTCCGCACCTATAAAAAGGACAATGATATTACAGATAAAGACAACGAAAAAAAGCACAAAATGAAAGTATTGTTTCCAAGTATTGGTGTAATTTAATAAATATCTGCCTGCCAAAAACAATAAAGGACCTTTCAAAAGCCTGAAACTGGAAGGATATTGATCTATTAAAAAAGTACTTTTGTTCCCAAAACTAAAAATAAAGTATTCGCAAAGGAAATCTAATGTGATGGTTACAATATAAAGAATTAAAAAAATATTCTTCTTGGAATTGTCTCTTTTAATTAAAAAAAAGGAGAGTATGGCTTCTAAAATTACCGCTAAGAAAGCACCAGAAATTTCCATAATTGATCAATAAAATTTTGCAGAAAAGTACTCTTTTTCAACAAGAATTTATTGAATAATGAATTACGATTTTGTTAAATATGGTTTGATTTAGACGGGTGGAAAATCGCAAAGGCGCAATGAAAGTTTAAATTTTGTTTTTAAGGCGCAAGGATTTTATCTGCGATAAAATTGATTATGTGATAGTTGTCTGTTCATTTTGTCATTCATTAATTTAAATTCCTGTATTCAATAGGAGACATCCCCACTTTCTGTTTGAAAAGTCTTGTAAAATGCTGCGGATATTTAAACCCTAAATGATAAGCAATCTGACTAATCGACTGATCAATATCAAAAATTTTATCTTTCGCTACATCAATAACTTTTGTCTGAATATATTCCTGAGGCGAAATTCCTGTTTCTTTTTTGATGAGGTCTCCAAAATAATTAGCTGACAAATTAAGCTCTTCTGCGCACCAAGCTACAGAAGGCAAACCAATTGTCTGAGGCTTATCGGAAGAAAAATATTCATTTAAAAGAGTTTCAAAACGTTCTAAGATTCCCTTATTGACATTGTCTCTTGTAATAAATTGACGGTCGTAGAATCGGGTACAATAATTCAGAAACAGTTCTAAATTGGAAGCGATTAAGGTTTTACTATGTTTATCAATATTTTGCGCCAGCTCATCCTGAATTTTCTCAAAACAATCCATCACAATATGTCTTTCCTTTTCTGAAAGATGTAAAGCCTCATTAGATTCATAAGAAAAGAAGGAATAATCCTGAATATGTTTTCCTAATAATGTCCCTTTTATCAAATCGGAATGGAAGATCAAAGCCCAGCCTTTCGGTTCAAATTTAGTAACCTTTGGTTGTACACCGATTACCTGTCCGGGTGAGATGAAAACCAAAGTTCCTTCCTGATAATCGTAGTAATCACGACCATATTTCAACTCTCCACACTTTAATTCTTTTAGGAAAACGGCATAAACTCCAAAATTTAAGGTTTGGGCGGGCATTACTGTCGCTTTAGACATATCAATTATACTAATTAAAGGATTCAAAGTTTCCACTCCTCTTAATTTATTATAAACATCTACACTGTCAATTTTTGCGATCTTTTCCATTCTCTTCGTTTTGATGATACAAATTTACAGATTATAAGACACTGATAATCATCTGAAAAACCCAATCAGTAATTTTGGTAACAAATACAGTAATCTGTATAAAGTCATCGTTGTTTTATCTTCCGAAATTTGCAGAGAGAGAAAAGTAATTGTTGGTCAATCGCAAAGGCGCAAAGATTTTAATCTCTATTCGATTTTTAAGGCGCAAGAAAATCAGAGATTTTCGATTGGTAATCTTTTAATCTCCATAAATTTTATCATTTATAACACAATCAATTTTATCACAGATAAAATCCTTGCGCCTTAAAAATAGTATTTAAACTTTCATTGCGTCTTTGCGATTCTCCAACCTTACAACAAGTTTTATTTAAAATTACTAAAATTCAAAAAAAATATGAAAACAAGAACATTAGGAAACCAAGGATTAGAAGTTTCTGAATTAGGATTAGGATGCATGGGATTAACTTTTGGTTACGGCCCTGCAACAGACGAAAAAGAAGCCATTAACTTAATCAGAAATGCTTACGATTCAGGAGTGACATTTTTTGATACAGCTGAAGCTTACAGTCAAGGCGGGAACGAAATATTATTAGGAAAAGCTGTTCACCCATTCCGTGAAAAGGTAGTAATTGCTACAAAATTTGGATTTCAGGAAGGTGATGCTACCAAAGGTTTAGACAGCCGTCCGGAAAGAATCCGTCAGGTTGCAGAAAACTCATTGCGGTTTTTACAGACTGATTATATTGATTTATTCTATCAACACAGAGTTGATCCGAATGTTCCTATCGAAGACGTTGCAGGAACAATTCAGGACTTGATAAAAGAAGGGAAGATTAGATATTGGGGATTGTCGGAAGCTGGTGTTGAAACTATTAGAAAAGCCCATGCAGTTCAGCCGGTTGCCGCTTTACAGAGTGAATATTCATTATTTTTCCGTGAAACTGAAAAAGAGATCATTCCGATTTTGGAAGAATTAGGAATTGGTTTTGTGCCGTTCAGTCCGCTTGGAAAAGGATTTTTAACCGGAGCTATTAATGATCAAACAAAATTTGATAAAGATGATTTCAGAAATATCGTTCCCCGATTTTCGGAAGAGAACAGAAAAGCCAATCAGGCATTGGTAGATCTTCTTCAGAATATTACTAAAGAGAAAGAAGCAACTCCGGCACAGATTGCTCTGGCTTGGTTATTAGCTCAAAAACCTTTCATCGCTCCAATTCCGGGAACTACGAAAATTCATCGTTTGCAGGAAAATATTGGGGCAACAAATGTTGAATTAACTCAGGAAGATTTACATCAAATTGAAGAAACAGCTTCAAAAATCACCATTTTAGGAGAAAGATATCCTCAACATCTTCAAAACAGAGTAGGAAAATAAAAATTTTAAATGAAAAAAGTACTTATTATAGGTGCCACCGGAAGCCTCGCAAAATACGTTGTTGAGGCGGTGAAACCTTTAGAAAATATTGAATTAACCTTATTCACACGAAATAAAAACAGGCTTTCAAAAGACCTTTCAGATGATTGTGAAGTTATTGAAGGAAATGCTTTGAATTTCATTGATATAAAAAATGCTGTAAAAGGAAAAGACATTGTTTACATCAACCTCGATGGCGATTTGGAAACAATGACGAACAATATCGTACTGGCTATGCAGGAAGAGAAGGTAAAGAGAATCATTGGGATCAGCTCTATTGGGATCTACAATATTCCGTTGCGACCTGTTTTGGTTCCTTACAGAAAATTGGCGGATATTATTGAAAATTCAGGTTTGAATTATACCATTTTAAGACCTGATTGGTTCACCAACACGGATGAAATTAATTACGAAACCACCATTAAAGGCTCACCGGAAATTGGTTCTGCTATTTCAAGAAAAAGTATTGCCGATTTTGTTTCAAAACTGATCAATTACCCGAATTTGTATATCAATGAAAACTTAGGAATTAGTAAACCCAATTAAATCTTTTTGACAGTTCAATTTGATATATTTACGTAATAAAAGTTTTTAAATATTTTTGCTTCATACAATAAATTCATGGGAATGTCTGATCCTTTGAATGAAGATATTGATGTTGGATATTATGATCCGCCTAATATCATATTGGGATCAGATCCTGTGATGGCAGATTTTTATAGAATATTTATTAAAATTAAATTCAAACGTAAAGCGACACCTTTCGCAGAACCAATTTGGGTCAGGTTATCCACTGCATTTGTTCGTTCCCCACAAAAGGATTTCCGTTTCTATGTCTCACGCGGCATTTGATCTTTTTAAATAAATAGAATCCGAAATTTAGAAAAAATCATTCATTTTGAGCTTGTAAGAAATAATAATTGAGCCTTATAATAAGATTTGATTATGCTTAAAGCAATAAATTTGCTAGATTTAATCAACTAAAATCAAAGCTATAAATGGAAGAGACAGAGAAATTGCAAACATTAGGATATTCAGGAATATTTCTGTCCTGCTTTTCAGATTATAGCGAAAAATGTATTCATGCAACTCCGGATCACACTTTGGTATATTTATATTCCGGTGAACAAATCATCGAGGATCGAGGCGAACAAATTACTTTAAAAGCTGGAGAATGTGCTTTCATTCGCAGAGACCATCGGATCTTAATGTATAAAAACAGCGTAGGAGAGGAGCTTTACAAAGGGATTTCTCTCACATTCAAAAGAAATGTTTTACGGGAGTTTTTCAATAAGCTAAATAAATCTGAGATTCCAAAAAATATTTCAATACCTGAAAATAATATATTTAAGATTGAAACTCGCCCCGATATTACAAGCTTATTTCAATCATTGACGCCATATTTCGATACCAATATAAAACCCACAGAAGGAGTTATTCATTTAAAATTATTAGAAGGGATTTATGCTTTGCTAAACAGTTCGGAAACATTATATCCGATCCTTTTTGATTTTACAGAACCTTGGAAAATAGATATTTTAGAATTCATGAATGAAAATTACATGGATGAACTTACAATGGAGCAGATTGCTTCTTACACAGGTAGAAGTTTAGCCACTTTCAAAAGAGATTTTAGTAAAATAAGTAATTTAACTCCGCAAAAATGGCTCATTAAAAAACGCCTTGAAGTCGCCTATTATAAACTTAAAGAAGAAAGAAAAAAAGTACAGGATGTTTATATAGAAGTAGGTTTTAAAAATTCATCCCACTTTTCTACAGCATTCAAAAAAGAATACGGATTTCCTCCTACAGAAGTATCTTAAGATGAGCTTCTAAGAAATATTAATTGAGCCTTACAACAATGTCGTTGTGAGGCTTTACTTTTAATTTTGTCTTGTATTAATAAAGATAAAATGATGCACAGCAAAGATATTTTAGAAAGATTAAAATCAGGAGAAGCCATCCGTCCCACAGATCCGGAGTATTTTAAAATAAATAAGATCGTCAACAGAACGATCAGACTTTCTCAATCACTCAATAATGCTACAGATACAGAACAAATCCGTCATTATTTGGGAAAAATTATTGGGACGCCTATTGATGAAAGCACAATTATATTTCCTCCATTTCATACCAATTTTGGAAAATTTATTAACATCGGAAAAAATGTATTTATCAATCATGCCTGTTCATTTCTCGATATGGGAGGAATTGTGATAGAAGATGAGGTATTGATAGGTCCGAAAGTTAATCTCATCACAGAAAATCATCCTTTAGATCCAAACGACAGAAAAGCTTTACTCACAAAACCAATAACCATTAAACGCGGAGCCTGGATTGGTGCTAATGCAACTATTCTTCCGGGAGTAACCATCGGTGAAAATTCAGTGGTTGCCGCGGGTGCAGTGGTTTCAAAAGACGTTCCTGACAATACTGTGGTAGGCGGAGTTCCTGCAAAATTTATAAAATCAATTCAGCATAATTAAATACAATGAATAAACTTATCATGATTATAGGAGCATCTCTTTTATTTTTTGGAGAAGCATCCGCCCAGAAAAAACAAAACAGCAAAATAGTGAATACCGAAATGAAACAAATATCGCCAGATACATTTACCACTTTTAAAGTAAGTAATAATCTGATCATGTATAGGGTTGTGTTTAAAAATCAATACAATATGGATGTCGTAGGTCATCTTTTTATTCCAAAAAGTTTTAGCCAAAGCCAAAAACATCCTGCCATTATCGTTGGACATCCAATGGGAGCCGTAAAAGAGCAAAGTGCAGATGTATATGCTTCCCATATGGCAGAAAAAGGATTCGTCACAATGGCAATAGATCTTTCTTTTTGGGGTGAGAGTGCAGGTGAGCCACGCAATGCCGTTTTACCAGATGTATATTCCGAAGATTTCAGTGCTGCTGTTGATTTTTTAGGTACCAGACCTTTTATTGACAAAGAAAAAATAGGAGTTATTGGAGTATGTGGCAGCGGAAGTTTTGTATTAAGTGCAGCAAAAATAGATCCTAGATTAAAGGCAATTGCAACAGTGAGTATGTACGATATGGGAAGTGCAAGTCGTAATGGTTTGAATCATTCTCAAACTCTTGAACAAAGAAAAGAAACTCAGAAACAGGCAGCCGAACAACGATATGTAGAATTTTTAGACGGAGACACAAAATATATTGGCGGAACAACTCATAAAATTGATGAAAATACAGACCCTATTCAAAAGGAGTTTTTTGAGTTCTATCGTACGCCTAGAGGTGAATACACCCCAAAAAGCAGTTCTCCATTACTCACTACACATCCAACGTTAAGCAGTGTGGTGAAATTTAATAATTTCTATCCATTCAATGATATCGAAACCATTTCACCACGTCCTGTGCTTTTTATCACTGGTGATCAAGCACATTCAAAAGAATTCAGTGAAGATGCTTACAAAAAAGCGGCAGAACCAAAAGAATTATATTACATCAAAGGAGCCGGACATGTTGATTTATATGATAAGACAGATTTAATTCCTTTTGATAAATTGGACGAATTTTTCAAACAAAATTTATAGAAAGATAATAATTCAAAAGCTTTATAATGAAATTTTCCACTCCTACAATTTTTTAAAATCAGAAAACTTCCTGAAATTTGCAGCAAGTAAAAATGAAGACAATAATGAAGATCATCGACTTAGAAAACTGGAACAGAAAAGAACATTTCGAATTTTTCTCAAGAATGGCAAGTCCGTATTTTGGTTTTACAACCGAAGTAGATTGTACAAAAGCATTTCAAAAAGCTAAAGATGAAGGGCATTCTTTTTTTGCCTCATACCTTCACAAATCGATGGTTGCTGTGAATTCTGTATATGAATTAAGATTGAGAATTCTTGATGGTAAAGTTGTAGAATTTGATGATATTCATGCCGGTACAACAATCGGAAGGGAAGACGGAACTTTTGGTTTTGCATTCATTCATTTTTCTAAAGATTTTGATGTTTTCAATGCTGAATTACAAAGCGAAATTGAAGGAGTACAAAATACAACAGGAATCAGAATGAATAACGGAGAATTGGGTAAAGATTTGATCAGACATTCTACCATTCCATGGAATTCTTTCACTGCGTTACTTCATCCAACTCCCTTGGATAAAACGGAATCAGTACCTAAAATTACTTTCGGAAAATTCAGTATTAGCGATGGTAAAAAATTCTTGCCTGTTTCTATTGAAGCGCATCACGGTTTGGCAGACGGAATTCACATTGCAAGGTATTTGGAGGAGTTCCAAAGACAGCTTGATATGTAAACTGAAGAAAAAAAATTAACCACAAAAGTCACAAAAGACCAATCTTGAAGTTAAAGATTTTAAAGTTCACAAAATGAAAATCAAAGATTTTTAAAAGCTTTTATGTTCTTCTTTTTTAGCATTATTTTAAACTAAAAATATATAAAGCTTTTGTAACTTTTGTGGTTAATCATACACGGCAAAGATAACTTCCATCATCCATCTTCATACTTCTAACATAAAACCTTACCAATTACTCAACCCGTTTTCCAACGCTTTCTCATAATTTTCTTCATCGAAAGAATACAGATCAGGAGATTTATGAGCGCCACCGCGTCTTTGTTCTTCCAATTTATTTAAAATTCCAAGATTTTTGATTTTTCTGTAAAAATTCCCACGGTTAAGCTCTTTTCCTAAAATCGCTTCATATAATTTTTGCAATTCAGAAAGGGTAAATTTTTCAGGTAAAAGATTATATCCGATAGGCTTTGTTGAGATCTTTTCTCTTAAAGTCATTAATGCTTTTTCTACGATCTCGCGGTGATCCATTGCCAGTTCAATTTCTGATAATTGACTTAAATAGATCCACTCAACCTTTTCACTGAATTCATCCGGAATAGGATTCAATTTTGTAGGATTGTATAAGGCGTAATATCCGATCGAGATAAATCTTTGCTTATGGAAAAGCGTTTCATCAAAATCTTCAAAATAAAATTCGCTTCTGTTTTTCTTTCCAAAAACCCCGAATTCTTCAAGATAAACGCCCGTTACACCGGCTCTGTCTCCTAAAATTCTTTCCACAGCTTCATCCAGATCTTCATCTTTTCTCACGTAGCCTCCCGGTAGCAACCATTGTTTTCGGTAATTCATCTTGATCAGTAAAACCTTTAACTCGTTCTGCTCAAACCCAAAGATCACAGGATCGGCAGATATATGAGGAAGGAAAAGTTCTCGGGCTTCGTTTGATTTATCTAAAATTTGCTGTTTGGAATCCATTTATATTGTATGAAAAAACGTAATATCACAAATTTAGTAATAAAAATTTTGAGGCAACCCCGAAAATGCAATCTTGAAGCAAATTTTGGGGAAAATTTAAGACTTTACAAATCATTGATTCACTAAGAATCAATGAAATCACACAAATCATAATACTTATATTTAACTAATAATCAATTAATTAAACCCAATATTAAATTTTATTAATATTTTTTTGGTAAATCGAATCAGAAAATGTAGTATTGTAATGCTTCGCAACGAAGCAATAAGAAAACAACACTAAGAAAATGAAAATTACTTCGAAAATACTCTTCCCTGAGAGTATAAATTCTTCAGTACAAGTAGATCTCTGATCAACTATAATAGCTAAATGAAAATAGATGTTACAAAACATCATTATTCTCATTCTTAGGCAGATGTAAATGAATAAAGTGGCTGTATTAGTTTAAAAAAACCGGTACTGATTTTTATGATTGCAAAATCCATTCAAATAAAATTTGAGTGCAGGATATTTCTATATTTTAAATATTTGATAAAAAACAATTTAAAATACTGAAATCCAAATATTTAAAATATAAAAAAGAAACTAACAGAAGAAATTATAGAAACTAAACAATGAGAAAATCAACATTAAAAATTTCAGCACTAGGCATTGCACTTTTCTGTTCAAATCTTGCATTTGCACAGAAAGACAACCTTACCGTACAGGATTCTGTGAAATTGCAGGAAAAAATTAAACTCGGCAATTCAAAAGAAGACAACAACAGAAACGTAATGCTGAATGCAGCCAATAACACCAGCCCGAGAGATGTAAATATCGGACTTCCATCTACAGTCGGCGGAATTACCATTCTTGAAAACGACCTTCCTGCAGTCTATTTTTTCTGGCCGGAACTTCCCAACAAAACATGGAGACAAAGCGTAGGTCTGGAGAAAACAGGATTGTTGAAAATGGATCAACTCGCCAATACAATGGGCGATCTTGGTTTCGCTGTAAATTCTTATTCTCAGACAGGAACAAAAGATTTTAAATTGAAAGGAAAATTCACAACAAGTACTTTCGGTTGGCTTCAGGGAGATGTAAATGCTTCAGGACCGATTTCTAAAAACGGCTGGACGTACACAGTTGGCGCTTTTGCAAACTATGATCCAAGTACTTTTAAGCTAGGTTTTGCAAGAAATGTAGACGAGACAAAGATCTTCAGAGCAGGGGTTACGAAATATTTTAATAATGATAAAGGAAAGATCTCAATTCTATATAAATATGCAGATTCTTATAATGTAGGAAACTACGCAGTTTTTCAGTATGGGGAAAACGGAAAAGTGACTGAGCTTGACAATTTCAGGATCGGAAGAGATTCATATGTTGTAAACGATGGAAAAATCAAAATGAAAGATATTCTGTCCGGAGAAACATATTGGGCAAACATGGCCGGAAATGACAACAGAAATACGTCTCACAACATCGATATTTTAGGGAATTACATGCTAAATAACGGCTGGAATTTCAAATTCTCAACAAGAGCCCACTTTGCAACAGCAAAATCATCCAATATTATTCCTTTAAGTATTTTCAATGCGGATCCATCTGCGGGTTATACGATAGCTTCTACAGGACAGCCATATTCAGGAGCTGTTGGAACCCAGCTGGCAATGCACACGCCGGCAACTCCTATCACCAATATTGCAGGAAGATTTTCATTAAATAAACAAGTAGGAAATCACAACCTAACGGTGGGGATTTTAGAACAATACTATCACATAAATAAATTCACATCCAACAGATCATTCTTTTTCCAGACCGTTGAGCCACAGCCACAAAGACTTATCGGGCCAACAACTGATGCAGATGGTTTCTACAACTATAATGCTGGTGGAGAGTTTCATAGTGGAACAGAAAACAAACTTTCGGTGTATGGAACCGACGAATGGAAGGTTTCAGACAACTTTAATCTGAGCTATGGTCTACATTTAAGAAATCATATCATTGATGGAGAATATTCTTTAACTCCTAGAACGGTAGGTTTCAATTTTACGGATCCAAGCCAGTTCAATCAGATTAACCAAAGCTTTTTCCAAATTGGAGGTAGCTTAAACGCAACCTATAACATCAGCAAAAATTTCGGGGTAATTGCCAATTTACTGTACACGGAAGAAAACAGAAGATTGGAAAGTTATTCTCAGGCTTTTGAACCCAATACAACCAAAATTAAAAGTCCACTCGGAGCATTGGGAGTTTTCTGGAACACAGATTATATCCAGTTGATTTCTCAGGCAACTTATCTTAAAAAGAATAATAATCTTAACAGATATAATTTAGTTAATCCAGCCAATACAACACAGGCTCAAAACGTTACTGTTTACTATGATATTCAGACAATTGGATGGACAACGGATTTTGTGTTGAAACCGTTTAAAGGATTTAATCTTCATTATTTGATCACATTACAGAATCCTGTGTATAAGAAATTCACTTTCAACGCTTTCGGAACAAATTACGATTACAACGACAACAATGTTTTAGGAGTTGCTAAAGTTTTAATGGAAATCGACCCTAGTTATACCGTTGACAAATGGAGATTCTGGGCAAGCTTCAGATATTTCTCAAAACAGTACGCCAACCTTACCAATGCCTTATACTTTGCTCCAAGATGGGAAACTTTTGGAGGAGTGAATTATACCGTTAACAAAAATATCAACCTTGGCGCAACAGTAATCAACTTCCTGAACCAAAGGGGAGCAAGTGGTACCATCAACGGTGCTGAATTAATCACAGATGCCAGTCCATATTACGGAAAACTATTGACAGGAACATACATTATGCCGTTGACAGGGCAGTTTTCAGTAAGCTTTAATTTTTAACAGGAAGAATAATGAAAAAGACAGTTTTAAGTATCGCAGTTTTGTGTTTCGGGATCTCGGTCTCTGCACAAAATATTCATCAGATAAAAAACAATAACGGACCCGTTTTAGGATATTCCGAAGAATCGGGAGTGAAAATTCTTGATGTTGCAGGAAAGAAATTTAAAGATTTAAATAAAAACGGAAAACTCGACAAATATGAAGACTGGCGATTATCTGTGGAAGAAAGAGCGAAAGATCTGGCTTCCAAAATGTCTGTTGAACAGATCGCCGGTTTGATGCTTTATAGTGCTCACCAGGCAGTTCCGGCTCCGTCTGAAGGTTTCAGAGCAGGAAAATACAATGGTAAATTCTTCAGTGAAAGCGGTGCCAATCCATGGGATCTTACCGATCAGCAAAAGAAATTTTTAAAAGATGATAATCTTCGTCATGTTTTGGTGACCACTTTACAGTCACCAGAAGTCGCAGCGAAATGGAATAACAATTTACAGTCTTATATCGAAGGATTAGGATTAGGAATTCCTTCCAATAACAGCACTGATCCTAGACATTCGGCTTCTGTAACCGCTGAGTTTAACGAAGGAGCGGGAGGACAAATTTCTCTTTGGCCGGATGGATTGGCAATGGGAGCCACTTTCGATCCTGAATTGGTCAGAAAATTTGGAAATATTGCCGCTCAGGAATACCGTGCGTTGGGAATTTCAACGGCTTTATCTCCACAAATCGATTTAGGGACAGAACCTCGATGGTACAGAATCGCTTACGTTTTCAGCGAAAGCCCTGAGCTAACTACCGACTTAGCAAGAGGCTATATTGATGGTTTCCAGACTTCTTTTGGAAAAGACGTGATTAAAAATGGTTGGGGTTACAAAAGTGTTAATGCAATGGTAAAACACTGGCCGGGCGGAGGTCCTGAAGAAGGTGGTCGTGACGGTCACTGGGCAATGGGAAAATATGCCGTTTATCCGGGGAATAATTTTCAAAATCACGTGAAGCCATTTACAGAAGGAGCCTTTAAATTAAATGGAGGAACCAAAGAAGCCTCTGCAGTAATGCCTTACTACACAATCAGCTTTAACCAGGATGCTAAGAACGGTGAAAATGTAGGAAATGGTTTCAGTAAATATTTAATTACTGATCTTTTAAGAGGAAAATATGGCTATGAAGGAGTTGTATGTACCGACTGGCTGATTACTGCTGAAGAAGGAAAAACTCCCGGAACTTTTGCCGGAAAGCCCTGGGGTGTTGAAAAACTGTCAATTGCAGAGCGTCATTACAAAGTACTGGAGGCCGGAGTTGATCAGTTTGGAGGAAATAATGATAAAGGACCTGTTCTGGAAGCTTATCAAATGGGCGTGAAAGAACATGGTGAAAAATATATGCGTACCCGTTTCGAGCAATCGGCAGTTCGTCTGTTAAAGAATATTTTCAGAACCGGATTGTTTGAAAATCCTTATGTAAACGTGGAAGAGACCAAAAAGATCGTAGGAAATCCTGAATTTATGAAAGCAGGATATGATGCTCAGGTAAAATCTATTGTGATGTTGAAAAACAAAGCTCAGATTCTTCCTGTTAAAGAAAGAAAAACTGTTTACATTCCGAAACGATATTCTCCGGCAACATTCAACTGGTGGGGAGTGTACACAGCTCCGAGCTTAGATTATCCCGTTGATTTAGAATTTGTTAAAAAGCATTACAACGTTACGAATGATCCGACAAAAGCAGATTTTGCCATCGTGTTCGTTCAAAGTCCGCACAGTGAAGAAGGAGGCTACAGCGATGTTGACGTAAAAGATGGCGGAAACGGATATTTGCCAATTTCTCTTCAATATCAAACCTACACGGCAACAGAAGCCCGTGAAAAAAGTATAGCGGCAGGAGATGCAGTGGTGGCACCAACGGTTAAAGACAGAACGTTCAAAAATAAAACAAGTACTGCCACCAATTTCACCGATTTATTGAATATTGAAAATACCTACAAAGCAATGAACGGAAAACCTGTCATTGTTTCTGTTACCGCTTCAAAACCAATGATTTTCTCTGAATTTGAAAAACATTCTGACGGTATTTTGGTAAATTTCAATGTGTCCAATCAGGCTGTGGTAGATATTATCGCCGGAAAATATGAACCCTCAGGATTATTACCACTTCAGATGCCTGCAGATATGAAAACAGTGGAAACTCAGAAAGAAGATGTTCCGTTTGATATGGTTCCTTACAAAGATTCAGAAGGTCATGCGTATGATTTTGGGTACGGACTGAACTGGTCAGGGGTTATTAAAGATGCAAGAACGCAGAAATATGTAAAATAATTCATAAAAAATTAAACCATAAATCGAAGATTCGACAGAGTCAAAAGATACAAAAGGATTAAGTGTACTTTTCAACAGCATGACTTTTAACTTTAATAAATTACTTAAGTGTAAAACTTTTCAGCCTTTTGACTCCGTCGAATCTTCAATTTGTGGTTAAAAAAATATTTAAAACTAAATAAAATGAAAAAACTCATTATAGCAAGCATATTCCTTATCGGAATCAACAATATACAGGCTCAAAAAAGTATCCCGTTATACAGTGGTAAAGCTCCGGGAACAGAAAGCTGGAAGCAGAAAGAAGCACAAACTTATTCGGATTTGTTTAAAACAGAGGTTGTTTACAATGTAGCACAGCCTTCAATTTTGGTTTTCGAAGCCGACAAAGCTAAAGCGAACGGTACAGCCATCGTCATTGCTCCGGGTGGCGGTTTTCAAAGTTTATCGATCAACAGAGAAGGGATTGATCTCGCAAAAAAACTCGCCGAAAACGGAATAACAGCCATTGTTTTAAAATACCGTTTGCTGGAAACAAAATCCAACGATCCAGCCCGTGAAATGATGGAAAATATCAAAGACAGAAAAGCTTTTGATGCTAAAACAGCTCCTATCAAAGTAATGGCAGGTGACGATATTAAAACCGCTATTTCTTATGTAAGAGCTCACGCTAAAGAATTAAATATTCAGGCTGATAAACTAGGTGTAATCGGTTTCTCGGCTGGGGCAAGTGTCATTTTAGAAAGTGTTCTTCACAGCAAAGATGCATCAACCTTACCCAACTTTGCCGCATCTATTTACGGGGGTCCAAATGAGGATATTTTGACTTCAAAAATTTCGGGATCAATGCCGTTGTTTATTTGTGCAGCAACTGATGATCAGTTGAAACTGGCTCCAAAAAGTATTCAGCTTTACAATAAATGGTTGGAAGCCGGACAACCTGTAGAACTTCATATGTATGAAAAAGGAGGTCACGGTTTCGGAATGGGAACACAGAATTTACCTGTCGACAAATGGTCGGATGTCTATTTTGACTGGCTGAAATTTCATAAGTTTTTATAACTCTTAAAATTAAATCACAAGAAAAGAGTCCCGAAGGGACGATTTAATAAAGTATAGGATAAAATCCTATTTAAAACATATCATTCGCTTTTTGTGATTAAAATAAAACCTCATGAAATCAGTATTTTTTAATATAGTTTCTTTATTCGCAGCAGTATCTGTTTCGGCGCAGAATACTGCTGTGATTTCTGAAATGGATCAATTTGTAAAACCTCGCTACAGAGTAATTGTCGACAATGATTTTGGAGGTGATCCGGATGGATTATTTCAATTGGTTCATCAGATTCTTTCGCCGTCTACAGAAATTCGGGGCATTATCGGTTCTCATTTAAAGCCGGGAGACCCGTTTGATTCATCATCAGTGACAGCTGAAAATGCAGTCAAAGAAGTGAATGAAACGCTTACTATTATGAATCTTAAAGATAAATTTAAAATCTATCAGGGTTCAAATGATCAGTTAAAAAATCTGAAAACACCACAAATCTCAGCCGGAGCTAAAGCTATTGTTGCTGAAGCGATGAGAACAGATGTAAAAACGCCACTGTTTGTCGTATGTGGAGCCGGATTAACAGAAATTGCGAGTGCCTATCTGCTGGAACCGAAGATCGCTGAAAAAGTAATCGTTGTGTGGATTGGCGGTCCTGAATATCAGGATCTGGCAACTCCGCCACCAAATTTCACTCCTTTAGAATACAATCTTGGAATTGATATAAAAGCAGGACAGGTAGTTTTTAATCAATCTGATCTAAAAGTGTGGCAGATTCCGAGAAATGCTTACCGGCAGGCTTTAATGTCATATGCAGAACTGATGACCAGAGTAAAGCCGGAAGGGAAAACTGGGGCTCATCTGTCAAAAAAGATTGAGGATCTTATGGAAAGAACCCAAAAGTTCAATCTTCAAATTGGTGAAACTTACATTATGGGCGACAGTCCGTTGATTCTGTTAACCGCTTTACAGTCGTCTTTCGAAGCCGATCCGTCATCAAGTCAGTATGTATTAAAAAATGCTCCGAAAATCAATGATAACGGAACATATGATTACAACCCGAACGGAAGAAATATCAGGATATACAACAACTTAGATATCCGACTGATGTTCGAAGATTTTTATGCTAAACTCAAATTATTTAATTCAAACAAATAAAAATATGAAGAAGAACCAATCTGCATTGATCAAACTTGTTCAGAAAGCCAAAAATTCAGGATTATTTCTTGTTTTATTGGCAACATCGGCAGTTGCAAATGCTCAGCAAAATACTCAGACCATTATGGTAAATGGTCAGACCTTTAAAGATTTAAATAAAAACGGAAAATTAGATCCCTGGGAAGACAGCCGTCTTTCTGTCGATAAAAGAATTGATGCCATCGTCAAACAAATGACGAATGCTGAAAAAATTGATTTACTGATCGGAACAGGAATGCCCGGAATTGAAGTCCTGACAGGGCCTGTAGGAGATTCCAAACAAGGTCTTGTTCCGGGAGCTGCAGGAGGAACAGCCAATTTTGATAGATTCGGGATTCCTGCGACGGTAGTTGCCGATGGTCCTGCAGGGTTAAGAATCGCACCGACCAGAGATAATGATTCAAAAACCTATTATGCAACGGCTTTTCCGGTGGGAACAGCATTAGCTTCAACCTGGAACAAAACCTTACTGGAGCAGGTGGGAAAAGCCATGGGAAATGAAGTAAAAGAATATGGAGTAGATGTTCTTTTGGCTCCGGCTTTAAACATTCACAGAAACCCGTTGAACGGAAGAAATTTTGAATATTATTCTGAAGATCCTTTAATTTCAGGAAAAACTGCCGCAGCTATTGTCAACGGAATCCAGTCTCAAGGAGTGGGAACTTCTATCAAACATTTTGCGGCCAACAATGAAGAAACCAACCGTTTGACCATCAATGCCCATGTTTCAGAACGTGCGATGAGAGAATTGTATTTAAAAGGTTTTGAAATTACAGTCAAAGAATCTCAGCCATGGACGGTAATGTCTTCTTATAATTTGTTAAACGGAGTTTATACCTCCGACAGCAAGGATTTACTGACTCGGGTTTTAAGAAATGAATGGGGCTTTAAAGGCATTGTAATGACCGACTGGTTCGGAGGTTTCCCGGGATTTGAATCTATCAAAAACGGCGGAATTTCTGATGTTGTAAAACAGATGAATGCTGGAAATGATCTTCTGATGCCGGGAATTCCTGCGCAGAAAAAAGTACTTCTTGCCGCTCTGGATTCTGGGAAATTATCTCAGGACGTTGCCAATATAAATGTAAAAAGAATTCTGGAATATGTTTTCCGTACTCCGACTTTCGCACAATACAAATACAGTGATAAACCCAATCTTGTTCAAAATGCAGAAGTGACAAGAAATGCAGCCACAGAAGGAATGGTTTTACTTAAAAATGATAACTATGCATTGCCTTTTGCTAATAAACAGAAAGAAGTTTCCTTATTCGGAGTTACTTCTTATGCGTGGATCACTGGCGGAACGGGGAGTGGAAGTGTCAATAACAAACACACTGTTTCATTATTGGAAGGACTGAATTCTGCCGGATATCAACTGGATAAAGAATTGGTGGATTTATACAAGCCTCACGCCGAAAAAGAAGTAGCCGCGGAAAAGGAAAGAAGAAAAGCCAGAGGAATTTTAGCGTTGCCGGAAAGACTTCCCGAAATGAAAATGGATGATGTCTTCCTTGCTAAAAAAGCTGAAACGTCTGAAATTGCTTTCATCACTTTAGGAAGAAATTCGGGAGAAGGTGGCGATAGAGTCGTTGATAATGATTTTAATCTGGCGACTGAAGAAATCGAAATGCTGGATAAAATCTCAAAAGCTTTCCATGCAAAAGGTAAAAAAGTAGTGGTAATTTTAAATATCGGTGGTGTTATTGAAACGGCATCGTGGAAAGATAAAGTAGATGCTATTTTATTGGCATGGCAGCCTGGTCAGGAAGGCGGACATTCTGTAGCGGACGTTATTTCCGGAAAAATAAATCCTTCCGGAAAATTAACGATGACTTTCCCTGTAAAATATTCGGATACTCCGTCTGCGAAAAACTTTCCGGGAGTTCCTGCTGAAAACCCAAAAGAAGTGACGTATGAAGAGGGAGTTTATGTCGGATATCGTTATTTCAACACCTTTAATGTAAAACCTTCATATGAATTTGGATTTGGAAAGTCGTATACCAGTTTTGATTATTCAAATATAAAAATCAGTTCACCAACTTTTAAAGATAAAATTCAGGTGAGTGTTACGGTTAAAAACAACGGAAAAGTAGCCGGAAAAGAAGTGGTAGAATTGTATCTGTCTGCTCCGAACAAGTTAATCGACAAACCAAAATCTGAACTGAAAGCTTTTGCAAAAACAAAGGAATTACAGCCTGGCGAGAGTGAAACAGTTACTTTACAGCTTAATCCAAAAGACTTAGCTTCATTTATCACCGAGAAAGGCGCATGGATCGCTGAAAAAGGAAAATATAAAGTTTCTGTCGGCGCTTCATCTTTAGACATTAAACAAAATGCAGAGTTTGAAGTCAATTCAGATATTATTGTAGAAAAAGTACAGCATGTTTTTCCTGCTGATAAACAGTTTAAGGATTTAAGACCTTAAAATAAACAACGAAAAAGAGGTTCAAATTGAACCTCTTTTTTAATATGTATTATTCAATCCGCCATCTAAAGGGATATTGGTTCCTGTAAGATAAGCAGCATATTCTGAAGCTAAAAAAGCGACCAAATAACCATATTCTTCAGGTTTACCCAATCTTTTCATAGGAATTTTATCTTCTCTGCCTTTTTTTATTTCTTCCACAGATTGATTGCTTTTTTCTGCTTCGTGATCAATCAGTTTTTTGATTCGTTCAGTATCAAAATATCCTGTGAGAACATTGTTCACTGTAATATTATGCTGTGCAACTTCATTGGCTAACGTCTTTGCCCATGCTGCCACTGCAGAGCGAATAGCATTTGATAGCACTAAATTATTAATAGGCGATTTTACCGACAGAGAAGAAACATTGATAATCCGTCCGTGATTTTGTCTGATCATATAAGGTAACGCCAAATTTGTGGTTTCACAAACAGTCTTAAAGACCAGATCAAAAGCCTTCTGATAATCATCCACCTTTTTCTCTAATGCAACTCCGGGCTCAGGACCATTAGTATTATTGACAAGAATATCAATTGAATTATTTTTAAAATACTCCAAAATAATGCCTCTGTACTTTTCAAAATCAGAAAAATCTGCTACCAGATATTGATGTTTCTGTTTTTCATTAATAACAGGTAAGGAAGCCACGAAGCTTTTTAATTTTTCTTCATTTCGAGCCATAACGGTGACATTTGCCCCACATTTCGCCAGTTCCAGAGCAATTCCTGCTCCGATTCCTTGGGTAGCAGCTCCTACCAGTGCATTTTTTGATATTAATTGAATATTCATGAATCTATCTTTTATCATTAAACTTATTAGATAAATGTACGGAAAAGTCTTGATTTCAGTGAAAAATGGGAATAATTAAAACATTCTATTTTTTGTAGTTGGAAAATCGCAAAGGCGCAAAATATAACTAAAATAGTGGTTCAGGGTTCAGGGCTCAAGGATTTTTTATGAGTTGCGTAAATGTCTTTTTTTTAACGCAAAGATTTTATTGCATACTTTTGATTTTTAGGAGACAAAGGCAAATAAAATTTGCTTCGCAAAGCTTGAAAATACAGCTTCATCAAATCAACTTGGTTGATTCTTCTTTGCTCACTTAAATAAATTATTCTTTAAAATAAAACTTTGCGTCAAAAAAAACAGTTAAATTATTTAATAATCTTTTTATCAAAAGTCAATACAAATTAACAATATGATGATTAAAAAATTGTGTCTTTGCGATTTTACAAAAAAAATGAATTAACCACTCGAAAATAGATAATTTATACAAATCTCTTTTTTACAAAAATAAGTACCTTTGTAGGTCTCTAAAAAAGACATTCTTTTCTGATTGATTTCATTAATCTGATAATTAATCATTAACAATTTGAAATACATCAAAAATCAAGAGTTCTATAACTAAATTTGAAGTAAATTTTTACCATGCAGATGAACGCTTCCAACGGTATTTCGCGTACTGTGATCTGGCTAATGGCCATTATTTCCGGACTTGTAGTTGCCAACAATTATTATAATCAGCCTTTATTGGGACTTATTTCGAAAGATTTAAACGTTTCCGAAAGTGCAGCCAGCAGAATTTCAATGCTTACTCAGATAGGATATGCAGTCGGATTATTAATGATTGTTCCTTTGGGAGATAAATTTTTGCGTAAAAGATTAATTTTGATCGATTTATTTTTAGTTTTTGGATCGTTATTGTGGATGACATTTGCAACCCAATTATGGATGTTATATGCGGCAAGTTTACTGATAGGAGTGACGTCTGTAATTCCTCAATTATTTATCCCGATTGCCGCTGAATTATCGTCTGACAAAGAAAAATCATCCAATATCGGAACCGTCATGTCCGGATTGTTACTCGGAATTCTTTTGTCAAGATTTATAGGCGGAATTGTAGGCGATGTCTGGGGATGGAGAGCCATGTTTGGAATTGCTGCAGGGTTGATGATCTTGGTATGGTTTGCCGTATACAAAATGTTGCCTGAAATGCAGCCTAATTTCAAGGGAACGTATAAAGAATTGATGCGTTCTGTGGGGCATTTAGCCAAAACACAGCCGATTTTACAGCTTGCTTCATTTCGTGGAGCAATGGCTTTTGGGTCAATGTGTGCTTTATTTACAACATTGGTCTTTCACATGGAAAAACCGCCATTCAATGCCGGTGCATCGGTTGTAGGAAGCTTCGGATTAGCTGGTGCAGTAGGAGCTTTAGCCGCTGCGAAAGTCGGAAAACTTCAAAAATTTTTAGATATCAACAGAATTATTTCTTATTCTTTGCTAGTTGTTTTAGGAAGCTGGGCGTTCACCTATTTTGCAGGAGAAACGTATTGGGGGTTGATCGTGGGTGTGATCCTTGTGGACTTAGGTGTACAATCGAGTCACATTATGAATCAAACCAATTATTTTTTAATAAAATCTAATGCCGTCAACCGATTAAATACTGTGTATATGGTTTGCTATTTCATCGGTGGATCATTAGGAACATGGCTGGCTTCTATCGCATGGCAGTATGCGCAATGGGACGGCGTTTGTTTCGTAGGCGCATCTTTTGGATTATTAGCTTTAATCGCTCATATACTTTTCTGTAACAAAGTGAATAAAGAGATTGGAAAGTAGATTATTTTAAAGTCTAAAATATTTGAATAAATAAATCTCATTAGTTTTCATCAACTTCCAATACCTGCTCTTTTACTAATTTTTTATGCTTCTTTCCCCAATCTTCCAACTGTCTCCAAATAGGAATCAGTTCTCTGGCTATTTCTGTTAATTCATAATCTACTCTTGGAGGAACTTGGGCATGTACAGTCCTTTTTAGCAATCCTTCCTTTTCCATTTCTCTTAACTGAAGCGTAAGCATTCTTTCTGTAATCCCTGCAATACGGTCTCTGAGCTCACTGAAACGTAATTTGCCATTTTCAAGCTTACATAAGATCAATAATTTCCATCTTCCTCCAATTTTACAAACGGCGTAGGTGAGATCACATTCCGTAATATATTGTGCATTAATGCTATTGGTTGAATTTTCCTTTTTCTTTGCCATTACTTACAAATTTGTTAGTACCATACAATTAACTGTGTACAGTGCAAATTTAGGGTTTGTATTTTAATTTTGCTCTCTCAAAATAAATAAACGTGCAGAAAATAATAGGGACGCTTCTCATTCTGGGAACTATTTCCTGTAAAAACATAAGTAATACCAAAAGAGAAACAAAAATGCAATTAACTCCTACAATACGTAAAGTGCTAGACTATTTACCAAAAATAGAAGTATTTGACAGTCAAAATCCTTTAGAGATTAGTCGAAAAAATTATGAAACCATGGCTCTGCAACTGAGCGGTAAAAAAGAATCGGTTGCGATAATCGAAGAAGTAAATATTCCAGCAGAAGATCATCAACTCCCTGTTAGAATATACAGACCTAAAGGCGTCACTTCAAAATCGCCTGCTATTATTTATATCCATGGTGGTTGGTTTATTTCCGGTGGTTATGAAACTCATGATGCAATCGCCAGAAAATTAGCGAATGCAACAGGTGCCGTAATTTTGTTTGTAGATTATCGTCTTGCGCCTGAACATCCTTTTCCTGCCGGATTAAATGATTGTAAAACGGCTGCAGAATGGCTTATCCATAATGCCGAAAAATTAGGAATTGATCCGCAAAAAATCGGGATCATTGGCGACAGCGCAGGTGGAACATTAGCCACGGCGTTAACGACTCAATTGGGAAATCAATTACAATTTCAGGTTTTAATTTATCCTGCCGCTGATAATACGCTTAGTACAAGATCTTGGGAAACTTATAAAGAAGGTCCGGTTCTTAATAAAGATTGGGGATCACAAGCTTGGAAATGGTATTTATCATCCGAAGAAGACCAAAAAAATCCATTTGCTGTTCCCATGTTAATAAAAGATTTTAAAGCAACTCCTCATACGTTGGTTATCGTAGCAGAACATGATCCTTTAAGAGATGAAGGCGAAGAATTGGCTCAACACATGAAAAATTCTGGAATCTCAGTCAAAACCAGCCTTTATAAAAATATGGTTCATGGGTTTATGCACATGGGAATTATTCTCGATGAGACACAATCTGCCATTGAAGAAATCGCAGAATTTATTACTAAAAAATTAGAAAAATAATAGACTTTAAAAAATGAAAAAATTCGCATATATAGGATGTTTGGGCTTTCTGGCCGTTATCACAACAGAATTCGGAGTTATTGGTATTTTACCACAAATAGCAGAGCATTATCAAATCAGTATCGATAAGGCTGGGTATTTATTAAGTGCTTTTGCGTTGATTATTGCCCTTACAGGACCTTTTATGACGTTACTAATGTCAGGGTTTGACCGTAAAAAAGTGATGTTTGCTGCCATATTTATGTTTCTGATCACGGGAGTTGTTTCCTCATTTTCGCCACCTTTTTGGTTGTTGATGTTGGTGAGAATATTGCCTGCATTTTTACAGCCTGTTTACATTGCCAGTGCTTTATCGGTTGCAGTCTCTAATGCCGATAAAAAACACAGCAATGAATTGATGGGGATTGTATTCAGCGGTGTTGCACTGGCTATGGTAACTACGGTTCCTTTTGCGACATGGTTATCCAGTGTTTGGTCTTGGGAATCTTCTTTTATCGTTCAGTCTGTTGTGAGTGTTATTGCTTTGGCAGGAATTTATTTTTTACTGCCTCCAATGCCTGTAAAAGAGAAAAAATCCTATGGAAGCCAATTGAAAATATTAACACAACCCACGTTTATCATCAGTACGTTGATGAACTTTTTCATGATTACGGCTTGGTTTTCCACCTACAGTTATTTTGCTGATTATCTGAACAAAGCAAAAGGAATGGACAGCACAATGATCAGTTATATGCTTTTTCTATTCGGGATCATCGGAGTTTTCGCCAATTGGATCTCTGGAAAAATGCTGAATAAAAATATCGCCGGAACTACCGCTTTTTTCCTTTCCGGAACTATTTTAGTCCCTGTTTTATTATACTTTTCAGATGGAAATTTACTGGCGACCATTGTGGTTATTGGTATTTGGGGCTTTCTTTATTCTCCAAGCTTCCTTAACGCTTCTACTTATATGATCTCATCAGTACCCCAATCATTGGAATTTGCCAATAGTTTGGCAACCTCATTCGGTAATTTAGGCGTAACACTTGGAACAACCGTAGGCGGATGGATGATCATCACAAAAGGGGTAGAATTTAATCCTTGGATCGGACTTGTTTTCGGGATTTTGGCATTCATCATGATAGGAGTGAGAAGCCTGTTGGAACGCAGAGAAAAAACTGTGGTACTATGCGGGGAATAAACCGTAATATATTTGGTCGAAATAGCCAGATATATTAACTTTGATTGACTTAAAATAATTGAAGAAATCTTTACAGAAGATTCATTAAAGTATTAAAATAAGAAAAAATGAAAGTAGAAATCTGGTCGGATGTAATGTGTCCGTTTTGCTATATAGGAAAACATAATTTTGAACAGGCGCTTGAAAAATTGCCATTCAAAGATGAAGTAGAAGTAGAGTGGAAGAGCTTTCAGTTGGATCCGACTTTAGATCCTTCGGAAACAAAAACTACGACTGAATATTTCAAAGAAAAGAAAGGATTTCCTGATGCTCAGGCTCAGCAAATGATTGGTCAGGTGGCACAAATGGGAGCTATGTCGGGAATTGATTTTAATTTTGAAAAAGCATTAATTACCAATACGTTTTCATCCCATAAATTGATTCATTTAGCTAAAAAATACAACAAAGCTTCTGAAGCAGAAGAAGCTTTATTTGAAGTACACTTTCTGGAAGGTAAAAATGTTGGAGATCTTGAAGTACTGGTTTCTATTGCTGGAAAATTAGGAATTGATCAGGAGGAAGCACAACAGGTTTTAAGTTCTAATCAGTTTGATAACGAAGTAAATCAAGATATTACAGACGCAAAAAATAATGGCATTAGTGGTGTTCCATTTTTTATTCTGAATGGAAAATATGCCGTTTCAGGTGCACAACCTGTAGAAGCTTTTGCGGAAGCACTTCAACAGACTTATAAAGAAACTGTAGTTCCTTTTAAAGATATTTCTAATGGTGGAGCTTCTTGTGATACCGATAGTTGCAGCATTTAATATCCCTATTTCATGATAAAAATAAACGACGAACTTCATTATCCTGTTTCCGATACGCTTTTTGTTTTTGCTTTAGATTCAGAAGCCGGGGAAGATTTTAACGATAAAAATAAATTGGTTACAGGAATCGGCAAAGTAAATGCAGCCATGGAATTAACCAAAGAAATTCATCTCAGAAAACCCAAACTCATTATAAATTTAGGTTCGGCAGGAAGTAAAAGTTTTAATAAAGGTGAAGTTATTTGCTGTACAAAATTTATCCAGCGAGATATGGATGTAAGAGGTCTTGGATTCAGTTTGTACGAAACGCCTTTGTCCGGAATTCCGCCTGTGTTGGAATATGGCTTAAAAAAGGAAGAGCTAAAAGAGGGCGTTTGCGGAAGCGGCGACAGCTTTGAAATGAATCATTCTGAAACCGATTATAATATTGTAGATATGGAAGCCTATCCATTAGCATTGATTGCAATGAAAGAGAACATTCCGTTTCTATGTTTAAAATATATCTCAGATGATGCCGGAAGTGATGCAGCAGACGATTGGGCGGTACAGGTTCATTTGGCTTCTGAGGCTTTTAAGAAGATATTATTTTCATAAGGTAAAAATTAGTTTGTATAATTAATACAGCAATAAACTATTAAATTTTTTATTTTAACCACAAAAGTGTCAAAAGAATTACGCATTATTTATTTAAGTTCTTCATGAACTGCAAACAAGAACACATAAGCTTAAAAAATCTTTGATTTTTATTCTTTTGCAAGCTTAAATTTTAAATAGTTCAATAATAGCTTTTGTAACTTTTGTGGTTAAATTTTTAATTATTTCTACATCTCCATTATTTTGAATTCTTATTCACCCAATCAATTGCAAACTGATGAACTTCATCGATTCTGTCCACGGTAACTGTCTTTCCATCTTTAATCTCTTCATCCTGAAAATAATGGTTGCTGTTCGGATACACTTTATAGGTTAGATTCTTTTTACCCTGTCGTAAAAATTCCAGTTTTGCATAATCCATCCCTATAATGGTTTGATTATTATCTTTTCCCCCAGCAATATATAAAATAGGAATTTTAAGTTTCAGCATATTTTCCAGTGGAGTTGTTTTTGTAAAGCTGCTCCATTTCAAATACGTTTCTCCGTACCAAGTCTTTTTTGTAGATAAAGGATCTGCATATATTTTTTCGTAGTCACTGTAAAGAGAATCGACAATTTTTTGCCCTTCATCTGCCGAAATTTTGTTTTTTACAACATCTAATCTGGTTTCAATAATAAAATCAAAAAACTGACTTAAAGCATTTCCTACAATACAAACAACATCTGTTACTTTTTTATTAAGCACCGCCACTTTTGGGGCAACCTGTGAACCTTCAGAATATCCTATTACTATGATTTTTTTCTTGTTAACAGGAATCTTTTTTACTAAAAAGTTGATGGCTTTAGAAGCGGTTTCTGCTCTCCAATCTAAGCTGTATAATGAAGTATACTTTCCGCTCGTTGGATAAAAACGTCTTCCCGAAGCACTTGTCTGAAGTGAATCTTTAAACGGAACGTCAGGTTTACTGATCAAAACAATATGATAATCCTTTGAATATTTCTTCAGATCCATAGCAATAGAGGTAGAATATTTACCCGATTTTGTCTGATAATAAATTGGGAAATTTCCTGATCCGTCCAAATAGACAAGTAATGGTTTTACAGCCGTGCTGTCGGAAGTTATTAAATGAATTTGGAATGATTTGAGTTTAGAATCATTAAGTATATAATGTTTAAATAAATCCGTTTGCGAAAATACGGGACTGCTAAAAAATAGCGTTAGGAATAAATATATAGGTTTCATAGTCTATCATACTGTTTTATTAACAGTTGCTTCCAAATATACCAACTTATCAATACAATATTGAAAATAAAATACTATCAATATTAATTTTAAAAGAAAAATATTTTTCATTAGAAAAAAACTTAATTCATTATAAAATTTGAGATAATACTATTTTCTATTTGTATTTTTACGTTTCTGCTCAATTTTATGAAAGTCAACTTCTATCAGCCTACTCATCCTATTCTTAAAAAATATATTGAAGGATATTATTTCATGTCCAAAGATGAATCTCAGAAGCCTATCAAATACCTTACATTTCCGGACAACTATTTTATTTTATCCGCTTGTCAGAATGCATCTATTGTTCAGGAAAAAGGATGGCTGAAAATTCATGAGTCTTCAACAGACAATCTAATCATTGATTTTGTTTCTCAATGTTCTGTCCCAACGGCAATCCATTATCAACAGACGATTAATGAAGTTACCGTTTACTTTAAACCGTTAGGAATGTATCACTTTTTTGAAGCAGATCAGAGTATAGATTTAAAGGACAAAATTCAAGATTCAGATTTTAAAGAAATAATGGATCAAATCTTAAAAGAATCCGACAGAAAAATGCAGATACAATTACTGGAGGATTATTGGCTTTTAAAATTTAAGCTTAAAGATTTACTATTGGCTTCTACTATAACTTCTGATTTAGATTCTGAACTGAGTATCGAAGAAATTGCCACCAAAAATAAGATCACCAGACAATATGTAAATAAAATTTCTAAAAGATATTTAGGTAAACCCGCTTCTGAATACAGAAAAATCCAGAGATTCAGAAAAGCTTTGATAACCAATAGAAAAGTAAAAAACCTTACCGAGCTTTCCTATGAAAACCTTTTTTATGACCAATCACATCTTATCAAAGATTTCAAGGAACTCACCAAAATAAGCCCCAAAAAGTTTTTTGAAAATGTAGATACCGAGCAGAATAATATTTGGCTGTTTATTTGAGTTTCCATTTTTACAATTTATGTTTTATTCATTGAAATACCTTTGTTGAAACATTACATTCTTTTTCTATGAAAAAATTACTCGTCGGAATTTTCCTTTGCCATTCTTTGCTCTATTACGCGCAGAAAGACAATAATACAGCCGTACTTTCTGATATTACAGAAAAAGTGAAGCAATATTATATCGATAAAGATGCCTATAAAAAAGTAGATTCTTTATTTAAAAGTGAATCTCAAAAAGGATCTTTTAGTAATTTAAGCAAAAAAGAGTTCGCAGCATTACTTACTGAAAGGTTGAGAACCGTTATTAAAGACAAACATTTCTTTGTTAAATACCTCGAAAATTATACTCCAAAAAAACAAGGAAATGAAAAGGAAATGGAGAAATTAAATAACTTTCATAACAGTCTCGAAAATTTCGGATTTGAAAATGTTAAAAGACTAGAAGGAAATATTGGATATATCAATTTCAAAGGTTTTGCAGAACCAAAATCCAGTACAAAAACATTAGAATCTGCCATGAATTTTGTGGCCAATACCAATTCTCTGATTATTGATCTCAGAGAAAATGGAGGCGGGGATAATGGTATGCTTCTATTGTTCTGTAGCTATTTTTTTAATAATAAGACCGATTTGTATACGACCTATTCCAGATACAACAATAAAGCCGATCTTAACAGTACATTATCAAAGGTTTCGGGAGAGAAATATCTGAATAAAAAAGTCTATATTTTAACCAGCAACAAAACATTTTCTGCGGGAGAAGCACTTGCTTATTTTTTAAAAGAATATAAATTAGCCGAAATAATTGGAGAGAAAACAGGTGGTGCTGCCAATCCTGTGAAAGATTTCATTATTCAAGATCAATACTTATTGCTGGTTCCGGCAGGTAAAGTTACATCATCGGTAAGTCATACCAACTGGGAACATATTGGCGTTAACCCTGATCATGAAACGAAAGTGGAGAATGCCTTGAAAATCGCTCATGCAAAAGCCCTTAAAAATATTTTAAAAACAGATACAAAAACAGAATTAAGTATACCCGAAATAAAAAATCTTATTAATAAATTAGAGGAATAAATGAATAGAATGGCATCAATTATCATTAATAAAGCTTCTCTTGAAGACCTTGAAACATTACAAAACCTAGGAATCCAAACGTTTTCTGAAACCTTTGCAGAAAGTAATTCAGAAGAAGCTATGAAAACATATCTTGAAGAAAGCTTTAACACTGAAAAAATTAAAGCTGAACTGAACAATCCTGATTCATTTTTCTTTATCGCTTGGGAAGAAGATGATGCGGTAGGATATTTAAAACTGAATTCGGGTAAAGCTCAAACCGAATTACAGGATGAAACCTCTCTGGAGATTGAGCGTATTTATGTTAAAAAAAGTTATCATGGTAAAAAAGTAGGTCAGCTATTATATGACCAAGCTTTGGAAACCGCTCAACAACAGAAAAAAAACTATCTGTGGTTAGGTGTTTGGGAAGAAAATCTAAGAGCTGTAAATTTCTACAAAAAAAATGGTTTTGTTGAATTCGATAAACATATTTTCAGGTTGGGAGATGACGAACAGACCGATTTAATGATGAAAAAAATGCTGGAATAATCTAAATTTCATGAATTTCAGAATCCGTAAAAACATAGAATCTTCCACCTTTCGGAAGATTTTTTGTATCCAAACCTGTAAACTCACTGAAAGCAGGAAGCAATAACTGATTTTCCGTCTGTACAAAGCAGGGAAGTCGTATTTTTTTTACAGCAGAATTAAGCACAATTCCTGGATGAATATGTCCTGTAATCTGAAAATCTTCGATTGATTTATCAAAATCATGTACAAAAACAAAATCATTAATTTTTAATTGATTGGCTCTAAAATCAAGACATAATTTTTGGACTAAAGTTTTGGAGATTCGGTCGTGATTTCCTTCAACGAGATAGAATTTTATATTTGAATATTGATTTTTCCAAGTACAAAATTCGTCAACATCAGAATTATCTCCGGCATGCAGAAGATCTCCAACAACAATGAATTTTTCAGGTTTAAAATATTCTATTAAAATTGATAATCGCTCTAAATCATTTTTCATGATATGATTTGCTAAGGCAATTCCGTTTTTTCTGAAATGAGCAGTTTTTCCAATATGAAGATCGGATAAAATCAAGGCTTTTTCCTTTTTCCAAAACAACGCACGCTGATTGGTTAAAGTGAAAATTTCGTTTTGAATAGTTGTATTTTTTGTTGCTAAATTCATTTGTCTATCTCGTGTTAAAAACCGCTTGTAATTTTGAATGGAACAGAGTGTTTGCTTATTTGCCATACAAACCTAACAGGTTTTAAAAACCTGTTAGGTTTAGAAATGAACATAATTTATTAAGCATTTTTTCATCACAAAACTCACTCTTGAGGTATTGACAATTAACCCTTTTTCATTTTTTCTTCGCTTGTTCAATCAATTTTTTAATCCTTGCATCTAAACTTTCACTCGACAAAGTTTGTCTTAAACTATCTACTTTTATAGGAAAACTTAAAGGGGTAAAAGTATTGGCAAATTTCAAAATAATTTTTGATTTTTCTATTCGTTTAAAGGCTTTAACCAATCTTTGTTCCTGCAATTGCATATTAAAAACTTCCGTATAAGCCTGTCTTACCAAGAAATGATTCGGATCATAATCTTCCAATACTTTAAAAATTAAACCTGCAGAACTTTGTAATGCCTTATTGGATCGCTGTTGTCCCGGAAAGTTTTGGATTACCATTCCAGAAATTACGGCGATATCACGGAATTTTCTTCTTGCCATTTCAGCCGAATTAATACTTGAAATTACATCAACCATCAAATTATCTCTGGTTAATATTTTTTGTAAATTTTCTTCATTTAACGGAATTTCTTTATCGCTGAATAACTCAAAACCATAATCATTCATCGCCATTGAAAAGGATATCGGAGCTAATTTTGAAATCCGGTAAGCAATCAATGCCGCCATCACTTCATGCACCAAACGGCCTTCAAAAGGATACATAAATAAATGATAACCTTCGCGGTTTTTAATTAATTCAACCAAAAATTCATCATCTTTCGGAATATGAGAACGTTCTTCCTGCTTTGCCAGTAATGGATGTAAAAATTTCAGTTCTTTCTCAGAAGCTTTTGGATTTAGCGCGCCTGATAGTTTTTCTCTTAAAAAGTGTCCTAAATTAGAGCTTAAAGGCAATCTTCCTCCTAAGTAACTTGGCGCCATCGCTTTCCCTTTCGATAATCGAACATAGACTGTCATGTCTTTCACAATCGCAATTTCCAAAACTCTTCCAGCTAATATAAATTTTTCTTCTTTTTTTAATCTTGAGATAAAATATTCCTCAACCATTCCGATATAGCCACCTGAAATAAATTTCACTTTTAACATCGCATCACTTACGATTGCACCCATATTCATACGGTGAAGCATGGCTATTTTTCGAGAAGTTACTTTAAATAAACCATCTTCCATCACAACGACTTTGTGATATTCTTCATAGCTTTTTAAAGCACTTCCGCCAATCGTTAGAAACTCGAGTATACTTTTCCATTCTTCATCTCTAATTTCTTGGAAAGTATAAATTTGTTTAATCCTTTCATAGGTTTCTTCAGGATAAAATCCATCGCCAATCGCTAAAGTCATTAAAAACTGAACCAAAACATCAAAACACAATACCTGTGGATCGCGAGGTTCAATAACCTTTTGTTTGACAGCTTCTTTTAATGCTGCAACCTCGATCAACTCTAAAGAATGAGTAGGTACACAATATATTTTTGAGGTTTCAAAAGGGGAGTGGCCGCTTCGCCCGGCTCGTTGAAGGAATCTTGCAACCCCTTTTGCTGAGCCAATTTGTATTACGGTATCAACAGGTTTAAAGTCAATGCCTAAATCTAAAGATGATGTGGAAACGACAGCTTTTAATTTTCCATTACTTAAATTTTCTTCAATCCAAATTCTTAAATGAGCATCGATCGAACTGTGATGAATCGCAATCTGACCCGCAAAATCCGGATAAGCCTCCAATAACAACTGATACCACATTTCACTTTGGCTCCGGGTATTGGTAAAAACAATCGTTGATTTAGAAGCTAAAATAATCGGAACCACTTTATCCGCTAATTTATGTCCAAGATGTCCCGCCCACGGCAAAATTTCTACTTCATCAGGAAAAACAGGAATAATATCAATCTTTTTATGTTCTTTGGCGGTAATTTTAGTCTTTTTAATGTTATAAGGAATTAAAGTTTCCAACGCTTCATCTAAATTTCCTATGGTTGCGGTAATTCCCCAAATTTTCATTTTTGGAACATATTTTCTCAACTGAGAAACACCTAATTCAACCATAACTCCACGTTTTGAGCCTAGTAATTCATGCCATTCATCCACCACAAAACATTGGAGATTTGTAAAGAATCGGAGGTGATTTTTCTGTCCTAGAAGAAGATGTAAACTTTCGGGAGTTACCACCAAAATATCGGGCATATTTTTCACCTGTTGCTGTCTTACTTTAGGATCTGTATCACCGTTTCGAACGCCTACAAGCCAATCTAGCCCAATCTCATCAATCGCTTCCTGCATTGCTTTTGCAATATCTTTTGACAGTGAACGAAGAGGAGTTACCCAGATCATTTTTAATCCTTTTTTATACTTTTCAGGATGCGTTAGAAAATCTGAAATTAGAGCTAAAAAAACGGAAAAAGTTTTCCCAAAACCTGTCGGAGCAATGACCATTCCGCTATATCCATTTCCGAATTTTCGCCAAGTTTCGATTTGAAAATTGAAAGGGGAATTGCCTTTATCAGCCATCCATTGTTGAATGACCTTAAATCCGTCGGTATTTTCAAATGCAGCCAATTTTTTTGTTTTTTGATTTTTAACGCTAGGTTCGCAAGGATATTTTTAAAATATTTTCTGCATATTTTTTCGTTCGCAAAGGCGTTTCACTCAGCCAAGGTTTATTGCTATCATTTGCTGAACGAAGTGCCCTTGCGAACGAAAAATATTTTCAATTATAAATAAATTCTTTGTGTCTTTGCGTTTATAAATTTAATTTATTGTATCAATTTTTTAATTTCTTCCAAATCATCAATCTCGTTCACAGTTTTATCTTTCCGCCATCTCACAATTCTTGGAAATCGTAATGCCACACCGCTTTTATGTCGATTGCTAAAACCAATTCCCTCAAAAGCAATCTCAAAAACCAATTCCGGTTTTACGGTACGAACAGGTCCAAATTTTTCAATCGCATTTTTATTGACAAACTTGCTCACTTCCATTATTTCTTTATCCGTTAAGCCTGAATATGCCTTTGCAATGGTGACCAAAACATCGCCATTTTTCACGGCAAAACTGTAGTCAGTGTAATAGGCACTTCGCCTTCCACTTCCTTTTTGTGCATAAATGAGAACGGCGTCAATCGTTAAAGGATTGATTTTCCATTTCCACCAATCGCCTTTTTTTCGTCCGGAATGATAAGGGGAATTTTTTTGTTTCAACATCAAACCTTCACTATTAATATCTCTGGAATTTTCTCTGATTTGGTTTAAATCTTCCCAGTTTTCAAAATCAATAACTTGAGAAAGCTTAATATTTTCAGGAGCTTGATTTAATAGTAATTCTTCCAGCATCGCGCGTCTGCCAGAGATTGGTTTTTCGCGTAGATCAGTTCCTTCCAATTCTAAAAGATCATAACAAAAAACTTCAATCGGAATTTCCAAAAGCATTTTTTTAGGTAAGTTTTTTCGGTTTAATCTTTTTTGTAATTCATTAAAATTTAAAACTTTACCATCCCTTACCGCAAGTATTTCTCCATCCAAAACAAAATTTCCTTTCATTGCCTGTATTGTTTCTGCAACTTCAGGGAATTGTTCTGTGACCAATTCTTCACCTCTCGACCAAATGAAAACTTCATCATTTCGTCTGATGATTTGTCCACGAATTCCGTCCCATTTATATTCAACTTGCCATTCGTCTGGAGTTCCGAGTTCTCCCAATTCTTTTTCTAAAGGATAAGCCAAACAGAAAGGATAGGGTTTGGAATTATCTGGGTTAATATTTTCCGCTGAAATCAGTTCTTTAAATGAAACTTCATCAGGTTGCCATTTTCCCATTAAACTGTGCATTAATGTGCTTGCTTCCTGTCCTGAAAACTTTGTTAAAGAATTAATTAATGTTTTAGAAGAGACTCCAATACGGAAACTTCCGCCCAGTAATTTATTGAAAATCAAACGTTCTGTATAATCCAATCCATTCCATGAATGTAAAACGAATTCTTTCTTTTCTGCTTCTGTTTTATTTTTTAAACTGATAATTTCATTCATCCATTCAGACAATGTTTTATCAATTTTTTCCGTTGGAGGAGGGAGAATTAACGAAATAGTTTCACCAAGATCTCCAACAGAAGAATAGCTTTCCTGAAAAAGCCAAAATGGTAATTGGGTAATTTCCAATGCCCATTCTTTCATATAATTGGTGTTGACATTTCGTTTCGGTCTTTTACCTGTGAACAAGGCGATAAACCACAATTTATCTTCATCGGGAGCGCGTTCCAAATAATCAATAATGGCATCAATTTTTGCGTTGGTCTTGTTGGTACTTTCCAAAGCGTTGATCAATTCTGCAAAATGTTTCATAAGTAGGGGATAGCATTTGTTTTGTTCACTTTTTCCGTTTTTCGTTAACCATGTCAAGGTTCAAAACCTTGACATGGTTAAGAGACTATTCAACATCTTTAATAACTTCTTTCTCGGTTTCCTCTTCATCATTATCGCCATACAACGTTTCAACGACATCAGATGTTATTCCGATTTCATTTAAATATTTAGAAAAAACTTCGGTTTGTCCATGCGTAACGTGTACAATTTCCGCTTCCGTAGCTTTAATGGCTTGCAACAACCCTTTCCAATCGGCATGATCGCTCATGGGAAATCCTGCATCGGCACTTCGCCATCTTCTTGCTCCGCGAACCTGCATCCAGCCTGAACAAATCGCTGTGGCAGCGTCCGGTATTTTTTTAATTACATTGCTATCCAACAAAGCTGGCGGAACAATCACAATATCGCCTTGAACATGTTTTATACTTTCTCTAAAATCGGGAACTTCATAGTCGGGAAGTATAATTCCGACCTCTTCAAATGCTTTATTGAGTTTACCAATAGAGTAGTGAACATAGATTTTCCCCATTCCCTCAACCACTTTCATGATTCTCTGAGCTTTTCCCAAAGAATAACCAATGAAAACTGATGTCTTTTGATTTTCCTGATTTCGTAACACCCAGTTTTGAAGTCTTTTATTAAGATCAGGAACTTCCAGCCAATTGTAAATGGGAAGTCCGAAAGTACTTTCTGTAACAAATTCATTGCACCTAACCAACTCAAAAGGCGTACTTAATCCGTCGTCCTGAACTTTATAATCTCCGGAAACCACACTTACATATCCTTTATATTCCAAACGAATTTGGGCAGAACCAATGATATGGCCTGCCGGATGGAGTGAGAGTTTAACACCGTTGATATCCAAGACTTCACCATACTGTAATGTCTGACATTCAATGTCGGGGGAAATTCTTTGATGTAAAATAGGTTTTGTGAAATGGTGACACAGATATTTTTTCATTCCCCAGCGGGCATGATCGGCGTGACCATGTGTGATAACTGCATAATCGACAGGTCGCCAAGGATCAATGTAAAATTTCCCTTGCGGACAGTAAATACCTTTATTGGTGAATGTGATTAGTTTCAATGGTATGATTGGTTTAGATTTAATATTCAAAAATCTAACCAATCACTTTAAGAATGTATGGAAATTAAAATTTTTAAGCCTTTTTCAATTTTAGCTTATAATTATTTAGTAAGAAGAAAGTAATAATTCCAACTGTTAATTCAATCAAAGCACTTCCTCAATAGATGCTTTTAACCCCGAAATAATACGGTAAAATCAACATTAACGGAATGTATAAAATCAACTGGCGTAAAAATACCAAAAAGCTTGCTTTCTTACTGTCATTTACTGCAGGATAGTAGGAAAGTGCCAACACCGTAATCAGTAATAAAGAGAGTACAGAAAAGAATAACCTGAAATCATTAATTTGATTATCACTCACTGTATATCAGAGAAGCATTAATCCAATTAATTGTTGTGGGAAAATTAAAGCTATTAAAAAGAAGAGTGAAAGTAATTTCATCCTGAACATTAGTGAAATTCAGGACATAAGAATTGCCTTCGGGAGAAATATTATCGAGTTGACAACTTGGTTTCAAGTCTACATGTAAAGGCACATTTCGTACATTGTATCGAAAATATCGTTGATCAATTCGAAATTAATTCCTTTATAAAGTGGAGGTTGTTTTGCCAATAAATTTTGTCTTTGGGAAGCCGGCATGTTATAAAAATGATCTACTCTTGGCTGAGTTCCTGTTCCTAAAGCTAATTTTTTCGTAAAATATTTTGTAACATCATTATTTTTTAAATCTAAAACTTCGATAATGTGAAGATTCTCTGATTCAATAAACTACCTTGGGGCTTAGGTCACTAATTTTACACTTTCAGATAAAATTTCGATACTTTTTTCCATTTCATCAAAATTTAAATTTCCGAACCCCAATCTCATTGCAGTAATATTTTTATTCTGATAAAGTAAAGTTTTGGGAATAAAAAGATTGTTTTGAGTGCAATGACGGCTGAGTTGCATCAGGTTGATCGGAATATTCCATTCTGCCCAGATAGCGAGGCCTCCCGATGGTTTTTGAAAGTTGATGAAATCTCCTAAATGTTCATTCAACAAATCAGAAAAATGATCTCGTCTTTCCTGATAAACTTTTAATGATTTCTTTAAATAACGGTTAATTTCACCCTCAGCGATCATTTCTCCAAGAACCCGTTCCATCAAAACATCGCCCTGTCTGTCGATAATTCCGAGGTATTTCCGCATTTCAATCATCAAATTTTCGGGAGCCACAATAAAGCCTGTACGAAAGCCTGGAGCAAGAGATTTTCCAAATGAGCCAATGTAAATAACCATTCCGTTCGTATCGGCGCTGGACAAGGGAAGAATCGGACTTTTATCATAATGAAATTCATAATCGTAATCATCTTCAAGAATGATAAAACCATATTCGTTGGCTAAATTGAGAAGCTCTAGTCTTCGTTTTGCACTCAAGGTGACCGTAGTAGGATAGTGGTGATGGGGCGTAATGTAAAGCATTCTGATCTTTTGTTTTTGACAGGCTTCTCTTACACTTTCTACGATAATTCCCTCTTCATCAATCGGAATTGAAACAATATCAACCCCAGCTTTTTGAAAGATCATATTTACAGAAAAATAACTTAAAGCTCCCACCAAAACGGTATTTCCTTGTGACAATAATATTTCCGAAACGATATAAATACTCATTTCCGTGCTTCGGGTGATGAGAAGATTATTCTTCGAAATGGGTAATCCTCGTGATAAATTGAGGTAATGGGAAAGATTTTTCTTGAAAAATTCACTTCCATCGTGATTGTAATGTCCTAACATTTTTTGCTGAGACTTTCGCTTCAGAATAGAGCTGTAGAATTTAGAATGTTGATCAATTTGGGTTAATCTGATATCTGGAACGCCATCATTGAAAATATATTCACAAGTAGAGTGCTCAAAAGGATTATCTAAAATATTTGACGTTTTAAAAGAAAAACCTGTCGATTTTGGGTACTTTTCAAGATGGTTTTCCTCAAAAGTTTTAATTTTTAATGGCTTTTCCTGATTCTTTCCGATGACAAAAGTTCCTTTATTCGGAAGGCTCTCTACCCAACCTTGCGCAAATAATTCATCATAAACCGCAACAATTGTATTTCGGTGTACTTCCAAAATCTGACTTAAAGCTCTCGTTCCCGGAAGTTTTATTCCGAAAGGAATATAACCTCTCTGTATCGCATTGATCAACTGATTGGAAATTTGCATATAGATAGAAGTTTCAGACTTTCTATCAATTTTTACAAAACTTTTATAAGGAATTTCAGCCGGACTATCCATAATACAAAAACTGGCACCATTCAACCATCCGGCAATATACTACATTTGAACCATAAAATAAAAATCTATGGAATTCTACAATCTACTCGAAAGAATTGTACAGGATAATGAAACGCATGCCAAGTGGCTGAACACCCTTTCTTTCATGGAAAATGCAGGAGCGAGAAAAATCTCTGCCTGTGAACATCCGACGAAAGTAAGTTTAATACAACTAAAACACGCTGCAGAAGAGCATCGCCATGCTTATTATCTTAAAAAACAAATCGGAAAATTGGATTCCGATTTATGCAAAACCTATGAAGAGAAAGAACTTTTAGCATCAATTGCAACACGACAATATCTTCATTCTTTGGATGTTAAAGCTTGTAAATATCTTCAGAATAATTTCAGCTTAACAAAAGAAGAGTTGAAATATGCAGCCTATCTTTTTGTGACTTATGCAATTGAAGTTCGTGCCGATGAATTATATCCTGTTTATCAGGATATTCTGACAAAAACGTCTTCTAAAATCATGGTTAAATCAATAATTCTAGAAGAAGAAGGGCATTTGGAGGAAATGATCAATCAACTTGACGAATTTTCTGAAAATTGGAAACCTCACGCTGAAAATATTTTAAAAATAGAACATGAACTTCATAACCAATGGATCAACGCGATCATTGAGGAAGTTGCAAAGTTTAATTATGCTTAAAAATTTCAACCATTTTCAGGAAGCTTTAGAAAAAAGAAGAGAAGAAGGGACTTTGAGAATTTTACGGCCAAAATCCGAAGGAATAGATTTTTATTCTAATGACTATTTGGGATTAGCGAGAAATAGTGAATTGCAAAATTTATTATTAAAACAAATTATAGAAAATCCTCAATTACTCTCCGGAAGTACAGGTTCAAGATTGATAAGCGGAAACAGTTCGACCGTTATTGAAACCGAAAATTATATTGCAAAAGAACACAACTATTCTTCTGCTTTACTTTTTTCTTCAGGCTATAATGCAAATTTGGCTTTATTTTCAACACTCCCAACCCGACACGATACGATTATTGTTGATGAAAAAATTCATCGTTCTGTACATGATGCCTGTAAAATGTCGCATGCGAAAAAGTTGAAATTTAAGCATAATGATGTTGAAGATTTAGAACAGGTTTTAAAAAAGCAAAACGGAAACTGTTATGTCGCTATAGAAAGCTTGTACTCGATGGATGGCGATGTGGCGCCCATTAAGGAAATCATTCAAATTGTAGAAAAATATAAAGGCAGCTTAATTGTGGATGAAGCGCATGCTTTTGGTGTTTTTGGATATGGTTTGGTTGAGAAATATCAATTACAGAATCGAGTTTTAACAACCGTTATTACGTATGGAAAAGCATTTGGAGCTCATGGAGCCGCAATACTTTGTGAAGAGATTGTGAAGTCTTATCTCATCAATTTTGCCTCTCCTTTTATCTATACAACTTCGGCTCAGAATATACAGTGGATGAGTATAAAAACAGGTTATGAATTTTTAAAAGAAAATGAAAAATTATCAATAAAACTCCAAGAGAATATTAAAATTTTTCGGCGACAAAATTTGAAAACTCCTTCTTTTGAAAACAGTCCGATTCAGGCGATTGTAATTCCGGATAATCATCAATTGAGAACTTTAAAGGAAACTTTATTGAATGAAGGATTTTTAACCTATGCAGTTTATAGTCCAACCGTAAAAGAAGGAACGGAAAGATTGAGAATTTGTCTGCACAGCTTTAATACAGAAGAAGAAATTATACAGCTAACGAAAATTATTAAAGAATTTACATGAAATTATTTGTAACCGGAATCGGAACAGAAGTAGGAAAAACCGTTTGTTCGGCAATTTTAACGAAATATTTTAATACTGATTACTGGAAACCAATTCAGTCTGGAGATTTACATTTTTCAGATAGCATGAAAATTCAAGATTGGGTTGGTGAAAATATAGTTATTCATCCTGAAACTTATCGATTACAATTGGCAGCTTCACCACATCAGTCTGCAAAAGAAGAAGGAATTACAATTGATTTAAATGAATTTAAACTTCCCGAAACTCAGAATAATCTAATTATAGAAGGAGCCGGAGGATTAATGGTTCCATTAAATAACAAAGAATTCATCATCGATTTAATTGAAAAATTACAACTTCCCGTGGCTTTGGTAGTGAGAAATTATTTAGGATGCATCAATCATACTTTATTATCGATCATGGCTTTAAACCAAAAAAAAATTAACCTAAAATATTTGATTCTTAACGGAACTTTTCCATCTGATACAGAAAGGATCATTTGTGAAAACATTCAACCGGAAACCGAAATAATAAGGATTCCAGACATTGAAAATATAACAAAAGAAAATATAGAAAAAAGTACAAAACAATTAACAAATTTAGAATAATGGATAAAAAAACAGAAATTAGAAATGATTGGACCAAAGAAGAAATAGAAGAAATTTATCATCAGCCTTTACTTGAATTAATTTATAAAGCAGCAACCGTTCATCGCGAGTGGCACAATCCGGAAGAAGTACAGATGTCAACATTATTATCTATAAAAACAGGTGGTTGTACTGAAGATTGTTCATATTGCGGACAAGCTGCACGTTATCATACGAATATTAAAGTTCAGGCTTTATTACCAACGGAAACCGTAATTGCTCATGCCCAAAAAGCAAAAGACAATGGTTCTTCCCGTTTTTGTATGGCTGCAGCCTGGAGAGAAGTAAGAAATAACCGTGATTTTGATCGCGTGATTGATATGGTAAAAGGTGTTAATGATCTTGGCCTTGAAGTTTGCTGCACGTTAGGAATGCTAACAGAAGATCAAGCCATTCGTTTGCAGGAAGCTGGTTTGTACGCTTACAATCATAATCTGGACACTTCAGAACAGTATTATGAAGAGATTATTTCTACCAGAACTTTTGATAATAGAATCAACACTATCAATAATGTCAGAAAAGTAGGAATTACGGTTTGCTCAGGAGGTATTATTGGTCTTGGAGAAAGTCATAAGGACAGAATTTCAATGCTTTTAACCTTAGCCACAATGCCAAAACATCCTGAATCAGTTCCAATCAACGCATTAGCAAGAGTAGCAGGAACTCCACTTGAAAATAATGAAAAAACGGATACTTGGGAAATGGTAAGAATGATCGCCACTGCAAGAATAGTAATGCCCTCTTCAATGGTTCGTTTGAGCGCAGGAAGAATTGAAATGACAGAGTTTGAACAAGGCTGGTGCTTCATGGCAGGTGCGAATTCGATCTTCACAGGAGAAAGAGAAACCTTATTGGTAACGCCAAATCCGGGAGTTTCAGAAGACATGCAGATGCTGCAAACTTTGGGATTAAAACCTATGAAAAGAGAAACAGAAAAAGTGATGGATCAGTTTGAAACCTGGAAAACAAGCTTAGTCTAATTTTAAAATTATGAATTGTGAATACTCAATTGTCAATATAAGCTTGGATAATTCACAATTCACTATTGACGATTCACAAAATTACTCATTACCAATTACCCATTACTTATGAATTTACAAGAACGCGACAAGGCCGTCAACTGGCATCCGTACACCCAAATGAAAACTGCCAACGACACCATTCCCATCGTTAGAGGAAAAGGTGTTCATCTTTATGACAATGAGGGAAAGCAATATATTGATGCAGTTTCTTCATGGTGGGTGACTTTGCATGGGCACGCGCATCCTTATATTGCACAACGTGTTTCCGAGCAGTTGAATACATTAGAACAAGTTATTTTTGCCGGTTTTACGCATGAACCGGCTATACAACTTTCCGAAAATCTATTGCAATTGCTTCCGAATAATCAGCAGAAAGTTTTTTATTCTGACAATGGTTCGACAGCCGTGGAAGTAGCGTTGAAAATGTGTATTCAGTTTTGCTATAATAAAGGAAAAGAAAAGACTAAAATTTTAGCTTTTAAAAATGCCTATCACGGAGATACTTTTGGCGCCATGTCTGTGAGCGGAAGAAGTGTCTGGACAAAACCTTTCGGAGAAATGTTGTTTGAAGTTATTTTCATCGATACTCCAACTTCTGAAAATCTGGAAAGCATAAAAAATCAGATTAAAAATTGTGCTGATGAAATAGCGTGTTTTATCTACGAGCCTTTAATTCAGGGTGCTGCAGGAATGTTGATGTATGAAGCTCAAAATTTGGATGAATTAATGAAATTTTGCAGAGAACAAGAAATTTTAATGGTTCAGGATGAAGTCTTTACTGGTTTTGGACGAACAGGGAAACTGTTTGCAGCCAATCATCTTTCAGAAAATCCTGATATTATGTGCTTTTCTAAAGGATTGACGGGCGGAACTTTACCGATGGGAATCACCACCTGCTCCAATGAAATTTACAATGCTTTTTTGTCAGATGATAAATATAAAACTTTGTTTCACGGGCACTCTTTTACCGCCAATCCGTTGTCTTGTACAGCCGCTTTGGCGAGTATGGAATTGTTATTAAATGAAGAAACACAAAACAATATTCAGCGGATTTCTGAACAGCATTTTCAGTTTTCAGCTATTTTAAAGCAACATTCGAATGTTGAAAATGTTCGTCAGACAGGAACAATTTTGGCTTGGGAGTTTAAAAATGATCAAGGAACTTCTTATTTTAATGAAATAGGAAAGATGTTGTATGATGAATTTCTGTCGAGAGGAATTATCATGCGACCTTTGGGAAATGTGATGTATTTGGTTCCGCCTTACTGCATTACTTCAGAGGAATTGAATTTTATCTATAAAAATATTCTGGAGGTTTTGGATAGATTTAAAATTGAAGAAGAAACAAATGCAAGTTTTAATCAAAAATTTGTTTAAAATTTTACTTTTTATAGTTGGAAAATCGCAAAGACGCAATTTTAATTAAGAATATTGTTTTTAAAGCGCAAGGATTTTATCTATGATAAAATTGATTATGCATAAATCACGAACTTAATGGAAATTAAAAGATTATAAAGTGAGAATCTTTACACCTTTGCGATTATCTAACAAAAATATTCTCTTCCCCATTTTCCTCGAAACTTTTTTATATTGTTTAAAACAAATTCTATGATTGATTGGCGTATTTTTTGAACTCGTCACTATAAATAATTTTCTATGTTATCGACATTTTTATTAAATCTTAACTGGAAAGAATTATTAATGGGTCATGAAGAATGGTCATTCATTCTAGAAATCATATTGCGTACAGCAATCATGTTTTTAACCATCATTATCGGATTACGAATCTTAGGAAAAAGGGGAGTGAAGCAACTTTCGTTATTTGAACTTGTGGTGATTATCGGGTTAGGTTCGGCGGCCGGAGACCCAATGTTTAATAAAGATGTGGGAATTATTTCATCCATCATTGTTTTTTTTGTTATTATTTTACTTTACAGTATTATCACCCATTTTATCGGAAAATATAAAGGCTTTGAACAATTGCTTGAAGGAAAATCCATTTGTTTAATTGAAAATGGCGAATTTGCAATAGATAATTTTAAAAAGGAAAATCTAGGAAGTGATGAATTTTTTGCTGAATTACGATTGAGAGGTGTTTCGCAATTAGGTCAGGTTGAAACTGCGATCGAAGAAATTTCTGGAGAGATCAGTGTTTTCTTTTATGAAGATAAAGATGTAAAATTTGGCCTACCAATCATGCCGAATTCTTTAGAAAAGCCTTTAAAAAAGATAGAAAAAGACGATTATTACGCTTGTACTTTCTGCGGACATACAGAAATCAAAACTCCCGGAGACACCCGCAAATGCTCAAAATGCAAAAAAAATGAGTGGATCCCCGCAAGCAATAAAAAAAGAGTTACCTAAATAAAGAATATGACAGAAAAAGAAAAATGTGCACAAGGACTTTTATATAATGCCAATTATGATCAGGAATTAATTGATGAACGAGTGAAATGCAAAGATTTGTGCCACGAATACAATCAAACCAAAAACTCTGATACAGAAAAGAGAAACGAGTTGATAAAACAAATTATCAAACATTCAAAAGAGCAGTTTTTAATTGAACAGCCATTTTGGTGCGATTACGGCTATAATATTGAGCTTGGAGAGAATTTTTATGCCAATCATAATCTTGTGATTCTCGATTGCGCTAAAGTTAGTTTTGGAGATAATGTTTTCGTTGGTCCGAACTGTAGTTTTTACACCGCAGGACATCCCATTAATGCTATTCAAAGAAACGAAGGCTTGGAATATGCTCATCCAATTTCTGTTGGCGATAACGTTTGGTTTGGCGGAAATGTAGTCGTTTTACCCGGAGTTTCTATTGGAAATAACTCTATTATTGGCGCTGGAAGTGTTGTTACCAAAGACATTCCGGATAATGTGATTGCTTTCGGAAATCCTTGTAAAGTTTTAAGAGAGATCACGGAAAATGATTAATTATTAATTTAAGTCAATTACATTGAAAGAATTCTTAGAACATATTAACCTTTATCATCCAATATCACAGGAAACAATTACAGATTTATCAAAGATTTGCACTGAAGAGATCTATCATAAAAACGAATTGATCTTGGAATCGGGAATGATGGCTCAATACTATTATTTCTTACAAAAAGGATTGATAGGATATTACACAAACAATGAAAACGGAGATTCTGTTTATAAGATATTTTTTGAGGAAAATAGCTTTGTTGCCTCCACTTCCGCGATCATAAAAAATGAACCTAGTGATTTTAATATCATTGCATTAGAAGACTGTAAGGTTATAAAATATTCAGCAAAAGAGTATAGAAAATTATTAAATAAACATCACGATCTTGCATTATTCCATATGCATTATCTTGAGAAAAACTGGGTCGTAAAAAAAGAACCGCTGGAAATATCTTTAAAATACGAAACCGCAAAGCAGCGTTATTTGTCTTTATTGAAGAATAAATCTTTGTACAATCGGCTGAAACAGCATCATATTGCTTCTTATCTGGGAGTTACACCCACTCAACTGAGCAGAATAAGAAAAGAATTAAAATAAAAGAAGCGTCAACATATGTTGATGCTTTTCTGTTTTATCTCTTGCAATTTTGCAGTGTAATATTAATCACTAATTAAACATTTTTACCACATGAAAAAGTTAATAATCATTTTATGCACAACAATTAGTTTTGCTGAAATATCTGCTCAAAAAATTACTCATAAAGAGGTTTTTAGTCCCGCAATGAATAAAAATATTAAGGCAATCATCATCACTCCCGATCTAAAACCGGCTACAAATTATAAAACGGTATATATCCTTCACGGTTATAGTGGAAATCCCGACAGAACTGTGAAAGAAGACCTTCCGGGTTTAAGCAAAAAAGCACAGGAATACAATACGATCTATATTTTGCCTGATGGAAATTATAATAGCTGGTATGTAGACAGTCCGGTTCTTAAAGACTCTCAATATCAAACTTTTATTGGTAAAGAATTGGTAGATTTTATCGACAAGAATTATCCTACCAAAAAAGAAAAACAATCCCGAGGAATCCTGGGATGGAGTATGGGTGGCTATGGCGCTGTGAATATCGGAGTAACTTATCATAATACTTTCGGAGTTGTAGGAAGTTCTTGCGGCGCATTAGATTTTACATCTTTTGGGGAAGGATATAAACATTATCAGGTTGATAAAGTATTAGGTTCTTTAGAATCATTAGATCCAAAATATTTAACAGATAATAAAGTAGAGCTTATGAAAACCGCACAACAAAACTATATTTTTGATTGCGGAACCGACGATCAACAAATGATCATGCAAAACAGAAAATTTCATGAAAAATTAACTGATCAAAAAATCCAACATCTTTATATAGAATCTATTGGTGACCATAATGCCAATTATTGGAGTCAATCTTTATCTAATCAACTTTCTTTATTTAATAGATATTTTGATAATAAATAGAATTGTGAATCTAGAAATTCAAGAATAAATTAAATGTTTTTTAACGCAAAGATTTTTAGAATTTTATATATTTAAAAGAGAGCAAAGAATTGAATCAATATAATTGATTCTTAAGAAGCTACCTTCATCAGCGACTCTGTCACATCTCTTTGCTCACTAAAAATAATATGTTTATATTAAAACTTTGCGTTTAAAATTAATTTTATTACTATCATCCGTTGATCTTTTATGGGTAATTTTATTCAAATTAATCCTCAACACTTTTATTTTTCGCAGCCTTCATTCCAAAATAGAACATCAGAATCACCGCAACACTTAAAAAGTAAAAAGAACTTTTCCAAGAAACATCCCAATCATGTAATTTTCCGAAAACTGGCGGACCAAATGCGGCAATCAGATATCCTATAGATTGAGCCATTCCTGAAATTTTGATCGCATTCGCGCTGTTTTTTGTTCTTGTTGAAAAGAATAAAATAGATAAACTAAAAGACAATCCGTTCGAAATCCCAATAATGACAGCATTTACATAAATCCATTGAGATTGCAGCCAGACAAACATCATCGTACTAGCAAACATTAAAACACAAATAAAAACGATTAATATTCTCTGATCTTTCATTTTACTTGCAATAATGGGACAACAAAAAGCAACCGGAATCATGGTGATCTGGATAACAAAAAGAACCCAGCCCGTACTTTCTGCCTGCATATTAAAATCGGTCAGCAACGATGGAAGCCATGTCATCAGACAATAATAAAATAAAGATTGTAATCCCATAAAAGCACTGATGCTCCAGGCTTGGGAAGATTTAAACATATTAAAATCTGAAACACTTAAAGCGTTTTTCGTTTGTTCTGCATTCTTTTTATTGAATAAAATTTCAAGAGTTAAAACTATAAGTCCCAACACCGCAATCACCAACCAAATTCCGAGTGAACCGCGCCATCCAAAACCTGTCCATTCCCCGATTCTAACACTGAAACCTGAAGCCAAGGCAGCCGTAAGATTCATTGATACTGCAAAAATTCCAGTCATCAAACCGATCTGCTTCGGAAAATTATTCTTAATATATCCCGGAGTTACTACATTTCCTATACAAATTCCTAAGCCTATAAATATTGATCCTAAAAACAGCATCCATAGAGAACCTGTAATTCTTAAAAACAAACCAAAGCTCAAAATAATTAATGAATACATTAAAAACCGACTGATACTGAATTTATGTGAAAATCGGCTCACCAAAACCGAACAAGTCGCAAACATAAATAGTGGAATAGAGGTCAGCATACTCACTTGGAAATTATCCAACCCAAAAGCTTCCCGTACATCGCTCAACACTGGAGCCACAGAAATGATAGGTGATCGTAAGTTGCTTGATACTAAAATCACTATCAACACATTAATGATCAATAAAATATATGAAGCATTTTTTCTTTTTTCAGTCTTTGTCATGGTAACAGAATTATTTTGATGCAAAATTAATACTGTCAGTTTGCTTAAGTTTGCCAATATTTTAATCTGAAACGACAAAAAATTATATCCTAAAAACAAAAAAAATCTCCAAGTTACCTCGGAGATTCATAATAGTTTTAATTATTCTAGAATTTGAACACGCAACCGCAAACGCTCATTTTGCCTTCTACGACTGTAGTCCATTGTCCGTTCCACGTACCTCCGTAAGACGCACATATTGCAGGACAAACTTCTTTAGCATCCTCGATACTCCAGATAGGACCAGCAAGAACGTCTAATGTATACTCGCTATCTCCCGTTGGCTGAGTATTCAGCTCAACTTCGATAACACTCATTTCTCCCTCAACAATGGTGCTCCATTGTCCGGTAAACTTTCCTAAATGTGCCGCTGCGATACGACCTCCTAATTTTTGTGCTTCGTCATTGCTCCAAAGTGGTCCGGCAATGATGTTAATTTTGAAATTTGACATGGTGTAATGTTTTTAAGTTGTTTAACCATTACAAAGTTGTCACTTAATTGAGATATAATATAGCGTAGAAAATACTATTTTTTATTTTCAGTATTTATACGCAGATCATAATGTACTAAATACTAATAGTTTATATTTAAATCTAAAATAAAAAAAAGACCTCCAAAAAGGAGGTCTAAAAAAACACAAATGATGAAAAAAAATTATTTCGATCCGCAAATATAGGAAATTATATTAGGTTTCATATAAAATTTACATAATTGATTGAAATATTTATTTTATCTAGCGAAATAGATTAAAATATTTACATTATTTTCTTAATTCAAATAGCATGTATTATAAAAATTAATTCATAAATAACAGTCAATCAGATTATTAAAATTAATCAAAATTCATAAATCACTTGATATAGGAACTATTGTTTATTGCAAAAAAAATTAAAGTATTTGAGAACTTTCTTTGATACTGTTCATTACAAAAATACTTTTGGTTTGCCCGATTCCCTCAATCTCTGAAAGCTGATTCACAAAAAATTCATGAAATTCATCCATATTTGGTGCTAAAATTTTCAACATAAAATCAAACTCACCACTGATGTTATAGAATTCAACGACTTCTTTAAGTTTGCTTACCTGTTCTATGAATTTCGTTGCAACACTTTTGTTATGGGCATTTAGAGCAATCATGCAAACGACCATCATGCCTTTATTCACTTTCTTACGGTCAACAATTGCGGTGTATTCTTTAATGATTTCCAACTTTTCCATACGTTTGATGCGTTCATGCGTTGGAGTAGGACTCAGGTTAATTCTTGCCGAAATATCTCTGATGCTTAATTTCGCATCCTTCTGCAATAAACGTAGTATAGAAAGGTCTTTTTCGTCGACTGAATAATTTTCGGTTGCCATTTGTTCTATTTTAAAGGTTTAAAATTCAATTAAAAGAACATTTGTTCTTAATTAATCGATTAAAAGAATATTTGTTCCAAATTTAGTACATAATTTTTAAAAATGTTCTAATAATAGTAATTTTGCCAGAAATTTTGAAGATTATGCCAACAAGAAAAAACCTGATATTAATTTTAGCTTCGATAGGAACTTTTGTGGAAGCCCTTGATATCGCTATCATTAACCTTACAATCCCTTCCATTCAGGAGCAATTCGGTATTGGAGCGGATACTGTTCAGTGGTTACAAACTTTATATGTTCTGTTTTTTGGCGGATTTTTAATTATTGGCGGGAAATTATCCGATCAAATCGGACGAAAAAAGATATTTCTTATTGGCGGATTGATTTTCATGTTAACGTCTTTAGGTGCTGGGCTTTCAACCAATTTCCAGGTTTTAGCCATATTCCGTGCTTTGCAAGGATTGGGAGCTGCATTTATCATGCCTTCAGCCTTGTCAATTGTCACGAACACGTTCAGAGAAAATCAGGAAAGAAACCGTGCTTTAGGCGTTTTCAGTTCATTTGCCGCGATCGGATCGGGTAGTGGATTGTCCATTGGAGGTATCATCAGCACTTATATGAGCTGGCATTGGGTTTTCCTTATTAATGTTCCGATTCTTTTGGTGACTCTTGTTCTTTCGTATCAATATCTACCTAAGGATGAGAAGAATACAAACGTTCAAAAAACAGATGCCATATCTGGGATTCTCCTTGTTTTGGGACTGTTAACGTTAACTTACGGAACCCACGAATTATTTCATATCAAAGAACAGCCGATTCAGGTTATTGGTTCTTTAGCGATTTCATTTGCTATTTTGGGAGTTGTATTTTATCGTTTAAAAACGGTTGCACAGCCTTTAATTGATCTGCAATTATTCAAACACAGATCTTTAGTGATTTCGAATATTACGTTTTTTGCTTTGGGAGCTTTTTTTATTTCATTTTTATTCTTGATCTCTCTGATGCTGCAGAAAGATATGAATCACAGCGCTGCTTCAGCGGGATTAATGTTGGTTCCGTTTAGTTTGATGTCTGCTTTGATTTCTAAATTTGTTCTGCCTCATATTTCAAAAAAAATGAATCCTTCTCAAATGGGAGTTTTTGGATGGAGTTTTATGTTGATAGGAGCCTTATCTTTATTTATATCCGTTTATATTGGTCATCCGTTAACAAGTGTTTTAATCGGCGCAGCGTGTATTTCAGGAGTTGGAATGACGTTTTGCTTTACAAGTTTATCAATTTTAGGCATCCAAGATGTACAATCTTCAGATTATGGAGTGGCTTCCAGTTTAACAAGCACGAGTTATTTTCTGGGCGCAGGAATAGGTTTATCATTTATGAGTTTAATGAGCCAAATCTTCCCATCAAAATGGGCGGTTGGGAATTTAAGCTTGGGAATTTTAACAGCTTATGCGGTTTGCGCAATCGGAATATTGACTTATTTAGTCGTAAAAGAAGTGAAAACTAAGAGAGCAGAAATGGCGATATCTTAATATATTTACCGTTGTACATTTTTCATTTTGTTTTTCAAAAATAAGTGAAACGGCTTTGTCTATCTTAATTTTTAATTCTTGCTCATCAGATCTTTGTGTTGCTTTGTGTTTAAAATTATCGCAAGGATAAACAAAGAATTTTAAATAATAAATTTCTTGACTAAAGAAAAACAAAGGCACTTCGTTTATATAAGTAAAACAAAATTTAATATTATTGATTTTCAAACGTTTAAAATTAAAGAAATGATAAAACGACTCACCGTATTCTGCGGATCAAGTTTTGGAACAGATAAAATTTATGAAGAGCAGGCTTATGAATTGGGAAAACAATTAGCTACCCAAAAAATCGGATTGGTTTATGGCGGTGCCATCACAGGTTTGATGGGAACCGTAGCTAATGGAGTGATGGAAAATAACGGAGAAGCCATTGGTATTTTGCCTCATTTTTTACAAGGAAAAGAAATCGCTCACAAACATCTTACCAAACTGATATTAGTAGAAACAATGCACGAACGAAAAACCAAAATGAATGAACTTTCAGATGGCGTTATCGTTTTGCCTGGAGGTTACGGAACGTTGGAAGAGTTTTTTGAAATGATAACTTGGGCTCAATTGGGATTGCATCAGAAACCCATCGCGATTTTAAATATCAATGGATTTTATACTGAATTATTAAATATGATTCAGACCATGGTTGACAAAGGTTTTCTGAAAGAAATTAACCAAAAAATGCTGATCGTAGATGAAAATATAGAATCTCTTTTAAATAAAATAAAAAACTACGAAGCTCCAAAAGTTGATAAATGGATCTCGAAAGATAAAGTCTAATTAAAAAATAGGATATGTAGTAATACGCATCCTATTTTATTTTTTGCCTGTAAAAATTAATTAGATTTATAATTCTTTTGCTTAATCAGCAGTACTAAGAAAGCCAATAAACAGCTTACTGCACCAAATATATAAATGGATTGATAACTAAACCATCCTGCAATGATCCCTGCAATCGGTCCGGCTAATCCCAATGAAAGATCGAAAAAAGCAGCATACGCTCCCAAAGCTGTACCTCTCATCTGTGGCGTAACTTTTTTGATTGCCAACACTCCCAACGCAGGAAATACTAAAGAAAATCCAATTCCGGTAAGTGCACAACCAACTATTGCCATCCAGCCTGAAGTAGAAAATCCAATACAAAGTTGTCCGATAATCTCGATTACAAAGGAAACTAAAGCCACTTTATAACCTCCATATTTATCCGGAAAGGAAGAGAAAAATAAACGGGTAAGAACGTAAAATCCGCCAAAGCAAATAAATCCTAAAGAAGCATCGCCCCAATTTCTTTCTGCAAATAATAAAGCAATAAAAGACGCTATACACGCAAATCCCATAGACGAAAAAGCAAGCGCTAATCCTTGATCTGATACCTTTCCGATTACTTTATAAAAAGGTGTTCTGATATGAGAAGCATCCACAGCAAGTGTAGGAAGTTTAGCTGTTGACAACCAACTTATCAAAGATAATATGATGATTAAAATAAAAGGAACCATAATTCCAAATCTACTGCCCAGCCATATACTTAAAGGAGCACCTATGGCAATTCCTGCATACATTGCGATCCCGTTCCAAGTCATTACTTTTCCGGAATTTTGAGGACCAAGCAAACCAATTCCCCACGTTAACGAGCCTGTGACCAGCATACTTTCAGATATTCCGTGAATGATTCTGGAAATTAGAATTAATCCGATCGCTAAAAGAGGAATATTAACGAAATAACTTCCTAAAATATATAATATTCCGGTAAGCAAAACCATGATCACACCCCTATGATTACTGATTTTTGCACCCAAAGTATCTGTAATTTTTCCGGCGTAGGCACGCGTGAGTAAAGTAGCTAAAGATTGAAGTCCGATCACAGCTCCTATGGCAAGGCTTCCTAGTTTTAAATCATTTTTTATAAATGCAGGCAAAACTCCCAAAGCAATACCAATAGTAAGATAAACCGCAAATACGGAAATTACAATCGGAGTAAGCACTTTTACCAATTGTGATTTTTGTTCTTGTTGAGTACTGTAGCCCATATTTTGAGTGACTACTTTTGTATTTTTCATTGTCATGTCGTAATGTTTTATTTTAAATAATTACGATACAAAAGTAGATCGGCAAGCTAGAATAGACGATAGCTATTCAAAGGTTATGATTGGACAAACAATGGTTTTTGTTCACGAAATTTAGAAGCAGTCAATCCCGCATTCTTCTTAAAAAACCTTGAAAAATAAGTATGATCTTCATATCCGAGCTGAAACGCAATTTGCTTAATATCCAGATCAGTATAATATAAAAGACGTTGAGCTTCAATGATTATTTCCTGATGAATCCAATGACTGGCGGAAAATCCGGTGATCTCTTTTACAATTTCGTTTAAATATAATGGGGTGATATTTAGCAAAGAAGCATATTCTTTTACCTGTTTGAATTCTTTATAATGTGTTTGTATCAATTGTTTGAATTGAAGCACAGTTTTATACTTTATTCCACCGATCAAACCTTCAGAATTCTGCACCTGTATTAATTCTTTCACGATAATCCCCATTAAACTGTCTGTTAATGAACTTATTACCATATTTTGAAACGGCTTGCCTTGATCCTCAAGTATAGATTTAAAAACAGGAATAAACGAAAAAATATCGTGATTTTCTACTATCGAAGCAATCTGATGAGAATTTTGACAGGCATTAAAAACTTCAAGATAAACCTTGGGAATCAATGCTGTTTCGACAAAAACAAACCAACCTTCACAATTTTTATACTCTAAATAACGGTGAACCTGACCTGTTGCAATATAACAAATCGAAGGTCCGGACAATACAACTTCACGAAAATCCAGCTCCCAAAGAAAATTCCCTTTTTTCTGGATAATAAACATAAAATGATCATCCCGATGCGGAGTCTGCCACATATCGCAAAGTCCGTCAATGGGACTTATCTCTATTCCGATTGTTGTGAGTTCGTCTTTATGAAGTGCTATCTCGGTTCTTGCCATTAAAGAAATATTGAAAATGTAAATTTAATGATAATGTGAACTCATTGCCCAGAAAATTTTAGTCCAAAATATTAAAAAATCACAAAAAACTTCTCTTGATTTTGTTTTTGAGCTAAGTCAAAATTCAAATATTTTTTTCTTAAAATTCTGTTTTATTATCTGAATTAATAATTATCAAATTCATTCTTACCATTCACGTTATTTTTCATGTCATTCACGACATTTATTTGCTAGAGCGCTGATTAATAACAAACTTTGTCTCAGGAAACAAAAACTAATAACCATGTTAACTTTACTAAACTTTTTAAGCGGGCCGACAATTAATTTAATTTATATCATGCTCATTTGCGGAATTGTTGGCGGAGTAGGAAACACATTGAGAGGTACAACCTGTAGCGGAGTCGTCTTATCAAAAAATATCTGTCTAGGAATTATTGCTTCTATCGCCGTACCTCTTTTTCTTAGTTTAGTCTCAAGCGATATTATAAGTAGTTTATACATTGTAAAAAAGGGAACAGACGGGCATTCTGTCAATTATTTAATCTTTTCCGGATTTTGCATTATTGCTTCTTATGCGTCTTTGGACTTTTTAAATAATATTTCAGGGAGAGTAATGCAAAATTTAAAGGAAGATAATAAACAAGTTAAATCTGAAATTGAACAGCTAAGCAAAACTGTAGAAACAATCGCCGTAAGTACAGAGAGTAATCCTCAAATTAATGCTAGCGAGTTGGAAAAATTCAAAACACCGCATTATACAGAAATCATGAACTCTATCAAAAACAAAGAGAACAAATTCCGACCTATTGACCTCATCAAAACAGAAGTAAATCAAGACAATACCGAAATCGACAAAAAAATCGAAATCCTAAAAAACAACAATCTTGTAAAAGAAATCGAGCTTCGAAAAGGTGAAAAAGCAGTGGCTTTAACTGAAGATGCCGAAAAAATTATGGAATAAATCATTAAAAAACAATAACCAAATAAAAATCAGAATTATGGAAAAGTATGAAACAGGGAAAACGAACAATAAGATCTATGCTAGTTTTAATTTATCTAATGTGATCGAACTATTCCCACTCCGCACATTTTTACAGCTTGAGTATAAACTGATAGGAGACTTGTATCTCCATAAAACAACTATTACATCGTCCAAAGATTCCAAGATTAACATACCTAAAACATTGATTGGTACAGAATCTTATCATAAAAAAGGAACGGTTGTAATTGAATCACATATTGGATATGCAGATGAAGACAATTTGGAAGATCTTTTAAAATTGCTTCAATTTAATTATAAAATTAGTGGTGGAAGCCAAGGAGATATTACTTATGATTCTTATGATAAGTTGATACCAATTCAAAGTGAAAGAGGAAATAAAGTGATTTTATTAAAAATTATAGATTTAATATGAAAACAACAATACAAACGATTTTTATATTTTGTTGCATACTTATAAAATCGCAATCTGGAACTGATCTGAGCATAAAAGATATTGATAATACTCAATCGGTTAGTATGGCTTTACTTGATAACAGCCCAAGTATAGTTTTTGCAAACTCTATACCTAAACAGCTAAGTTTAAATACCAATAACTTATCAAACCTATCTGTAGAAGTCACACCTTTCTATTATCTTAATAAAAAGAAGTATGAAGGATATGAGTTTTTTGGATTAAAAGATACAGATTCAACTTTTAAATATGAAAGTAGTGGTTTTCATAATTTAAGTAAAATAACCCTTTCATTGAATGCTATTCCAAAAGATTCTGCAACAACTATAGCCTTTGGGGCAAGAACAAATATTTTAACACTATACAATTCTTCACCTAAAGAACTTCATGAGTTGTTTGAAACAATAGCTAATGATGATGAAATAACTGAAAAGGCTAAAGAAAAACTTAAAGAAAAAGGGATTGATGAACCATCTGTAACTACAGACGAATATGAAAAATATACAATACTACTTGAAAAAGAAAAGGATAATATTAAAAAGGAATTGAAAGTTGAGGAAAAATTGTCAAGTTTTATAAATCAATTAAAAAACCCAATGGTAACCCTAGACGTATCTGGTGCTTACAGTTCAATATCTCCAAATAACAGAATTTCTTCTTTCAGAACGGATAGATATGGAATTTGGTCTACGCTTGGTTTATCTTTTAATTTAAATAAAGACTATACTCGTTTTTTTAAATTCTACTTTTTTCTAAGATATTTAAAAGATAATTACATCGAGGATAAAATACTATCTACCAGTCAATTTACAGATTTTGGACTTAAACTTCAGGTTGTTTTGAGTAAGAAATTTTCAACAGCTTATGAATATGTTAAAAGAAATGGTGATGGAGGAGATTATCGCTCTGTCGGGCAAATTCAATGGAAATTCAGCAACGAATTGACTTTCAATGGAGGATTTGGAAAAAACTTTGAAATTTCGAATACCAATTTAATTACTTTTTTAGGAATTAGTTGGGGATTTGTAAACAATCCTAAAACAAAAAACTAATCACCATGATACAGCCAAACATCAACAGCATTTTGAATGTTATGAATTCTAAAAACTACAGAATTTACAACACTCCCGAAGTAGATTGGAACATCAACATCGTTGGAATAAGAAATAAAGCATTAAGACATGAAAAATTTGATGATACTTTAGTTGTTTTTCATAACTTTATGGGGAACTGGCACGTGAATTATTATCCGATAACCACAGATCCTAGCATACACTATTTGAAAAACCCTATAAACAGTAAAGGGGCGGCTATTTTAGTGGAAGGACAATATGTAGGAACACATTGTATAGATAAACATCAGGGAAAATATGATGCAATTTGTCAAAGATTAGGAAGTGTAAAGGTCTATCGGGATGATAATAAAAATGGAAATTTAGATGTTGATCTAACAAAAATTGATACAGGGATGTTTGGAATTAATATTCACAAAGGTCCGCTTAATGGAGATTGGAATTCAGACAACACTCAATTTTCAGCCGGATGCCAGGTTTTTGCAGATGCAAGACATTTTCAGGAATTCATGCTTAAATGTAAAAACGCAAGAAATGCTTTCGGAAATAAGTTTACCTACACCTTATTGAATGAAAGAGATTTTGGATAAAAACTAATAAAAAACTACATACCATGAAAAAATATTCGTTACACATAGGTTTAAATGAAACCTCGCTCATTAGTAATAGCAGCCTCAATTCTCCTGAAGCCAGTACAAGATTTTACAAAAAAATAGCAGAAGAAAATGATTTCGAAGCAATTGAATTGTTGGGAAAAAATGCCACAAGCATCAATTTATTAAATACTCTTAGAGCTATTTCAAAGAAAATAACTCCGGAAGATATTTTTTTCGTAACCTATTGCGGACATGGTTTTACTATTAAAGATATTTCGGGAGAAGAAAATGTCGGTTATGATCAGATCGCAGTTTTATATGATAGGTATTTCATAGATGATGAACTCAAAAACTGCTGGTCGTGGTTTCCAGAAAATTCTAAAGTCGTACTTGTAACCGACTGTTGTTATGGTGGAACTTTAAATAAAAAATCTGTCACCACAACCTACAGCATCAGCAAAAGTTTTAGTCTTTATTTAGAAGATGTATCTCCTTACCTCAATAGCTTTCAATTGCATTTTAAAGAATTTAAGGAAGCAAATATATTGATGAATCATATTTCGTCTTCTCAAGATCGGAATGTAGCGAAAGACAGTCAGGCTAAAGATCAGTTAAGCCCTTTTACAGAAGCATTTGAAAAGGTGTATAATGAAGGTAATTTTATCGGAACTTTCAATGCTTTTTTTGAAGCCGTTAAAAATGAAGTTGAAAAAACACTTCCCTATAACCTGCCATTTATAGACAGAGATATTCAAAATTTTTTAGATGAAGAATTTTTTCTAACAAAAACCCTTGTTTTAAGCCAGAGCTAATAAACCATAAAAACTAATATCATGATGAGTACAATTAAAATTGAAAACGATTACATAAGATTTGAAGTCGTATTAAAAGGAATTTTAAACATTAATCCGTTTGAATTTAGAAGAGCAAAAATTATCAACATTGTAGAGCCAGGAATATCGTTAAAAGGAGTTGTCATTAATATTTCTAATGATAATCTTGGAACCCCATGTATGGAGGATGGTAATGAAGAATTGACCTTCCGTTTTATAATTAAAAATGACTTAGGATGGAAAAAAGATGATTACGTAAGAGTTTCTTTTTTAAATGAAGTCGATTATAGAGATTTTGAAAAGCTAATGCCCTATTTCGAAGCAAGACTTAGAAGATTTGACTGCGATCCATCTATTACTGCAGAAAATTTTCTTGATTATTCTAAAGAATGGTCAAAGTTTAATACCAATAATCCAGTAGATGACAAGTGTGAGTATTTGATGAGCCCCATTCCGCGCCAAACACATGACGGAGGAGTTGTGAGAATAGAAGAACTTCCATGAAAGCAATAAGATATATACTTCTTATATTTTCTGCAATCATCATTAAAGCTCAGAGTCTGAACGGTTATCTCGAGAATCAGAAATTTGAAGAGTTCCCCAAAAATATAGTCACAATAAAAAGGAATATTCTCAACGAAAAATCCTCACTAGAGTTGGCAAAATACGACTATGTTTTGGGCAAAAATTTTGAATATCTCAATCAGGAAGACTCTGCGCTTTACTATTATATGAAAAGCAGGGATCTATTTGGAAAATTAAATTATAAAAATCAGTATCACGATTTGTCGCTGGAGATTCATAAAGTGATTTCCTCACAGGTAAACTATGACAAATATGGATATACTTTTTTTAATGATTACTATAATTATGCTTCCAAAACAAGATCAAATGAAAGATTAGCATTAGCCTACAATCAAAAAGCAATTGAAAAATTTTATGAATTTGATTTTGATAAAAGAAAAAATGTTGAAGTTATTAACGCTGCCGTTAAAGTTTTAGATACTGCATATTCTTACAGCAAAAATTCTACTGATCTTGAAACGAGAGTTAAAATTTTAAATAATTTCGGACTTTTTAATTATACAAAAGATAATTTTCAAACAGCAGAAAAGTTTTTTATTCAGGGAATTGACCTAGCTACAAAATATAAAATAAAATATGAATTATTCATTCTTTATTACAATTATGGAAATTCATTTTTCATTCAAAAAAAATATAATGAAGCTGTTTATTGGTTTTTGAAAGCTGAAGCAGTTCCCATTCAACAATACGAATTGAAATCTAAAAGACTTCTATACCAGAAGTTTAAGGAAAGTTATGACCATCTGAACGACCATTCAAACAGAAAAAAATATGATTCTCTTTACACTCATTTGAACAAAAAAATAAATGATACAGAACAAAATATTGCCATTCATCAAATAAATACCCAATATCAGGTAGTTGAAAAGGATAAACAAATCTCCTCCCTAAAAAAAATAGCAATGAGTTACCAGGAAAATAAAATACTGTATTTTGTTTTGATAGGATTAGTTTTTCTTATCGCTATGTATTCCTTCATTCGATGGAAGAGGGTAGACCATACAAAGAAAAAACTGGATCTGGAAAAAGAATCTCTGCAAATTGAGCATACACAGACTATTCAGGAGCTGGAAAAAGTAAAACAATTGGTCATAGAAGATCATATTGTGTTGAAAAACAGAACAAAAATCTACTTAAAGGAACTTTTGTATATCAAAGCTGAAGATCATTATTTACAGCTTTATACATCGAAGAAGAAAGAATTTGTAAGAGGTAAAATTTCTGAAATCATTAAAGAATTACCACCCAATTTCACGCAGGTTCACAGATCTTTTATTATTAACAAAAATTCGATCATTTCCAATAACGGAGCCTCCGTTTTTCTGGAAGGGAAAATAGAAATACCGTTGTCTAGAAATTTTAAAAAGAATATTGAGTAATTTAAACCAAACTTCATTTCTCATTTAAAGCCTCCTGAATCGGAGGCTTTTTTATCATTTATAAAACCAATTCCATTTGGATATTGCATCGTTTGTAAGGCGTGGCATGTCCAGCAACTTTTTCAAAACCTAACTTATAATAAAGATTGATAGCAGGTTTAAGGATCGTATTGCTTTCAAGATAAAGCTTTGAAGCGCCTAATTCTTTGGCTGAATCCACAACTTTTTGTCCCAACAGCCAACCGATACTTTTTCCTTGTGCTTTGGGTGATACGGCCATTTTTGCCATTTCGAAATCGTAATTTCCATCATTCATTTTAATAAGAGCGCAAACACCTAAAGGTTCATCTTTGTATAAAGCCACAAATATTTTCCCGCCTTTATCTAAGATATATTCTTTGGGATTGTCTAATGCTTTGTAATCGGCTTCCTCCATTTCAAAATACGTGGAGATCCATTCTTCATTCAAAGCTCGGAAAGCTTCCTGATATTTTGGTTGATATTCAACGATTTGTACATCTTTACTTTCTCTGTTTTTTTTCTGGTCTAAAACACGTTTAAAAAGAGATTTTTTCTCTAAAAGAAACTCCCACTCGGCAATTGCTTCCCAAAGGTTGTGTGAAGCTTCGGCTGTCATGCTTTCAATTGCGTTTTCAATGTCAGCACATTGGATTTCTAATGTTTTGGAAACCTCAATTCCCTTTTTAGTCAATCCTACAACATTTCTTCTTTTATCATCCGACTGCAAATTTGAATTAACTAGATCTGCAGTAGTCATTTCTTTAATAATCTTAGTTACAGATGGTTGAGAATGCCCAATTTCTTCAGCTATTTCGGTGATTGTTTTTCCACCATTTTCCATTAAAATAAAAAATACCGGAAACCATTTTGGAGAAAATTCTATATTGTACAATTCATAGATCTTAGCAGCATCTTCGGTTACTTTTCCTGTCAGCAATCTTAATCTGCTTCCAATCGCCATTTTTCCTGTTCTGTTATAAAAATCCATATGTTTTATTTTCTTTGATAATTAATATAAAATGTGAGCTTTTAATTCATTTAAATAATTAATTACATAATCAGTTATGCAAATATATAAAATAATTTTATATTTGATATTTTCCACAAAAAAAAGATGTTCATCAACTGACGAACATCTTTTTATAATTTAAGATTAATTATTAAAATTTTTAATCAAGCGGTTTTCTGCCCGAAATAATATTATAAAGAATTACAACAATGGCAATTACTAATAACACATGAATTAAATAACTTGTACTAATTCCCGGTACAATATTTAACATCCCCAATAGCCATACAATAATACAAATGACTGCTACTAACCATAATAAACTTTTCATAATAGTAATTTTTTAAGTGATTTGATTAAATACTAGCATATACTATGCCTTTTTATTAAATATAAATATATTTTTTTCTCAATAAACACAAAAATAACGAGTTAGATTTGAAAATTTAAATTTATAATTATTTTCATTCATCGGTAGATTTCAAAGCCCAGCCAATCAATGGAGCCTGCATAAAAAGTCTTCCCAATCTTCGATTATCAGTATTTAATCCAAACGAATCTTTTCTGTTTTGATACTGAGCAATATTTCCAGGAAGAACGGCAGCAAAGAAAGTGGCGACAACTTTACCCATTGTTTTTCGGTACTTTTTAGGAGTTACAATTGTTGCCGTTCCTAAAAGTATTTCAGCGATTCCAGAATAAACTACTGTATCATCTTTCTTTAAAGGAACCCAATCCGGAACCTGAGCCTGAAATTTCTTTCTGGCAAAGGTAAGATGACCAATTCCAGCTGTAATTAGAAATGCTCCGAGAGCAATTCTTGATATTTCTTTCGTTTCCATATTTTATATTTTATTGATTTTGTTTTTGAAAAAGGTTTGAGAAAACAGTACTTCTATCATTCCTACTAAATACTTTCAATAATAAGACCAAAGAAGTCTGACCATTAATTATTTAAATCAAAATTTAATTTTAAAAGAATTATATCAACTTATTTTTCTCAATCACTTTATAAAAGGTCTGCACGATGTTTGCATAAAATGAAGAATCAAACACTTTAAATAATAAAATATGAAAACAGAGGTTCTAATAGAAAAACACAGGCTCGGATTAGGTGGAGTAGCAATAGGAACAGCTTTTGAAAATATTTCTGATGAAGAAGCAAACAGCATTTTACAGGAAGCATGGGATTTAGGAATAAGATATTATGATACTTCCCCTTGGTATGGTCTTACAAAAAGCGAAAGAAGATTTGGAAATTTCCTTCAAAATAAAGACAGAAATGATTTTGTTTTTTCAACCAAAGTGGGAAGACTTTTTACAGAAGTTCCGGAATCTGAAGTTCCACCAACCATGTGGAAAAAGCCCTTGAATTATGATTTTAAACATGATTACACCGCAGACGCAATTAAAAGATCAATTGATGAAAGCTTACAAAGAACAGGCTTGAGTCATATTGATATTGTTTACGTTCACGATCTGTCTGAAGATCAGGTAGGAGACAGGTATCCATACTTTTTGGAACAGGCAAAAAAAGGAGCTTTTAAAGTTCTTTCCGAATTGAGAGATCAAGGTGTGATAAAAGCTTGGGGAATGGGCGTCAATAAGATCGAACCTATTTTAGACTGTCTCGAAGCTGCTGATCCTGATATTTGTCTTTCTGCAACACAATATTCAATTTTAGAGCATGAAGATGCTCTCGACAGATTACTTCCTGCCGTAAAAAAAGCCGGAGTGAAACTGGTTTCAGGTGCAGGGTATAATTCAGGATTTATAGCCGGAAGAGACCGATATAATTACAAAGATGTGATTCCAAAAGGGATGACAGAAAAACGTGATCGAATAGATGAAATTGCAAACAAATATGATATCAATATCATCGATGCAGCGCTTCATTTTGTGTTGGCCGCTGATGAATTTGCAGCGATAATTCCTGGAGCAAGCAAGCCGCAGCAGGTTCAGGATAATGTAAATGCACTTCAAAAAGTTATTCCAACAGATTTTTGGAATGAATTGAAAGCGGAAGGATTAATTTATGAAAAAGCACAGGTTCCAAAAGTATAGTAGTTGGAAAATCGGAAAGGCGCAAAATTATAATTAAGACTCTGTTAAGGCGCAAAGATTTTATCTACGATAAAATTTCTCCTGTTTCAAGTTCAACATTTGCTGAAAATCTTTGATTTTCTTGCGCCTTAAAACATAATAATGGTCAAAATCTTTGCGCCTTTGCGATTTTCCAACAAGAAATATTCACTTTGTATAAAAAAAACATCTCTCAATTTGAAAGATGTTTTTTAGGCTTATTTTCTTCTTGAATTAATCTTTATTTGAAGATCGGTTTGCCAATAACATATAAGCCAACCCAAGACCAACTCCGGCTAACACAGCCATTTTAGTTTTCCTTGAAGGAACCGGAAACATCGTTTCACCATAAATTCTGTGCGGTTCTGAGGATTGATATAACACGTTTCCGTCATCGGAAGGAGCTTTTTTAACTTTCATCATTAATCGCATTCCGGCAGAAGCAATATTCATGATTGGTTTTGGAAATAATCCGTAGACATTTTTAAGAATTAACGAAACTGCATCCGGAAATAGATCTTTTCGCGGATTTTTTGCCAGTTCGACTATTTTCGCTGCTGTATCTCTTGGATCTGCCGCAAAAGGAGGAATTTTAAAATCCAATCCCGAATATTTTGCAGAATGCATATTTCCCGTAGACCGTTGAATTTGTGGATAGAGATTACAAATATGAACGTTGGGGAAATCTGAAATTTCTCCGTGAAGACATTCCATCATCCCGCGAATTCCAAATTTGGTTGCTGAATAAACTGCGCTGTACGGAGCAGGCATAAATCCGCCAATCGAAACATTATTAATAAGAATTCCGTCATTCTGTTTTTTAAAAATTGGCAATGCTGAATAGGCGCCATGCATATAGCCAAACAAATTGGTTTTAATCACTTGTTCATTAAGTTTCATCGGAATTTCTTCAAACTTTCCGCTAGCCATTACTCCTGCGTTATTGACCCAGATATCAATTCTTCCGTTAAACTGTAGAGCAGTCTGTGCCAGATTTTCAACCTGTTCAGCTACCGAAACATCTGTAGGCACACCAATGGCTGCTACATCTAGATCTCTGCATAAACTTACGGTTTCGTCTAACGCTTCTTTACCTCTTGCAGCAACAACAATGTTACATCCTTCCAATGCAAAAGCTTCTGCAACTGCCCGTCCAACGCCACTGCTTCCACCCGTAATAACTACTGTTTTTCCTCTAAGGCTTTTTTGTACTATATGATCTGATTTCATGTTGTGAATGGTTTTAAAAGTTGTACTTAATTAAAAACAACCTATTATTATGCCATACAACTATAAAATTTTCATTATAATTGATTAATATATAAATAATTAAAACTTAAACCCTAAATGAAAATCATTACGTTTTGAATCTCAAATAAATATTTCCACTTTATCTAATTATTTATTATTTTTGATAAAACCCGTTTCTGAAATATTTCTAAAAAAACTGAGCCGAAAAACTCTAATCTTTCAAAATGCAACACCGAGAATTTGAACCTGCTGAAGAGTTACGAAATAGCATCCAATGTTTTTGGTATGACAAAAGAGAATTCGGAGAAGTAGAATCTGGTTTTGAAGTAATTCCCGATGGTTATGCAGAAATTATTTTTCATTTCGGAAACGGCTGCAGCATTTCTAATAAAGGAAATATAGAACCTTTGCCTTCACCATTTATGATAGGACTTCTTAATCAACCTGTCAATTTTTATTCAAAAAACAGCTTAGAAATTATTGGAATCAGATGTTTCCCTTGGAGTATTTTTGATTTGCTTGAATTACCCTCAGGAAAAGATGGAATACGTGTTTTTGAACATTCTATAACCCAACTTCAACCTATTTTAGCTCAATATATTCAGAATGGTAGAGTAGATGAAGCAATATCTCAGGTAGAACAGTATTTCCTGAATACATTACAAATTTCTAACGATACGACACTCTCAAAAGCAGGAAATGCAATGAGAGAAGCAAAAGGAACGATGCCTGTAAACCAAATAGCAACGGAAGCTCATTCAACTGTTCGTACATTGGAAAGAAAATTCAAGCAATCATCTGGTCATACGGTAAAAGACGTATCGGGTTTGATTCGGTTTGAACAAGTTCGAAATCAATTATGGATAGATCCGGAATCTAATCTTGCTTCTTTAGCCGTTGAATTGGGATATACCGATCAGGCTCATTTAAGCAGAGAATTTAAGCGATACAGTGGAACGACACCAGCTGTATTTGCTCGAAATGCGAAGAAAGGGAAACGAATAATAAGCAGTGATTTTATCACTTTTAAACAAACTAAAATTTAATAAAAACAAAAAATATGGAAGACCAAAACAATCAAGCAGAACAATCAAACTCAATTGATACAACCCCAAAAGTAACAGGAATTGGCGGAATTTTCTTTTTCACAGACAATCCAAAGGAAACCAGAGAATGGTATGCGAAAAATTTAGGATTAGACACCAATGATTGGGGTTCAACTTTTGAATCCAGAAACATTAATAATCCAGAAGAAATCAACGCTTTACAATGGAGTCCCTTCAAAAATGGAAGTGAATATTTCGCGCCTTCAAAGAAGGAATTTATGATCAATTACAGAGTTCAGAATATTGAAGGATTAGTAAAAAATCTTAAAGAAAACGGCGTAACTGTAGTTGACGAAATTGTAGCTCATGAATACGGAAAATTTGTACATATTATGGATGCAGACGGCAATAAAATAGAGCTTTGGGAGCCTGCATGATATATTTAAAATTAAACCACAAGAGGTTAAAAAGCCTTTTACCTTTTGTGGTTAATAAACAATTTAATGAATAAAAAGACAAAATCAATTCCTGTTAATTCCATGGCTGATGAACGCAGTCCGGGCATTGTCATGGAAAGAGTGTCTTTTGACCATTCAATAATTAATGAAGAGGAAAAACAGTCGCATCGGCACGATCTTCATTCATTTTTCTTGCTTGAAAAAGGTACAGTTTCCATTGAAATTGATTTTCAAAAATATGAAATTAAAGAATCATCTGTCATTTACATTCATCCTGATCAGGTGCATTACACAACATCTACCGAGAATATAACCGTCAGCACCTGGGCACTCAACAGTGAATATCTGAATCCTGAATATCTAAAATTATTGGATGAAATCAGACCTGTAAAACCTTTACTATTAGACCAGGAAACATTTTCCCTTATTTCTGAGGCGGTATCACTTTCTTTAAAATACTACGCCCGAAAAAACGAAAAACTCTATCATTCTTTGTTAAAAGATAGCTGTAATACGTTGGTAGCATTGGTTATTTCTCAATATTTAGAACATAATCAACCTTTGGAAAAATTGTCTAGGTTTGAAATTGTTACCAAAGTTTTTAAACAAATTTTAGAACAGAAATATATAACTGTAAAACGTCCGTCAGAGTATGCCCAAGTACTCAATATTTCTACGCCTTACCTAAATGAGTGCATCAAAAACACTACCGGTTATTCAGTTTCTTATCACATTCAGCAACGTATTGTTTTAGAAGCCAAACGTTTGCTTTATCATTCAGATCAGTCTGTAAAAGAGATTGCTACAGCATTAGGGTATGACGATTATCCTTATTTTTCACGCCTTTTTACTAAAGTTACCGGAATGACTCCTTTAGCTTTTCGAAACAAAAACCGCGATTAGTCCAATACTTACTTTGTTCTGACATTGCTATCTCTATTTTTACGATGTTCCTTTGTATCAACAAAAAATCAATACAATGGAATTATTAAAAGAAAAATCAGTCCTCATTTCTGGCGCAAGTATTGCCGGACTTTCAACCGCTTACTGGATGAATAGATTAGGTTATAAAGTAACTGTTATTGAACTCTCAGCCAAATCCCGAACTGCCGGAGCAGCAATTGATATCAAAGGCATGGCTTTCGAAATTTCTAAACGAATGGGAATTTTTGAGCAGCTAAAAGCAAACAGACTGAACGTCGAAAAGATAGAATTTAAAAATGCTGACGATATTTCAGAAGGCTCAATAATTTTGAACGAAGATCCCGAATCTATCGATGATGAAATCGAAATTGAACGCGATCAGTTTATGAATATTTTATTTGATAAACTGAAAAATGACGTTGAATTTATTTTCAACAACAACATCACAGCTTTAAATGAAACACAAGACAATATACAAGTTAGTTTTAAAAATAGTTTACAACGTTCGTTTGATTTGGTATTAGGTTGCGACGGCATTCATTCGGGGGTGAGAAGAATCTGGTTTGGTGAAGAAATGGAATATTCTCATTTTTTGGGAGCTTATTTTTCAATTACAATTGCTGATAAGCTTTTAATTAAACAAAAAACAATGCAAATGTACAACGTGCCCGACAAGGCTGTTACATTGAATGCTTACAACCATAAAACCGATATTATTTTCTGCTTTTTTTCAGAAAAAGAGATTACTTATGATTATCGAAATGAAGATCAACAAAGAAAAATTATTCTGAAACAGTTTGAAGGACAAAGCTGGAGAACCGCAGAATTACTGGAAGAAGTACAAAATTCCGAATTCTTTTACTTCGATAAATTCTGCCAGATAAAAATGCCGTCATGGACAAAAGGTAGAGTAGCGCTGATAGGCGATGCCGGATATTGTGCTTCTCCCGCCGCAGGAATGGGCGGTTCATTATCTATGATCGGAGCTGCAACATTAGCGGATGCTTTGGAAAAATATGACGGTAATTTTACCCTTGCATTTCAAGAATATAATCAGAATTTGAGACCATTTATTGAAGAAGTTCAGGCTACCGCAGCACTAAACATTACCGAAAATTTCATTCCAAGAACGGAAAAAGCTATCCGTCAAAGAAATACGCAAATCATTAGCTTTTAAATTAATCATTTCAAGCCTCATTTTGTCGCATTTATACAATCCTGTCGTAGAAACATTTCAGAATTTTGTGTTCATATTAAACAAGGCAAAATTATGTTATTAAAGAATAAAAATGTAGCCATTATTGGCGCAGGACCGGCTGGTTTAATCTTAGCAAAATTACTACAGCAAGAAGGAATAAATGTAACTGTTTACGAAAGAGATAAAGACCCAAAAGTAAGAATTTGGGGTGGAACATTAGATCTGCACAAAGGTTCAGGACAGGATGCTATGAAAAAAGCAGGATTACTGGAAAGTTATTATGCTAAAGCGATTCCGATGGGAAGAACAGTAGTTGATGAACAGAGCAAAGTTTTATTCATTAAAAATTCAATACCCGAAAATCAATACGATAATCCTGAGATCAATAGAAATGATTTAAGACAAATCTTACTAGACAGCTTAACACCAAATACTGTGATTTGGGACAGAAAATTCACCGAATTTGAAGAAGAAAACGAAAAATGGCTCCTACATTTTGAAAATAAGATGATTGCAACCGCAGATCTTGTAATAGGAGCCAATGGCGGAATGTCCAAAGCCAAAAAATTTGTTACAGATGCAGAAGTAGAGTATACCGGAACTTTTATTATACAGGGTGAAGTTTTTCAGCCTGAAATACAATGTTCAGAGTTTTTTCAATTATGCAACAACAATATATTAATGCTGGCTGATAATGGAATTAATTTAGTGGCAAATCCTAATAACAACGGTGCATTAACGTATAATGTAACGTTCAGAAAACCTGAAAAATGGATTCATGAAAATGACTTAAATTTTCAAAATACAGAAAATATTGCTGAGTTTCTATCCAATATACTTCCTGATTGGGACGAATGTTATCATCAATTATTCCGTTCAACAAACTTTTTTGCAGGATTGCCGACAAGAAAAATTTCTATAGATAAAGCTTGGAAAAACAATCGTCCTTTACCAATAACTTTGATTGGAGATGCAGCCCACGTAATGCCTCCTTTTGCTGGTCAGGGCGCTAATACAGGATTATTGGATGCCTTAATTTTATCTGAAAACTTAATCACCGGAAAGTTTGAAACCTTAGAAAGTGCCATCAACGATTATGAACAGCAAATGAAAATTTATGTAAGTCAGGCACAACTCGAAACAGGTAAAAATGAAATTGCAATGCATCAATCCGGATTTTCTTTTCAGAAAAGATTTGATTAAATTTAAAAAGGCTTGGATTTATGATCTGAGCCTTTCTTCAGAAATAAAAGGCAGATTTTTCAACCTTTTAATTTATTTTTTTATTCCGATGGTTTTTAATGCTTTAGGCGTTAAAGATATTTCATCTAAAACAGAAAATGCCTCAATATCTTTAAATGTTGAACATTTTAAATCATTCTTGCTAAAAGACAATTCAACGGAATTATTATTTGATTTAACAATCCGAACAACAGAATATCCGTTGTACACCAATTCAAATCCTTCAAAAAGACAGTTTCGTTCTGCGGTTTGATATATTCTATGTTCCTCAAAGCCAACAGCATCGCTTTTTTTTCCGTCGTTATGCTCCAGCGTTTTCCATATCGCATAGTTTTTTGGTTCCTTTAGTACATTCCCTTGTGGATCTACCGGAACAAACATTCCAAGAGTTAAAGACTGTTTTAAGAAATTAGCATAATTATTCATCAAGCGTAATGTCTGAAGATCAGCATAACCTTCATTAGAATAATATTCAATAACAAAAGTTGTCATCGGAATCAGCTTGTGAGACGCATCAGTCGGCATAACCTATCATTTTTTTTCGGAAATAAATATAATATTTTTATTTTAGATTAAAACTCTTCCGGGAAAATTCCTGAAGCATATTTCCAGACTTCCAAAATTTCTTCAAAAGGAATTTTATAAGGCTCATAAAATGTATTATCTGAAGAAACAGTAATAGAACCTGAATTTTTTGACTTTAATCGTTTATACGTAATTCCGTCATTTGAAGTCACAAAAATATAAGAAGTTCCTGATTTTAGATCATTAAATTCAAATTTCTAAATTCGTTCGGTATCATGCCTGTTTTGTGCTTAAATAAACTAATATCTACTTTTTCAATAATTATTCATAAATATAAATCTCAAAAATCGAATAACAAATTAATGGCAATTTACAACTTAACATAATATTAATTATAGGACATTTTAAATTTGACAAAAAAGAAGAGTGTACTGCTGTATTTTAATCAAAAATTTGTAAAATTATCTTTAGACGATTTTCAGCCATTTACCCACTATTAATGCACTTAGATAGTATTATACCTGACTTAAAATAAGTACTTTATTTGAGTATCGTTTCTATTTTGCTCCATTAATCATTAAAAATCAACATTTTATGAAAATAAATTTGCGTAGTTATTTAACTTCACATATATTTGTAGTTAAATAACTACGTAATGAATTTAAGACGAGATGTTTTTCAGGCCATAGCAGATCCTACAAGAAGATCGATTCTTATGTTGGTTGCCACACAATCTATGACGGCTGGTGCTATTGCTTCAAATTTTGATACAGCCAGACCTACTGTTTCAAAGCATCTGCAGATCCTCACAGCATGTGAATTATTAATTCAGGAACAAAATGGTCGCGAAATGATCTATCATCTCAATCCAAATAAAATGAAAGAAATTGCCGATTTTATCGAACCTTTTCGTCAAATGTGGGACGAAAAATTCAATAAATTAGAAAGCGTAATGAAAGCCTATCAACAGAAAAAATAGAAAATATGGAACTAAAAACGAAAATCCAAGCCGAAGATAACAAGCAGGAAATCCTTATTACAAGAGAGTTTGATTTGCCTTTAGAACTATTATTCAAAGCTTATACAGAAGCCGAATTGGTTGAGCAATGGATGGGAACAAAAGTTTTAAAACTTGATAATCAGCAACATGGCGGATATCAGTTTGAAACATCAAATCCTCAAGGCGATGTCGTTTTCCGCGCCAATGGAACAATTCACGAATTTGTTCATAATCAAAAAATTACGAGAACTTTCCAAATGGAAAACACTCCTTTTCCGGTTCAGTTAGAATTTTTAGAATTTGAAAAATTAACGGAAAATACAAGCAAAATAGTAATTAAAACTATTTACAAATCAGTCGATTACAGAGATCAAATCCTTAAACTTCCATTTGCACAAGGCTTAAATATGGCTCATAATCGTCTGCAGATTATTTTTTCTAAAAAAGCTTAAAAGCTCGCCTTTAAAATTAATAATTGACAAATATTACTCATTACCAATTACTTATCACTCATAAATTATGAATCCTAAAGTTGATTTCTTCTTTGACCAAGCCAAACAATGGCAGAAAGAATTTGAAAAATTAAGAGCAATCGCTCTGGACACAGGGCTTGAGGAAGACCTAAAATGGGGATGCCCCTGCTACACTTATGATAACAAAAATATTTTTTTGATCCATGGATTTAAAGAATATTGCGCACTCCTATTTTTCAAAGGTGCTTTGATGAATGATTCCGACAATATTTTAATCCAACAATCTGAAAATGTTCAGGTTGCGAGACAGATTCGATTTACGGATTTAAAAGAAATTGTTGATTTAGAGAAAATCATTAAAAACTATATGTTTGAAGCTCTTGAAGTAGAAAAATCAGGTATAAAAGTAGAAATGAAAGAAACCAAACAATTTGAAATGATCGAAGAATTTCAAAGAAAGTTAGAGGAAAATTCAGCCTTAAAAAAAGCTTTTGAAGATTTAACTCCCGGAAGACAAAGAGCCTATCTACTCCATTTTTCTTCGGCAAAACAATCAAAAACCCGTGAGTCAAGGATTGAAAAATGTATTCCCGACATACTTATCGGAAAAGGCATAAATGACTAATTACTAAATAATTATAAAAATGGAAACACAAAATAAATCAACAAAAAGAAATAAGATCATCTACTGGATTTTCACTCTTTGGATGTCTTTGGGAATGGTTTCAACAGCCATTGTTCAGCTGATGAAAAACAAAGATGAAGTAGAAAATTTCACAAGACTAGGTTACCCAATTTACTTAATGAGCATCATTGGAATATGGAAAATATTGGGAGTCATCGTTGCTTTAATTCCGAAATATCCATTATTAAAAGAATGGGCGTATGCCGGATTTTTCTTCGCAATGTCCGGAGCTTTGGTTTCCCATATCATTGTCGGAGATCCGATTGGCAGGACTTTTCCACCATTATTGCTTCTTATTATTACTTGTATTTCTTGGTATTTCCGACCATCAGACAGAAAATTTATTTAATTATTTTTGAATAAATTTAATCTAGAATTTTTAACACAAATACAATCAACATGAAAAATAATAGAAAATTATCCTCCGAACAGGCAGACGCTCTCCTTAAAACATTAAAAACCCGTTTTGAAAAAAATATAAACCGTCACAAAGGTCTTGATTGGGATAAAATTCAGTCAAAATTGGAAGCAAATCCCGATAAATTTTGGTCATTAAATGAAATGGAAGTAACCGAAGGTGAACCGGATGTTATTGATTATGATAAAAAAAATGACGAATATATTTTCTTTGATTGTTCGCCAGAGAGCCCAAAACGGAGAAGTCTCTGCTACGATTATCAGGCTTGGGAAGCAAGAAAAGCCAATAAACCTGAAAATAATGTGATCGATAAAGCCCTGGAAATGGGCATTGAATTATTATCAGAAGATCAATATCGCCAACTTCAACAGCTCGGAAAGTTTGATTTAAAAACTTCAAGCTGGATTAAAACTCCCGCGAATATTAGAGAATTAGGTGGTGCTATTTTCTGTGATCGTCGTTACAATATCGTTTTCACGTACCATAACGGTGCAGATTCTTATTATGCAGCAAGAGGTTTTCGTGGCTGTTTGAAAGTATGACAAAAATAATTAAACCATTAAGATTCAATTAAGTAATTAAGAATATTAAGTTTTATAATTACAATAAAATAGATCTTAATGGTTTAAAATCAATTAGGAATTTTTCAGCCAAGGAGATTCTACACTCCAAAATATTATGTTAACTCCTAAATAATTTTCTGCATATTCTACAAACTCTTCTTTTGTAAAAGGTTTTTTAGTCTTTGGATTTTTATAGGTTAAAGTCGGCTCCTGCACAGCCATTGCGACCAAAGGTAAATTTCCTTTATACTTATTAAAGAATGGATATGAATTTTTCATCTGTGCATTTTTATTAGGAACAATATCCGGTCCGCCCAAACCTACATTATTTTCTTTCGCAAATTCAAACAATCTGGACATATATTTATGATCGTTTTCCCATTCACACGGAAAAAAATTCACATATTGTAAAACGTATGATTTTTTGAAAACACTTCTTGCAAATTTTAAATTGTCAAGTTCAGCCTGAAAATATTTATCACAACTGAAACCTGTTTTATCTCTTTTCATATCAATGTCAATCGCAGTTTCCGGCAAATTGATTCCCTGGATTTTTCCATCAAATTTTTTCGCCAACTCTCCTATCAGTTTTTGAAATCTTTGCTGAACTGCAGAATTCCATTGTTGAGTAACCCAACCATTTCCAATCGGTTTATTTTCTCCAGGATTATCAAATTGCGGAACCAAACCTCCTTTATATTCTTTTTCATTTAAAATATAATCCGGCACATACCTCGCTTCCGGTTCAAAAAATCTGTCTTGAAGTTGAATAAATAATTTTCTATTCAATTTGGTTAAATAATCAAGATCTTTTTCAATTCTTGAAAAGTCATAAATATCTTTCGATGTTTCTAATGATTTCCAATTATAAACAATTTGAACTCCTCCAATATCTTTTTGGGTGATGAGCTTTTCAATTTTCTGAAGATCTCCCGAAGATGTATAAATATAATTTTGTGGAGTTTCTGCTTTTAATTGATTAATTCCAAAAATAAATACAACAACAAAAATAATTTTAAGCAAACTTTTCATAACAATGAATTTTTAATAGTATAGAAACATTAATCATGCCTCAAATTATTTTTCCTATATACGAATATTTATTCGGAAATGTTTTTTTTAAGCGATTCTCAGCGATTAGGAAAACCGTTCATAATTTTATCATTATTGATTAAATTAAAATCATAAATACATTTAAAACTAAATATTATTTTTAATTTATATTTAATTATATTAAAAATAGTATTATTATTTTAGCAGCACGAAATTTGATTTAACATAATAAAAAAGGTATGAAAAAATTAATCTTATTAAGTTCGGTATCATTTTTTTTGATGAACTGTAATAAAAAAACGGAAACTGTAACTCCAAAAACAGATGTCGATACAGTGGCAACAACTGAACCTGTGGTTGATACGCTGGGGCCAAAATCATTCTGCTATTTAGGAGTTGTTGGAAAAGACAGTGTTTTTGCGACTATTGATGATAATTTAGGAACCATTACAGGAAAACTATCTTATAAAAACAGCGAAAAAGACAGTTCTATGGGAACTTTGTCCGGAATAAAATCTGGTGATACGCTTAAATTGACTTATGAATTTGCTGCAGAAGGAAAATCAGGAAATACAAATGATATTTATTTTCTACAGAAAAAAGACGCAATAATTGAAGGTGTTGGTGAAAGAGATTCTCAGACAGGAACTAAATTCGTTAATGAAAACAAGATAAAATATGAGGGAACAGATTATAAATTAGTTGATTGCAAATTGGTTTCAAAAGTTTTAAAATAAAACATCAATTATTCCCTAATTATTGAAATATATTGCATGGTATTTGCTATAGTACGGGCTCACACTCATACTAACAAAAATTATTAATAACAAACACTATGCAAAGTTTAAATTTTAAACCGTTTTCGAAAAATGAATTGATTGATGGACTGAAGAAAACGTTTCCACAATATAAAATTCAGACAAGTTTTGGAGCACTTCAAGTAAGAACTAGCGGATTTACATTAACAGGAAATGTAAAAATAAATGCAAAACCTGAGATTGGCAAAGTAACTACAGAAACAGCTTCAGATTCTGCTTTGTTATATCTTATTTTTTGTTTCCCGATCGGTATTTATATGTACATGAAAAAGGAAAAGATTAAAAAACTTGAAAATGAAGTCATTGAAGGTATCAAAAAAATACTTGTCGAAGATTAAAATAAAAACAGCCTGATTGCAGGCTGTTTTTTTAATTATGATATTCACTATTAATGATCTCTATAAAACTGTCTACAGGTTCATCGCCTGTATTCCAAGAAGTTATCAAGCGGATCGCAGAATTATTTTCATCAATTTTCTTCCAAACATAAAACTCAAATTTTTCAGATAAAATATCAATTAAATCATTACTCAAAATCGGAAATATCTGATTAGTATAAGTGTCGGAAAGAAATTCTATTCCTTTATTCTTCATTGCATTTTTAATCTTCATCGCCTGATTATTTGCATGTTTTGCCAGATCAAAATACAAATCATTTTTCATCAGTTCCAAAAACTGAATTCCCAATAATCTCCCTTTTGCTAATAATGCGCCTTTTTGTTTGATATTAAAACCAAAATCCTGTTTAAGTTCCTGATTATTAATAACAATCGCTTCTCCAATCAATGCTCCGTTTTTGGTTCCTCCTAAATAAAAAATATCCGTTAGTTCCGCTACTTTTTCTAAAGTTAAATCACTGATTTCGGAGGTCAAACCATGTCCCAGTCTTGCCCCATCCATAAATAAATACAGATTGTTTTGTTTACAAAAAGTAGATAAATCTTCTAATTCTTTTGCATTATAAATCGTTCCTAGCTCAGTAGAATTCGAAATATAAACCAATTTTGGCATTACCTGATGCGGAACATTTTGATGATTTTCCAAAACAGGAGTAATATCCGTTGGTCTTAATTTCCCATCTTCTGTTTCAATATTTAATATTTTATGGCCTGTCGCTTCGATTGCTCCGGTTTCATTATTTAAAATATGTCCTGTAGAAGCCGAAATTGCACATTGATAAGGTCTTAAAATAGAAGAGATTACAATTAAATTTGCCTGTGTTCCTCCGGAAACAAAATAGATGTCCGAATTTGGGTTTTTAATTTTTTCTTTAATTAATTCTTTAGCCTGTAAAGAATATTCATCTTCGCCATAGCCAGCCTGCTGATCGAGATTACTTTGTAAAAGTGCCTGCAAGATATTTGGGTGGCATCCCTCTGAATAGTCGTTTTTAAATGAAAATTTCATACAGTAAAATTAAAAAAAGTTAAATTAACAAGACCTGAATTTTAATAATATTTTGTTAGATTTGTATTGAAAATCATCTAACATTTTGAAAACAACATTAACAGAAGAAAATTATCTGAAAGCTTTGTTTCATTTAGTTGACAATGAAGGAAAGGTTACGATTAACGAGCTGAGCAAATTTTTAAATGTAAAAATGCCGAGTGTCAATAACATGATGAAGAAATTTGCCGACAAAAGTTGGGTCATTTATGAAACCTACAAACCTCTCAGAGTCACCGAAAAAGGAAGACGCGAAGCCGCTTTGGTGGTACGTAAACACAGACTTACCGAAATGTTTTTGGTTAAAAAAATGAATTTCGGCTGGGAAAATGTCCACGAAATCGCAGAACAGCTTGAGCACGTGCACTCTACTATTTTCTTTGATAAGATGGATGAAATATTAGACCATCCAAAGTTTGATCCGCACGGAGAACCAATTCCTGATAAAGACGGAAATATTATCTCCCAGGATTTACAGAAATTAAGCGGATGCAATGTTGGAGAAACAGTAGTTTTTGCTTCTGTTACGCTTTCTGATGACGCCTTTCTGAATTATTTAACCGAAAGAAAACTGCTCCTGAATACCAAAATAAAAGTTATTAAAATTGAAAGTTTTGACAGATCCGTAACGGTTGAAGTTGAAGGTAAACAGGAAATTTTAAGTAAAAAAGCTACGGAGAAAATATTGGTTAAAAAATAATTTTTTGAACCATTAAGATTTGTTTAAGGAGTTAAGAATGTTAAGATTAGCTACGCTTTAAAATCAGCATGTTTTTCTTAATTAAACTTAATCTCTTAAAAAAATATTAATGGTTAAATTTTTACTTCAAGCTATTTTTCAAAATTTCAGAAACAGTTTCAATTTCTTCCGTTGTATTAAAGTAATGTGGTGAAAGTCTTACTATTCCATTCACATTTTTATTAGTAAAATCAATCAAAGCGGAATTTTTGTAGGTTACTGAGAAAAATATATTATTCTCTTTTAGGACTTTTTGAATATTTTCAAGCTCACCATTAGGCTCACAAAAAGTAACAATACTACTAAGCTTATTTCCCCAATCCCAAACGTTGAAACCACTATTTTTAAGGTTTTCTCTAAGTTTTCCAGATAAATTTTTGTTATAATTTTCAATATTATCTAAGCCAATATTATTTGCATACTTTACAGCTTCCATAAAACCTAGTAAAGAACCATAAGAAATCTCCCAATGTTCGAATCTTTTTGCGGTTTTAAATAATTCATAATCATCATATTCCGTCCAGTTTGCACCTCTCATATCTAACAATAAGGGAGCGTAATTTTGCTCTAAAACTCTGTCAGAAACATATAAAAATCCAGTTCCTCTCGGTCCACGCATGAATTTTCTTCCTGTGGCAGTCAGGAAATCACAGTCGATTTTCTCAACATCAACAACCATTTGTCCAACAGATTGGCAAGCATCAACCAAATATAAAACATCATATTGACGGCAAATTTTCCCTACACCTTCAACGTTTTGAATCAAACCTGAATTTGTAGGAATATGCGTAACTGCAATTAATTTTGGATTGTGTTTCTTGATTAAATTTTCTAAATCCTCCAAATCCAATTCATTATCTGAAAGATTTTTCGTTCTAATTACTTTTATATTTAATTTTTTCTGAAGCGAAATGAAAGTGATCTGATTCGAAATATAATCATCAACAGTGGTAATGATAACATCTCCTTCTTTGAAAACAATACTCGACAACGCTTTTGTATAAGCATCCGTCGCGCTGGTTGCAAAAGCAATATTTGATAACTTGCAGTTGATCAGTTTTGCTGTTTCTTCATAAAACTCTTCCAGTAAAGTTGCAGTTCGGTTGGCGACTTCATATCCTCCGAATTGTTCTTCCTGATGAAAATAATCAACCATTGATTCTACAACAACTTTTGGCATTAATGATGAACCAGCGTTGTTTAGAAATATTTTATTATCGGATAAACCTTTTGTGTCTTGTCTTATTTGGTTTAAATTCATTTTTTTATTTTTTTCTCCCACAGATTTACACAGATGACTGCATATAATATTCTCTAAAAACCTGTGAGAATTTAATCAGACAATTTTATACAAAAAATCCCAAATTATTGCGTTCGGGATTAAATATTTTTTGAAAGTGATTATAAAATTAATCTAGAACACTCCAGCCTCTTTTCGGATTGCTGTTTGAAGAAACTTCCTGTTCGTTAACAATGATGTTTTCTTTTCTCTGACCGATGTAATCCAATTCACTTAATTTAGAGAAAATTGTTTCTAAACTTCTCAACATCTGTTGGATATAAAGAAGTGGTTCGCCACAATTATGGTGATCGTAATTGGTTTCAGCAACAATAGATAGTTGATTTAATAAGGTATGAGGGGCAATTTCACTCCATTCTAAGCTATAATTCAACATTTCCTCCAATTCTGCAGGAACCAAAACCTGAGTTGAATTGTATAAATGAAGCGCCAATTTTGCAAAATTTTCAATTAAAAATACAGGTGGTTGCCAAGGAATAATATTTCTGAATTGGAAATACATATCTCCAAACGTCGTAACCATCGTGTTACATAGAAACTTAACATTTTGAGCTAACGCTGTATTTTGATTTTTATGAGATGCTTTTTGAATGATTTTAAAAGCGTATTGCTGTAAATTTCCGATAGATTTTGCATAGCTGTTGTAATAATCCAACAAAGCAGGATGACTCTGAATAGACGTACAAGGCGGAATAAAATTAGAATCTACCTGCGCGATATTTCCCTTTAAATCAACCTTTCCGACGATCAGATAATTCCCTCCTGAGTAACTGCTATTCAAAGAAGTTACTGGAAGCAACTCGATATGATGATTCGGTTGTGCATTGGGATGACGAGGCGGAATTTCTTCAGGATCAATATCTCCAAACGGAACTTTATCAAACGGATTAACGGAAATTAGGATATAATATTCTCCATCAGCCTGTTCTTCATTCATTGATTTGGCTAATGATTTTACGCTTACTCTCCTATCATTCAACTCAACTCTGTAGCCTGCTAAAGTCACTGCGCTACAATGTTTTATAACTAATTGAACATCATTTGTTGCCGTATTATGAACATCAAAAATAGTTTTGTCTGTAAACTCGTTCGGGATTGGTAAAAGTCCGTAATTATATGTTGTGATCGCCAAAGAATTTGAATCTCTGATGGTATCTATTAGAAAATTATCCTGATCATTCAGGTGTCTTTGGGAAACTTTCATCCCATCTACCCAATTGATTGCAAAATGTTTTATAGGCTGTATCATAGTTAATACTTTTAAAATTTGTGATTATGGTTTTCTCGTAATTCCTTCTTCTTCGTGCTGGATAACTCTTTTGCAGATCACCACTTCATTTTCTGAAATGCCGTTTGCAGAAATATCCATATCAAAATTAATATACCTTCTGAAACTGAAAAACGATTTTTTTGTATAAAAGATCCAATAATATGGTTCTTTTTCAATGTCTGATAAATGAATGATAGATCCCGGATTCTTGTGATTATAATCATCCACTACTCTATAAAACCAGTCTCCGAAAGTTACTCCGGTTGGTAAAGTTTTAGCTTTAATTCTAAATCTGTTGGCGTCTTCAAGATTTTTGCTTAACTCAACATTCAACACCATTAATCTATCAAAATCTGCACCTTCAAAGTCCGGAAGTCTCTGATCCGGTGAATATCTCCAGGTTTTATAAATATCGAACGGAATACTGATGAACTGAATATAGCAATAGTAAAATACCATCGGAACCAAAAAGATCAACATGCTCGTTGCCGACATGATAGCGTAACCTGTTCCTTTACTCATCCAATTAAAAATCAGATAAAAAAGATATCCGCCGAAAGCGATACACGTCAATGAAAGTATTGATTCAAACAAAATACTCATCGACACAGATTCGATATGTTTTTTGAAATACTTATCTAATAAATTAACGTGAATAATCCCAAAAATAAGGTAAATAATCTGTGCAATAAGATACCAATATGGGTTAAACAAATTCCCTGCAAACCCGAAAAAACCAGGTAAAGCAAGACACAAACTGCAAAGCAGAACGTATATGATGATTACTTTAATTTTTATAGCAGGTTTGTTTCTTCTGATTATTCCGAGGATAATCATCATAATAACTGCTATTAGTGGCATTAAAATATACCTAAAAAAGATCCCTTTAACTGAAGAAATTTCCATTTGTTTCTTTTCGAATTTATATTTTGTTGGTGATTGTAAATATAATAAAATATTTTACAGAAAGGTAGAGTATCCGAGGCGGTTTGCATTTCTGCCATCATCCTCAAGCATAAATGAATATTCTTTCTTTTCTGTGATAAAATTTTCTTCCACATCTACGCTTACAGGAAGAAAATAATCGTATAAAGCCTGAAGTACTTTTCTGAACGGGTTTCCATGAATATATTTTTTCATATCCGAATACGGAATCGGGCCGATATTCACTACCCAATTTCGCTGTCCGTCCATATGTTTCCCACTCGGAATATAAGTAACTCCCAATTTTGAATTTCCTAATAACATAGAATCATTATTTCCCCCTATTCCATCAATAACATTTGGGGCAAAAGTTACCTCTACAGGCACTTGTAAAAATGCTGTCATACATCTTTCAAGCCATTTTTTATCTCCTCTGATCTGATGAAAAAACGGTAAAATATAGATAAAAATATAGGCATTTTGTTTATCTAGCATCTTCACCAAAGGCCAAAGTTCGCTGACAGTTTCTAGCAAAGTATCGGTGTCGCTGGTAAGGTCAAAATCGAATTCTTTAAGCAAAGCACTGACTTCCGTAAAGAAAATTTCCAATTCAAAAGGTTGGAAAAACTTTCTGGCATCTTCTTCTACCCTTTTTTGCTTTCGGATTTCCTTAACAACGCTTTCAACGTTTTTTCTCGTAGCACCCAATGAAGGCGGATGAAAAAGTCCTTCAGGAAGGTAATCGTAAATTCCTTCTCTGTACGTTTCTATCGTAAAAACTTCTTCATCAAAACCTAAATAATTGCTTGAAATATTTTTAATATCCTTTAAATAAGCCCTGTCATTGATCCCGATCCTGTCAATAAAGATATTGCTTACCGCTCTGTGATATTTCAACAGATTCACCGCGACAGCTTCTGCCTTGAAATCTGTCTGCAGCTTATTGTAATACATATCTACAATATTATTCTCATACATAGTGTTTCCTGTGATTATTTGGCTTGTAAAGGTAATATATCTCTAATTATTGAAAAAGCATTTTCTCAATAAATTTCTTCTAAAAATACTAATTTATTAACATTAAATAGAATAATATATTATAATTTCCGTGAAAATACGGTAAAAGTATAAGTTTGAGATTTGTATAACATTAATATTTAAAAATTTTAATCATTGAATATATTTAAGTTGTTAAAAATACTAAGTTTTCAAAGCTCCAATTTTCAAATATATCTTAAAAAGATAGAATGATTTACTTTAAACCTTTTATTTAGATTAAATTTTATTAACCTTAGAAAAGCAAGAAATTATTCAATTTTTAATACAATTCGGAAAGCGAGCCGTATCTTTGCGATCTGAAAAATGTTATATAAAATGAAAAGTATTTATTCTAAAATTCTGATGTTAGCATTCATCACATCTTCACTGTATTCTTATGCGTGGGGATTGACGGGGCACAGAATTATTGCAGAAATCGCTGAAAACCACCTTTCCGGGAAAGCAAGAAGAGAGATCAAAAAAATAATGGGGAGAGAACGTCTTGCTTATTGGGCAAACTGGCCGGATTTCATTAAATCTGACACTACAGGTGCTTGGAAGCAGGCTTCAGCTTGGCATTACGTAAACATTGATCCACAGGCAGATTTCAAAGCATTTGAGCAAAATTTGAAAGCTCAGGCTGGTCCGAGCTTGTATACTCAGGTGAAAACTTTGTCTGCTCAGGTAAAAGATGAAAAAACTTCTGAAAAAGACAGAAAAATTGCTTTGATTTTCTTGATTCATATTATGGGAGATCTTTCTCAGCCTATGCACACAGGGAGGTCTGAAGATTTAGGAGGAAACAAAATCAATGTAACTTATTTTGGAGAAAAAACAAATTTACACTCAGTTTGGGACGGAAAATTAGTAGATTCTCAAAAATACAGCTATACAGAATATTCGAAATTATTGGATATCAAAACTGATGATGAAGTAAAACAAATTCAGACAGGAACTTTGGAAGACTGGTTGTATGATTCTCACAAAATTGCGAATAAAATCTACGCACAAACTCCAAATGATTCAAAATTATCTTATGATTATCAGTACAAATTCAATGATACAATGGAAAGACAGCTTCTTTACGGAGGTTTGAGACTGGCAAAATTGTTAAATGATTTGTTTTAATTGTTGATTGTTGATAGCCTTTAGTTGATTGTCAATTTAAAATTATATGAGCGGAACTTAGGTTTCGCTTTTTTTGTTTTTAAAACACTAATTTTTTTCACAAATAAACACTAATGTTCTCATAAATAAAATATTTGCAATGTCATTCAGAACGAAATTAAATTAGGAATCTAAATTAAATACTTAAAAATTTAAACCATTAAGATTGATTTAAGAAGTTAAGACTATTAAGAGATTGCTTCGTCACTACGTTCCTCGTAATACCTGATTCTGAAAAAACGACTGCAACCCTAGCCCCGATTGTAGCGACATCCTTTTGGGTTGCGGGCGAAGCGAAGCGGAGCCCGTAACCCAAAAGATATAGTGGAAAGCGGGATAAAGCTTTAAATAAAAATATTAACCTTAATATTAAATAATTAAAATGATTTATCTTAATTATGCCCAACTCTTTAAATAAAATCTTAATGGTTCAAAATCCTCTCCCAGATTTACAAGAGCGATAATTTACAACTAATTTTCGAAATTTATTTTAATTAAATAAAAAATAATTGAAACATGTGTAACCTTTTTACCTTTTCAAACGTATAATATATAGTAACTCTATTTTGAGGATAAAATAAATGAGACAATTAAAAATCACTAAGCAGGTAACCAACAGGGAAACTGCTTCATTAGACAAGTATTTGCAGGAAATTGGTAAAGTGGAACTGATCACTGCGGACGAAGAAGTAGATTTGGCACAAAGAATACGTGCGGGCGACAGAGCTGCACTGGAGAAATTAATCAAGGCCAACCTTCGTTTCGTAGTTTCCGTATCTAAGCAATACCAAAATCAAGGTCTTTCTTTACCCGATTTAATTAATGAAGGTAACTTAGGACTGATGAAAGCAGCAAAAAGGTATGATGAAACTAGAGGTTTCAAATTTATATCTTATGCGGTTTGGTGGATTCGTCAGTCGATTTTACAGGCTTTGGCAGAACAGTCAAGAATTGTAAGATTGCCATTGAATAAAATTGGTTCCATCAACAAGATCAATAAAGCATATGCTCACTTAGAACAAGAAAACGAAAGACCTCCTTCTCCGGAAGAATTGGCTGAAGTTCTTGATATGAGCGAGGAAGATATTAAAGAATCTATGAAAAACTCCGGAAGACACTTGTCTATGGATGCACCTTTGGTAGAAGGTGAAGATTCTAATCTTTATGATGTATTGCGTTCAGGAGAATCTCCAAGTCCAGATAAAGATCTAATGCTTGAATCTCTTCAAATTGAAATTGAAAGAGCATTAAATACTTTGACTCCAAGAGAGGCTGACTTAGTAAGATTATACTTCGGATTGAACGGAAAACATCCAATGACTTTAGAGGAAATTGGTGAAACTTTCGATCTTACAAGAGAGAGAGTCCGTCAGATCAAAGAAAAAGCAATTAAGAGACTAAAGCATAATACCAGAAGCAAGATCCTGAAATCTTATTTAGGTAAATAATTTTAGCGCAACAATTTATTAGGCGGAGTTTGATTTTTCAAGCTCCGTTTTTTTTTGTAACAATTTTGGAAGTATCTTCAACTAATTGAAATAATAAATTGACCATCACGTTTGTCATTCAGAACGAAGCGCAGCGGAGTGAAGAATCTCTACAATTATATTTAAAAAACTACGTCTAGATTCCTCCGGAATGACAAAAATTGAGAATAAAATTAAAATAAACTATGAAAAAAATACTTTTCTCCTCTATCCTATCTCTATCATTACTTTCTTGTTCAGAAAATAAGCCTAAACAAACTGAAATTGTAGAAAAAGCAGCAGAAAATACAGAATCAAGCTTTCCTATAAAAAGATTAAGTAATACTCAGGATATTTTAGAAGGAATCTATTCTGAGCAAATTAAAAATAATAAAGATTTAAAAGAACTAGATGAAAAAGTTTTATCAATTCAGCAAGACAGCCGAGAAATGCAGAATATTTATAAAGACATAATTACTAACTCTGAAGATTATTATAACATCGCTGAGAATAGAGCTAAAGTAATTAGAGACTCTGCATTAAAAAAAGAAATTCTTAGTCTTTTACAAAATAGTTCAGAAAAATTTAATTTAAAAAAGAAAAAATTGGAAGAATTAACAAAGCAAGTCAATCTTAATAATTATAAAATTTCCAGTTTTTATAACGCTTTCAAAATCAAAAAAACGCTTCCCGAGATCGAAAAATACCAAAACGCTCATCCTTTGAAAACAGACAGTTTGAATAATTTCATCAATAAGCAAAATCAATTATTGAATGAATTAAAAAACTTAAAATAATGAATTCAATCTCAATAATCGGAGCCGGAATTGGCGGTTTAGCTCTTGGAAATGTCCTGAAACAAAATAATTTAGACTTCACAATTTATGAATCAGCACCAGAAATAAAACCTGTCGGAGCTGGAATTATGATGGCCATAAATGCTATGCAAACCTTTGATCAGTTAGGATTAAAAGAAAAAATTGAGAAAGCAGGAAACAAAATTCATGGAATTTCGATTACGGATGAAAAGTTGAAACCTATTACAAAAACAAATATTCTTGAATTAGAAAATAAATATAATTCCTGCAACGTAGCGATTCACAGAGCAGAATTACAAAAAATATTAGCTGAAAATATTGGTTTCGAACATATTAAACTTGATCATTCTTTAACCCAAATCAAGAAAAAAGAAAACTATATTTTAAACTTTGAAAATGGAATTGAAGTCGAAGGTAAAATAGTTTTCGGAGCAGATGGAATTCATTCTAAAATCAGAAATCAAATTTTCGAAACAGGAAACATCCGAAATGCAAAGCAAATGTGTTGGAGAGGTTTATTAGATTTTGATTTACCCGAGGAATTTCATCATCAAGCTCTTGAAATTTGGGGAAAAGCAAAGCGTTTTGGTTTTGTGAAGCTTTCAGAGAAAAAAATATATTGGTATGCGTTAATTAATCACGGGAAACACAAACGTTACAATAGTTTAGCTGAAAATTTTAGCGATTTTAATCCTTTAGTTTTAAAAATTTTAGAATCTACTCCAAAAGAAAATATTATTCTTAATGATATTATGGACCTGTCTCCTATTCCAAAATGGTATTCTGAAAACCTTTGTTTGATTGGCGATGCAGCTCATGCAACCACTCCAAATATGGGACAAGGTGCTTGTCAGGCCATTGAAGATTCCTATATTATTGGAAAATTACTTGAAACTCATCAAGATTTTAATACTGTTTTTGCGGAATTCCAGAAAATCAGAA